>JARGOD010000073.1:5832-23650 GCA_029210205.1 Verrucomicrobiales bacterium | reverse complement strand
CGGACACTACTCGATGGCCTGCGACGAAGCCAGAGACCTCCTGTTTGCCGCTGGAGACTCTGATGAAATGGAAATTGCCATTGAGGGTTTGGAATTCGGCTGGTTCGATGAAGCGGAGGGGCATTTCACCATCCATCGATCATTGATCCCGCAACTCCCCCCGATCCTTCGAATCTACATCGAATGTGCTGCCCGGCTGTTCGGAGATCCAGACCAAGCTGATCTGATCAAGCTCCACCTCTACTCAGGAAAACTAACGTTTCAACACTACGACGACTTCGATGGCAAAACGCTGCCAGAACTCCAAACGCGAATCAAAGTCGATCTCCGTCGACTTTTCGTCAACGTTTTCGATCATTCCGAAGGTCGCACCCACCAAATCCTGTTTTTTAAGGAGCGATTCCTTCCTGCAGACTATCCTGGGCGAAAATCGATGGAGCGCTATAGCAGCCGTCTGCGAAAGCTGGGAATCACTGAAGCAATGCTCAAGTCAAATGATCAAGGTGCCCCGAGCAGAGAGGAATTTGAGTCCGCTCTGGAGCAAAACGGATTGACAAAGGGGTTGGCAAAAAAGGTTTGAAGCGAAACTAAGATCTTTGGATTGAAAAATCCGCCCATCTGAATGCTTCCCATTAACAGCGCGCGGCGCAGCTCCACTGGAAAGCCGTCACATATGGGTCTTTTAGGCAATAACCGGGCTTAAGAACTGTTTCTTTGAACAACTCTTGAATTTCGCTTGCTCTGTTATGTGCCTTATGTAACATAACACCATGGCAAGAGGAGAATCTGGACGAGTTGTGCTTGAAATTGATCCTGATTTTAAGAGGGAATTCTATGCAGCCCTTACCCGTGAGGGGCTTACTCTTAAGGACTGGTTCGTAACTAGTGCTGAGCGACATCTCCAAGATATGAACCAGCCGTCGCTGTTCCCGCCAAGAGCCATCCAGCGGAATTCGGCACCCGAAAAGAAAAAGTCTTAATTGATCGGTCATGAGCTTGATCTTCCTCGACAACAACGCCACCACTGCTCCGCTTCCTGAGGTGGTAGATGCGATGGCGCATTCCTTGAGGAACTGTTGGGGCAACCCTTCCAGCAATTCGAATTCGGGAGATGAAGCAAGAAAGGGCCTTTTCGCAGCACGAGAACACATTGCGCGCCTTCTGAAAGTCGAGCCCGAGTGCATCATTTTCACGAGTGGTGGAACCGAGGCCAATAATCTCGCTTTTCGACTTGCACTCCGCTCCGCTCCCGTGAGTCGGAAGCGTGTTATCCTCTCCGGAACCGAGCATGCATCAATTCTCGAGCTTCAACAAAGCCTGGAAGAACAAGGTTACCAAGTCGCTGTGGTGGAAGCTTATCCATCTGGACGGATCCAACTGGAAAAATTCCGCGAACTTGCTGATCAGTCCACGGCCCTCGTTTCCGTCCAATGGGTAAACAATGAGACAGGCATCATTCAGCCAATCGAGCAGATTCGGGAAATCTGCGCAAACCGTGGCATCTGCTTCCATTCAGATGTTTCCCAAGCTGTCGGCAAAATCCCTTTCACAACAAACCTTCCGGTTGCCGATTTTACTTCCCTTACGGCACACAAGTTTCACGGACCAAAGGGAATCGGAGCGGTGACTCTTCCTGGCCCTCCGTCAGCACGCCTCGCTGCATCGTCCTTGTTCTATGGCGGGCAGCAAGAATCTGGAATTCGCCCAGGAACTGAAAATTTGGCTTGTATCGTCGGTTTTGGCGAGGCAGCCCGGATTCGTGAACATCGACTTAGCGACGCTGTAATCCATATGGCAAATCTACGCGATCAGTTCGAACGAGGTCTTCTTCAGAGACACCCAGAGATCCAGATCAATGGCGACCCCGAAAATCGGATCTGCAACACCTCGAATCTTCGGTTCCCGGGAATTAGCGGAGAAGCCCTCGTCAATGCATTGGATCTTTGCGGAATCGAGTGCTCCCAATCTTCAGCCTGCACAACCGCCCGCCCCGAACCTTCTCATGTGCTCACATCAATGGGGCTTACCGAAGATCAAGCCTACTCAAGCGTCAGATTTAGCTTCTCGGTGATGAACACTATGGATGAAGTCGAGCGTGCCCTCGAGCTCGTCGACAAGAACTACATGAAAATCTTGAATCCAACCCTTTCCTTCGCCTCATGAGATTTGGTGGTCACGAAACTTTTCACATCCGCGATGGCTGGCTTCGTAAGGGGCTTTCCATCTCCGGTGTCCCTGGAGAGAACGGGCTTCTCTCTCCTGAGGCTGCCGACATCCTTGGCGTAGGTGGCAACATGATTAAGTCGATCCGACATTGGCTCAACGCAACCATGCTCACCTGTGGCGTCACCGAAACCGAGGGTAAAAAAGTCACCGTGAGAAGCGAACTTGCGGAAGTAATCATGAAACACGATCCCTACTTCCAGTCAGAAGCAACCTGGTGGGCTTTACATGTCAATCTTGTGAACAACTCCGACTTTGCCTTTGCTTGGAATTGGTTCTTTAACGACTTCAAGACCAACCGTTTCGAAAAAGCCTATTGTGTTGAGAGCCTAAAGCGAAGCCTTGAATACAACCCGAGCTTGCGATGCCCCGCACAGAAGACCCTTGAGAAAGACATTTCTGCTATCTTAGTGAGCTACGCCCAGAGCATACCCCAGCTCAATTTAACACCAGAAGACACGAAAGACTGCCCTTTTCTTCGCTTAGGACTTATAACCTTTTCGAGAGAATCAGGCTTTTATATCCCCCAGTTTGGTACGAAGGAAATCCCATCTGTTATGCTTGGCTACAGCGTGATGGCGAGTGGAACTGAGGGCTCTGCGGATAATAAGGATTACATTTCTCTCTCGATCGTTGATGCGGTATCCCGTCGATCCGGACCAGGACGAGCTCTTATGATGCGCGCAGAAGAACTCTACGACTTTGCGCTCAAGGCAGAGCAGGAATTGGGCGAAGAATGGATCAGGGTCCGCGGTATGGCAGGTAACCGGATGATTGAAATCAAAAACGCACCAAAAGAAGAGTGGTTGAAACGGTCACTCTCGAATGAACAATCACAGCTTACATCATGGCGTCAAAAACTAGACAAACAGCTTCTGAAAGTCGGATAACCCAGGAGCGCTTTCTTCGGTCTATCAACGTCACGCTTGATGCTGGTGACGCAGGGAGAATTGCGCACTTTTTCCCAACTGCAAAATCAGTTGGGCTTATCGAGAATCTCCTCGGTCATACGGAAGGTCGGGAGTTTCTCGTGACCGCTCCCTATGGCTCTGGTAAGAGCCTAGCCTCTACATTCGCCCTGCAGCTTGTAGAAAACAGGGGCAAGGGAAGAGCCATCCTTTCTGACATAGCGAGCAGAATGTTCGAAGTGAACGATGCTAGCGCACAAGCTGCAATCGAGCGGATCGAAAAGGGAGACCAAGGCCTAGGCCTTGCGCTCGAAGGAGCCGTCGAATCGCTTCCGCTCGCACTTGCCAAGGCGGCCATAGCTTCTCTGAAGCGACTTGGCAAGAAGTCAGCGACCTACCCCGTCACAGAGATATCAGAAAACAGTTCACTTGAGGACGCAATGGTAGCACTCAAAGATTCAGCCGAGAAAGCTTCTGCTGACCGGGTTGTGATCTACTGGGATGAGTTTGGGCGCCATCTTGAGTATCTCGTTTCGGAAGGCCTCACAGGAAATCTTCATGACCTCCAGACTTTAGCCGAAAGGGTATCCCGGCAGAAAAAAATCCCCACAGTTCTCAGTCTGTTCCTTCACCAGGGATTTATGGACTACGGGAAAAAACTTCCCTCGGGGGCAAAGCGAGAGTGGAAGAAGATCGAAGGCCGGTTCCAAACTCTCGACTACATCGAAGATAGCAAAGAGATCTACCGACTCCTCGGAGAGATTGTTTCTTCCCGTAAATCAAGACTCCCCTGTCCCATCCCATCCAAGATTGCGAGTGTTGCCAAAACGTTGAAAGCGCAGGGATTGTGGAGCAATTTTACTGCTAAGGAACTTTCTGAAATTTTCAAAAAGGCATGGCCTCTAAACCCGGCCACATTGGCTCTCTTGCCGAAAATTGCTGCACGCGTCTCACAGAACGAAAGAACCTTATTCACCTTCTTGTTCACATTGGACTTGGATAAGGAGGTCACTCCGTCTGACCTCTACGATTTTTTTAGCGATCAAATGCGGACCGACTCTGAGGCTGGCGGGACGTTCAGACAATGGTTGGAAACCGAGAGCGCTCTATCCAAGGCTCAAACTATCGCTGAAGAAGAAGCACTCAAAACTTGTTGCCTCATGAGCTTAGGAAGCTCGGGGCAAAGACATCGCGTTAACTTTGACCAGGTCGTATCAGCCTACGCCTCCTATGATTCACGAGCGGATGCCGAGAACACGATTGAAAGCCTTGTAGCTCGAAAGCTTCTTCTTCATCGAAAACACTCGGATGAAGTCTCTATCTGGCACGGAGCAGACCTGGACCTTCGCACTAAACTTGAAGACGAGAAGCAGAGGCTCTCAACAGTTTTCAATCTCAATGAATTCCTCGAACGTGAGTGCCTTCCTCCCTGTTGGAGACCGAGGGAGCACAACGATAGATTCGGCATAAACAGATACTTCGAAAGCATCTACTTTAGGGCGCAGGATTTCCTGGATCATCTTAATATTATTCGTCCGGAGGTCCTCGAACTCGATTCAGACACTGATGGTCGTATCTGTTATCTCCTCGGGGAAACCGCCGACGAGATAATGCAGGCCAGAAAGGCCATCGACTTATTAGGCAAGACCACGGATGCCCAAAACAAACGGGTGGTTTTCGCTCTCCCATCGGAGCCGCTGCAGATTCGGGATGCGGCAACTGAGGTGGCAGCCCTCTCGAGCATGGAGAGAGACGCAAGTCTCATCGAATCAGATCCGCTGGTCCTTCCCGAGATCAAACAGATGCTCGATGATTCACGGCTTCACCTCAAGAGGTTGGTTGACAAGCTTGTCGTACCTTCTGCCAATGACACCGACTGGATCTATTGCGGACAAGAATTTAAGATCGAATCAATACGTCAACTCGAGATCTTTCTTTCTGCCATCACGGACAGAAACTATCCAGATACCCCGGTTATTCAAAACGAACTTATCGTTAAGAAAAAGCCGACTCCAGTGATGGTCAACTCGAGAAAGAAGGCTCTGCTAGCTCTCCTCGAGAGAACTGGCAAAGAAGGACTTGGTATCACCGGGAATTTCCCTGACGCAGCTATCTTCAGAACAGTGCTGCTCAACACAGGACTCTATGCCCCTTCCGGCACCGGATGGGGTTTTACCAAACCTTCTGCCATTCAGGATCCGGGACTGGCCAAAGCGTGGGAGCTGATGGAAGACTTCTTTCGGGATCCTTGTCCGGAAGGTCGTTCGCCTCGAGAATTATTCGATACCTTGCAGGCGCCACCATATGGAGTAAGGGCAGGCATTCTTCCTGTTCTGTTTGCAGCAGGTCTCAAGGCATTCGCTATCTCAACGAGTCTAATGAAAGACGGAGAGTATATCGCCGATGTTCTGCCTTCAGTGATTGAAGAGCTCTGCAAACAGCCGGAGCGATTCAGTGTCAAAGTTCTCGCTTTGGACCCCGATACTGTGCACTATCTTGAGGATCTTCGCCACTTGTTCTGCCAGCAGAAGTACGTGGGTGACGAATCAGATCTGCTTAGAAAAACTTTCGAAGCCCTGCATGCATGGCTTCGGCAGCTGCCGGAGGCGGCTCGGGAAACACGACAGCTTTCAAAGCCAGCCAAAGATTTGAGAAACGCTCTCTTGCGCAGCAGCGATCCTGTCTTCCTTCTTTTGACCCGAATTCCTCAAATTTTTATCGGGGCATCGAGATCACAGATTCAAAAGGACCTCGCGGCGGCTAAGACCGAGATTGAATCAGTCACTGACAAATACCGTGAGACTGCAGCGAAGTTTCTTCGGCGCGCTCTACAAGTTCCAGATTCAGACAAAAGAACAACGAGTGAGGCGGCTCGCGACTGGGCAAAGAGTTTCAGCAAATTTATCACCAAGAGCCACCCTGACCATGCCATTCTAATGCGGATGCAATTCGACTACGAGAGTGATGCTCAACTTATCGACTCGCTCTCCGACCTGTCGAAACTTTCGCCGTGCTCAGTTTCCCGCTGGGGGGACGGCGACGTCGATAAATTCAGCACTGCCCTTGCTGAAAGTATTCGCAGCGTTGAGGATTTTGCCTTTGGAAAAGACCTTTCGTCACTTAAGCCTGACAAGACCGAATCAAAAGGTATGATCGAACTGATACAATCCCGTATTGAGGAAGCATTGCACAAACTTAAAGACGTAGGAGGAGAGGAGCTAGCTGCGGAATTTCTAGCATCCCTTAGCAACGCTGCGAAACAGAAAAAGAAACGAAGTTCATGAGTACGATGATATCGATGGAGGAAGCTCTAGCTGCGATCACAGAAGAGCCTGAGAGAAGACACATTGTCAATATTAGCGGGGGTAAGGACTCCGCCGCACTCGCCCTTTATCTGAAACTCAACTTCCCGCAGATTCCCGCAGAATATGTTTTTTGTGACACTAAATGCGAGCTTCCAGAAACCTACGATTTCCTCGAAAAGTTAGAGCGCTTGCTCGGGAAAAAGATCGAAAGAATCAATGCTTTCAACTATCTCAACATCGAGGAACGAGACCGCAACCCTTTCGAGATCTTTCTCAATGAGATTTACTCGAATTACCTTCCTAGTGCTAGATCACGATGGTGCACAGGGACGCTGAAAATCAAACCCCTTGAAAAACACCTGGAAGGTTCACTTGCCATTTCCTACATAGGAATCCGAGGCGATGAGGACCGTGAGGGTTATAAGGGGAAAAAGCCCCCCGTGTTTTCACAGAAACCTACGATCCAAGCCGTTTACCCCTTTAGAGACGGAGAAATTGGAATAGACGGAGTAAGGGATATCCTCGAAGAAACAGGACTCGGATGGCCTTCCTACTACAACTGGAGATCTCGCTCAGGATGCTATTTTTGTTTCTACCAACAGATTGGAGAGTGGCAGAATCTTAAAAAGCATCATCCCGAGCTTTTTGAAAAGGCAAAGGAGTATGAGCGAAAGATAGGGGATAAACAATTCACCTGGGTTGATGGAAAGACCCTCGACCAGGTTGTGGCCGGGAAGAAAAAGGAGATCCAGCCTGTGGATGAAACTAATGGATGCGCTATTTGTCACCTTTAAGCCCGCCTTCTCCAATTGAACGCGAACATCTACCTCTGGCGAGAAATCTCTTCAGTGCCAGAGCATCCTGGTGTGTATGCCTGGTATTATCAACCAACCTTGACGGAATTTGATGTAAAAAACATCATTGATCAAATCAATAGTTACAAATCTGATGATAAAATTGCAGAAGCCAAAAAACTAGTAGAGGCCTTTCTTCAAAGAAATTTGATGCAATATTTTGCTGAGCACCCTTACCAAGCGATGATCAAGGGCCCGTTAAAGCCGAGCTATACGGGACAGCTGTCACACGAATCTCGCCCCTCAGAATCCTTGGTAGAGAGAATTGTGAGCGATTCGACTCGACTGCTGCAAATAAAAAAGTTTCTTGATCGAAGGGATCCTTTATTCGGAAGCCCGATCTATATAGGGATGTCGAGTTCACTAAAGCAACGCCTAGTTCGCCACAAAGACCTGATCGAAAAATTCAAACAAGGGAAATTCTCTGTTGGTCCCGGGCTTCAGGAGGACAGAGAGTCAACGCCGGAGCAAAAGAGGGATCGGAGTTTTGCCCAGGAAGTGGCGTCACGAAATATGTCAACTGGAGACCTATACGTAGCCATCCGAGAAATCGAAGACCTTAATGACTCCTACGTAGACATGGAGAATTTATTGAATCGAATTTATTACCCACTAATCGGAAGGAATTAGAATATGAGTTTAAAACTACGAAAAGAGTCAGCCCTAAATCTCACCTTAAAAGGATCCTGCGGTAATTTTAACGTTGGGGCGGGTCGGGATGATCAAAAGACTCTTCCGGTGAAGTTCTTCTTAACACACGTGAGCTTAGACTTTGAATCAGGATTTGATGAAGCTTTGTTGAATGCACTAAGTCCCGTCAGGGAAATTTTTGATTTTGAAACTCTCGACTTCAATGAAATAATGCAGCGCGACATCGACGATGCGCGCGTTTCCTCTGAGTTGGTCCCATACCTGCTAGATGAAAAATCTAGAGACCTAATCAAGCTCTTTCCTCCGATTATTGTCACGGTATTGCCAGTAAAGGAGGGCGAAAATAGGCCTGCCAACTACTATCCTGCTGTATCTATTGAACCGGAGGAAATTGACGGTCAGGCCTACGAAATTACGCGGTCAGGGGAAGTTTCGAAAGAGGTATTCGAATTTCGGCAGCCAAAAACAGGAGACGAAACCCTGAGTCACGATTTAGTGCGCTTCTGCATCAACACTCACAAGAGTCGGCTGATCATTGTGGATGGGCAGCATCGTGCGATGGCGTTACTCGCTCTTTACCGCAATCTTCGGGACAAATGGTCAGACGAAAAGAGAGCACCCTTCAAGGATTACTATGCGGAGTGGACGCCAAACTTTATTCAGAAATTCAACCTGAAAGAGATCAATTTACCTGTAATGCTGTGCACGTTTCCATCGCTTGATGAAAACTATAAAGGGGACTTTGACCTCAAGAAGGCTTCCCGTTCAATTTTTCTAACCTTGAATAAAACAGCGCGTTCGGTCTCGACATCACGGAACAGACTATTAGACGACCATGATTTGCTCGCCTTGTTTTTACGACGTTGTCTGAGTGTAATAAAGAGCCGGGACGCGAGGTCACCCCGCTCAATGAGAATTTTCAATGTCGAGCTAGATCAACTCGGCGACAAAGCTAAACTTACTAGCGATGTAGCTGTCACAGGTGTTAATCATATTTACTATATTTTAGAACACTTGCTACTCGATAGCGGTGACGTGATTGGATGCAAACCCCGAGGAGGAAAATTCTACAAGCGTAGCACACTCGACGATTGCCTAGATCGATTGCAAGGGAGGGATGTACTTGGAGCGGAAATCGCTGAGAAAATTAGGCGTGACAATTTTACATCCGACTCTGCGGAAAAGTTAGGGGGAATATTTGATAAAGAGTACGGAGCATCGGTTTTAAAGTGCTATGAAGGATTCGAGCTTTTTGAGTGCAATAACAAGGCCGCTTTATGGTTAGAGAGCGACATCGCGTCGAACAAGGATCGGCAGCTTCGTCCAATTCTATTCGAAGGACAGGGGATTGGTCGCGTTTTCGAGACACACCGGACTAATCTGAAGCAGAGGTTACAGGAAGGTGCCTTCACGACCGATGTTCCGAAGGTCGAAGCTACTGTAGCGAGTCTCGACGCCACAGCGAAGCGTATTGCGGAAGCAATTGAATCGTTTAAAGAAAAGCGGACTGAAAACTGCCTTTCAGCCGTATCAAATAAGGCCGACCTCCGAGGGGACAACGGTAAAACGCTGCCCGAGGTAATCTCCTGGTACAACGAGTTCTTCGACAATGTAGTGACTACTGTTGCCTTTCAAGCTGGCATGATTTGCGGATTCTGGGGGGAAATCGAGCGGGCAAATGCTTCCAGGGATAAGGAAGGCAAGGGTAAAATTAGTTCCTTGCTGATACTTGAAGACTATTTGGATCAACTCAACAGCTGGTTTATCCCGAAGTCTGCGGCCCACTTTAAGCGCTTAGTCCGAGTTTTCAGGGGAGACTTGAAGGGAGCAGTTGCCGAGTGGGAGATCATTGAGAGTAATCGAACTTTCCGGAGTGTAGTGTATCGAGGAGAGATGCAGCCTGACCAGTGGCCAAAGTACAAGTATTTGTTCTTAGAGATTTGGGAGCCCAAGGACGAAACCGTTGCAGCTATGGTCAATAGTGAGTTGAAAGTGTGCCGCGCGCAGATATTCCGAAGTCTCTACGATAGCAAAAAAGATCAATTTTGCCGTGATAACCTGAAGCCAGAGGAGGATCTGACGGTCGATGAACTTAGAAAAGTTTTCAAAGACACCTATGATTCTTATTCAGCTCTCCTGAAGAATATTGAGACCGATCCGCTAGATAAAAAAGCCATGGAGTCGCTAATTGCCTCAGCCCCTGATGATCAACAACCAGTTGATTCAGATGAGTAAATGAGCCTCTGCAGAGTTCCTAGGAACCCACAAACTGAGGTGCTTAACTAGGTTTGGGCGGGCATACCGGTAGGACGCTTGTCTAATTGGCCTTCCAGCTATTCGGGGGAGACGCAGTTTTCGTTGATAGATAAAGAGAGGCAAATAGCAAATCCGTCGTATGTCAAAAGCAATTCCCATTTGGGCACCGGTTCTTAAGAATCTCAGATCGCTAGCCCCTGAGAAAGGGGACCTAGTTCTCGCTTTTTCACCCTTCATTAAAAGTGAGGCACTAGAAGCATTTCTCGATACATTTTCTATCGACTCAGCCCGCATTGTAGTTAGATGGAAGATTCAGGATCTTCTCGGAGGAGCATCAGATCTAGGAATTTTTGATGTGCTAAGGGAAAGGGACATCCCTCTCTACCTCCATCCGAGAATTCATCTCAAGTTGTTCGAATTCTCTTCGGGAATCGCCTATTCAGGGAGCTCAAATATTACTAACATGGGCCTCTCCTTGAATGAACCTTACAACGAGGAGATGGGGGTATTGAGTCAGCTGGACCTCAGTTCCTACGCGAACATCCGTCGACTCTGCGATGAGAGCAGAAGGGTCACGAAAGAAATAGTGGACGCATACCAGAAGGCAATCGACGAATCCCAGGTTGATCCACCAATCATTGGCAAACTCGTCCTGCCACCCGAGGAATCGAAAGAGTTCCTCGTCTCAGAGCTTCCAGCTTCAGACAAACCCGAAGCATTTCTCGAAGCCGTTTCGAATTACGTTCAGAAACAGGAAATGTGCCCCCGGATGTTGCATGATATCGGGACCCTCAAGCTCACCGAGAACGACCTCAGAAGTAAGGAGTTGAGGAATATACTGATGAGGGAATTTCGAAACCGGGCTTTTGTAGAGCTCATAGTAGAGGAGATCCGCAGCCACCCATCATTGAATTTTGGTGCGGTCACCTCATTTGTTCACAACATGTCGCAAGACGTTCCTCTGCCTTATCGGTCGAATATCAAAGAGGCAATAGCCCGCCTCTACCCCTGGCTGGATTATTGTTTTGAGGATCTTTCTTGGTCTGTTCCGGGGGCCCAGAGCCAAGTGATAAAATCGTCGCTTTTCGATCAAGGGCGAGGAGGTGCGCGAAAACATCTCAGAAGAAGGAGGCGGCGATAGAAGTGAAATGGACGTGATCTGGTTTCGCTGGTTTGAAGTCATGGCACTCCGAACTTCCTTCGGGCTATTCTTGTTTGCTTCCAAATTTCGCGACGGCAAGGACCCTTGGAGCTGAAGGATGCATATCCAAAGGCGTCGGGGCTGCAGACGAAGGCGTAGAACATTCCGATATTCGGTAGGTAATACTGTTTGGGGTGGATGTTGCTCGGAGATACACCAGAACAATCGGCATCGCCTCCGGTACCTTCGGTCGTAGGGCAAGGAATGGATAAAGAAGCTTGGTCTTTGCCAGGGAGTCAGGCTCGCCGTGCTTTGCTTCCACGATAAAGAGACAATCCCGGCCGTTCCGCCTCGCTGTAAATGCACCGTCGATCTCGACCTGCCCAGAATGATGTTTCCAGATTCCGTCTTCATTAAGACGAGGGCAAAAGCTGAAGGTATAAGTGCTACGACCCGTTACAGGGATGCTAGGTGTCTCGTCTAGGGACAGAGCCTCCCTCAGAAGTCCGCTAGCTAGCGCAAAGTTGACCATGGTCGTTTCTGTAAATCGAGGAATTAGGGAGAATGCGTATAGATCGCGGTATGTCGAAGTAGGAATGAATGCCTGTGTCTCTACGTCGGCGAACACATGCTCGTCGATAAGAAAGTAGTCAGACCAGTCATGGACAGTGCGTGCGAGACCGAACTGTGTCGTTTTCTTACCTGGTGGCGAACCTAGCCGAAAGACCATTACCTGGGCTTCCCGAAGCTCTCGATCTAGTGATGATAACGTTTGCGCCGAGATTCGTGCCGGAACATCCCTTGGAACCACTTGCGAAGTTCGCTTGCAATATTCTTTGAAGCTCTCTGGCTTCGATACCAATGAGCCACTTAAGTCGAGTTCTTCGAGGGCAGCAGCAAACATTGAATCGGACTTATCGTCTGGGGATTTAGTGGTCGAACTTGCTATTTGCACCGTCTAGCTGTGAAAATAGTCATCGAAGTATTCGTATACGCGATCTGCATCGCCGTATCCCTGGATGTTGTCCTTTACGTCAATCACACGGCAAGATGGAGTTCCTCCTATCGCCGGACCACGAAGCCCTCGTCCGATCATCTGGCTATAGAGAACAACGGACTGCGTAGGTCGGGATATGAATACGACATCAGTATTGGGCGCATCAAACCCCGTGGAAAGAATGCCCACATTACTCAATACTTGAAGCCTGTTCTCTCGAAAATCCTCAATCATCTGCCTTCGGGTGGCCCTGTCAGTGTTACCGTCTAAGTGGGCCGCTGAGTAACCGAAATACAATAGCAAGGCAGTGATGAATTTGGAATGGGCGATGTCGCAGGCGAAGAAGAGGATACGGCTTTTATTCTCGCACTCTATTATTAGGCGTTTCAGTATCTCAATATTTCGGATGTCGTCAGAACCAACTTTCTTCAGGAACCCACTCGGAAAGTCTAATTCGTCTTCGAGTTTTCGCTTTTCGGAAGGTGTCATTTCGAAGTCTCGATTAGTCTTCAGTTCTTGGTAGTCAACTCCAGCCAAGACTTTCCTATCACGCAACATCCCGATAACACTCGATCCTTCCGGAACAGGAAGCCCGACCTGAGTGGAAAAGTAAAACTGTGCTAATTCGCGGGTCTCTTCTTCATCCGCGCGCCCCGGAGTGGCGGAAAGTCCGATCAATTTTGTATCAGGCCCCATTAGAGCCTCGGCTACCGCTTTAAAAGTGGGGGCAGTCGTACGATGAGCTTCATCGACCACAACAAGTGTGATTCGGGAATGAAGGTGTGCGAAAACATTTGGATCATTTTTGACCAGCCTTGCAAGCTTCTGAAAGCCAGCAACGATAAACATCGAGTCGTTACCGCCATCAAACGGGAAATCATGTTCGGACCATGCACGATGAGCCTTCAATTGAACCCGAGCCACGTGCTCCCAAGTTTCGCTAAAACACAGGAATGCTTGCTCGCAAAGTTCCTCGGAATGAGCGAGCCAGACTACAATAGCCCCTTTCGGCTCTTCGTTGAAAACCGATGTGATCACCTCCATTGAGGTCCGGGTCTTGCCAGACCCTGTTGGCATCTGAACGATGAACCGTGAACGTGGAATACCTAAACGTTTCTTGCACTCAAAGAAAATGCCACTTTGGAAGTCCTTGAGGATCTTGAATGCCGAATGGACAGGAGTAGGATTCTGCGACGTCGGTGGATCGAAGCAAAGTGAGGAGGGTAGCTTCTCAGCAGATGTCGGCATGTAATGATCCGGAAGTCCGAAAAATTCGAGGAAAACAGCTAGTCCTTTCCTGGTCCCTTTGATTCTGCCAACGACTGCTTCCTTTTTATCTGCGAATGTTGCGTCAGCGTGGTCGATTTTCAGTGCATCCGCTAGAGCCGCCAGTTCATCAGGTGGCACGAAGTCTAGGCAACTATTCAGGAAGGACGCGTCTCTTATCTTCTTTCCATCAAGGAAAGCGTTTAAGATTTTGACGAGTTGTTTCTTCGCGTAGAGCTGGGTCGGATCGAGAGGTTCCGAAGTTACTGCAGGAATGAGTGTCTCCAGTCTCGTTAATAGGCCGGGATGCAGATCCTCCAACCTCTGCTGGAGAACTCTTTGGCTTATGTGGCTCCAAATCATCAGATCATTTTCCCGTGAGGTATCCCTTCAAGTAGTTTGACCAATCGTGTTCCAGCTGGTCAAAGAGAATACTGGCGTCGGTCGCGGGGCTATCACCTAAGCGCTCTTTTGCCCGATGGTATGAAGCTAGCAAAAGGTTCAGGAGGCGTTGCGTGGCGGCATCCTCCCCACTTTCATTCAATTTTGCAAAAAGAGGATGGCTTTCGTTGTATTCCACTTCCGTCTTTCCGCCACGGTGCACGACTTCAAAGAAAGCTGGATTCCTAGGTTGCTCTACAGTGGAGGTGCTCACCATGTCAGGAGCGTATGCACCTCTCTCAACGGCCTCTTCCTGCTCATTGGCATACTTTTCGACGTGTTCCGGAACATAGCCGATTCCAAGCCAATCCAGGATCTCTTCATCGTTTGCTTCAAAGGTTTTCTTCGCGCAAATAAAGTTTTCACGATTCAGCATGATTCCCTTTCTTGTTCGATGCCACTCTCCTTCCTTTTTGTTAAAATACCAAAACCTGAGGTCCAAGAGCCGATTACCTTCGTACTCAGTCAATCGAATAACTAGCTTCTTCTTTTCGCTACCATCCTCGGCCAGTGTCTTTTCTCTTTGCATTATGATTCCTCCATTCTTGCTTTGCTCCAGGTTTTGACATAAGACATTAAATACTGCCCCCAGTTTGAACGTAACATTTCTAGAAATGTCTCGGCATCCATTTCTTCGGCACTCGCAAATCGAGTTTCTGCCTTCGCGTAAGCGATAAGGAGGAGATCAAGTAGATCCTTGAGGTCCTTTGCTGCGACATAAGGGTCTCCGTCACCTTCCAGATCTGCAATTATCCCATAGACTATCTCGAAGAAAGAGTGACGCATGTTGAAATCCAAGACCGACTTGCCACCGAGGTGGTGGGATTCAAAAAATTGGGGGCCAGCCCAGGTCTGTTCCATGATCGAGAAGGGTTGCGCAGAGAAGATGGTCTTGAGCGCTGCCTTCTGTTCGTCATCGTATTGGTCTCCGAGCTTCTTGATAAATTCATTGGCTTCATTGTCGAAGTCCTTGCCTTCATCAATGACGTTTGAGTCTGTCGGAGTGGTTTTTGCAACTTGCTCCGCTCGTTCGTGGTCACCAGCTCGCTTTACTTTGTCTTCCTTGTGGGCTTGTTCTTCCCTCTTCTTTTGCTTGTTGGCAGCCCACACCTTCCGCACCTCCTCAAGGCATGTATCCCTGGTTGGCTGTATTAGTTCCTTGATCTGCTCTTTTAGCTGTTTGCTTGGAACGGCGCCTCGCTTGATGTTTTTCACCTCGAATGCTCGATCAAGAACGGCATCAAAGTGAATTTCGCAACCCCACCACCGATCTATATTTTCGAAGTGCGACCAACCGGGGCCAGCTGCCGCCCAATATGGGATGTGGCCATAATATACTTCGCGATTATTCCGGAGTATAGAAACCCCTTCGTTACGATGCATTTGGCGCTGCTTCATCGCGTTAGAATCGCCTGATCCTTGGATGGGGCGGAGCTCCTCTGGGAGAAGGCTGAGTTTAATTGATACGGTGGACTCCTTAGGAGCGTGATCCGGGGCGTCGAAAGCGTCCACGGGCCAATCGAATTTAATTGTTTCGTATTCAGTGCCCGGGGTATCGCTTGGGAACTCTGTTTTCTCAAGGCGAACGTATAGAGGGTCGACAGCCTTCACTACGTTGTCATCAATCTTTATGGTGACATTCTTGTCCCAGATGAAGTAGCGATAGGTCCTTCCCATCCAAGTTTTAGCCTCTTCCAGCAATTTGCTAGCGTTCTCGTTCTGACGGTCATATTTCGACCATACAATGATGGTTCCGCTATCTCCTGTTACAAGGTCCGCTAGGTCTTTTGGTAGGCGCTTTTTACTTGGAGCGGGAATCTCGTCCATCTTTCCCACTGAGATTTCATCGAGGTCGAGGAAGGTATACAGCCAGTCGCCGCCCTTCCGCTTCGAGTATGCTTCAACTCGCTTGCACTCGTGAATTGCCGCCATAGTCATTCCAACTCCAAAGCGGCCAATCCCGTCCCTCGAGTTGTAACGGCTGGACCACCCAATGGTCATACAGTTGCCTAGGGTTCCTTCATCCATACCTTCGCCATCGTCAGCAAATGCCAGTCGTTCGAATCTGCAGTATCCGCGTTTGCCTTCTTTCTGAAAAGAGCGAATGCAGATGTTTTTCGCATTCGCTTCGATCGCATTGTCGATTACTTCTCCATAGGCGCTAACGGCATCAAAGTCAGAATTGCGGAGAGAGTCGATCGCGTTGGAGTCCTTAAATATCTGGGCCATATGTTATTTTTTATAGTTTTCTGAGAGCCTTCAAGTGCTTCTCATAATTATTTGCGCGAATAAGAGTATTTTTAGTCAGAATAGTAGATCGTCAAAAGCAAGCGAGCCCTTGAAGCCTGGGTGTAGAGCAATTCCGGCGCTTCTGTCGGCATACATTTTCCGGGCCCAGTGACAAGAAGGACGTCCGCTTCTAGACCTTTAAAGTTACGAATATTGGTCACCTGAATTGCTGATGAATCGGGGCGGTAGGTCCTCCCCATCCATTCGACAGAGTGGCGACCAATACTCTCGATGGAAGACACAGCGCTATCAGCGAGGCGTTCATTGATGAGAATGACGATTTTTCCTGGGTCGACACCCTCTTTGAGAAACGATGTGACGTCATTTTTGATGCTCTCAGTCTCTGCATTTTGGTTGGGGAGTTCCTTGATTGCAACAGGCTGACCAGTCGGAGAGTTTTCGAATCCCACCATCTCGGAAGGAATAATCGAATTGAGGTAATTAATGATCGCCTCTGTGTTTCGACAGTTCTTTCTCAGTCGTTTACGGGTGTATGTGTTGGGCTCCCACGGTAGGTTGCCCCATCTCCCGAAAATGTCCTGATTAGCGTCATAGAAGACAACATATCGGCTGTCTTCGTTTCGGACTAGCAGCTTCTCGAGTATCTCGAACCATTCGGTTTTAAAGTCCTGCCCCTCATCGACAATGATTGCGTCGTAGGATGGCGCTCGCGAGT
The DNA here is from genome assembly GCA_029210205.1 of Verrucomicrobiales bacterium. Lineage (GTDB taxonomy): Bacteria > Verrucomicrobiota > Verrucomicrobiia > Verrucomicrobiales > DEV007 > Arctic95D-9. Next base: position 6,643 of record JARGOD010000073.1, on the reverse strand, counting down.
CGAGGACCTCAAGCATTTTGAAAGGAGCCTCAGTTTCCCAGAACTCGTCATCGTCCTTTTTTGCATTGGCTTTCCACCAACTCGGATCGCTGGCCTCAACCTCTCTTCGCGCGAGGCTATGGAAGGTTGTGCATTCAATAGGAGAGTCGCGACCCAGGCCGTAGCGGACGGAATTTGCAACCATGCGGTTGTAGAAGAGCAGTAGCACCCGTTTGCCTGAATCCGACATACGCTTCGCAAACTCCGTGGCAATAATTGTCTTGCCGGTCCCCGCATAGCCCATGACGGCGGTCCTCTCATTCAACTCAAGATCTTCAAGGATCTCGAGCTGCTGATCCGTGGCTTTCACAAGCTGAGATTGATCCTGGATGAGACGGACTCCGATTTTGGTTACAAATCCGACTGAGCGAAGCAGACGCTCCAGTATTTTTCCAGCAAAATGCCGCTTCACCCCAGCCTTCCCAAAATGCTTTTCGTTGTAGTCACAGATTTTTTGGATTGCTGCTCCGATGTCAGTGAAATCCCGTTCATCCACAATCAGAGCATCAGGCACCTCGGCAATTGGTGAAGAGCTCCCTGGTCTCACGCAGTTCGGGAACCCCAGGGCCCAGTTCACATTGATGTTTTCAACATCTTTGCCAAGAAACTTAATCAAGGCGTGAGTCGCTGCACTAGCCTGCCGGTCTGGCGACGGCTTCAATTCCTTCCCATTCTGATACCATTTTGACGTCGCCCCGTTGTATTCGATCACCCCGCCTTTGACTTCGAGATTGATAAGATTTTTCTCTCCATCGAAAATGAGAAAATCAAT
>JARGOD010000073.1:0-5814 GCA_029210205.1 Verrucomicrobiales bacterium | reverse complement strand
GATAACCGAAAAGTGATCGGGGAGTTCGCATAGCAGCTCGAACACCCTAAACTCCGGATCATTCGGATCCAGGTCATTGGGATATGTCTCAGGATAGATCGTTGCCATCACTTCCTTATCAGGCGATTCATTCAATACAAAAAGTCAGATCAGTGCGTCAAGCTATCATCTCGCTTTGATACAAAATGCCTGAAGATTGACACAGGGGGTAGGACAATGGCAGGGGTGCCGTATTAGAAGCACACAATACTCGTTGCTTCAGCCGGGATTCGTTGATCCTTCAGTGCCCCTCATCAGTCATCTTCCCCCTGGTTCGTTCGCTGCAGGTCGTAGGCGCTTTCCGGCCCCGCTCCTTTTCGGGAAAACGTTCTCCGAATCTCAGCGGCGATCTCCTCAGCCCGTGGCGCGAAGTCTTCGTTCCAGCGAGGCGGGAAATCTTGAGACTCAAATCCTCGTGGCACCGGCTGCCGGTAAAGATGCAAAAACAGGAAGCGATAGGCGATGTGCTCGTCGGAATATGGAGTGCGATCCTCACCGCCAAATTTCCCCAAATACCGCTGAAGAGCAAAGAAGGCGAGATGGTTTAGACGATCATCCTGGTGAAGCCGGCGTTCCTTGACGATCAGATCGACGTAGGGACTGAAATCACCAGTGTCTTGGCCTTCGACTTCCTTGAGCAAACGCCAACCATCCAACCGCAGCGCACACCACCCGAGAGCCTCACGTTCCAGCTCTGACTCTTCCACATAGTCCGGGTAGGCCTTCATAGCCCGTTTACCTCCAAATGCATTTTCACCCTTCTCTTTCCGCAACTCTAATTTCGTTCAACCCTCTAACTCCGAATCCGTCGCCCTCACGAGTTGGAGCTGATTCCGACACGAATGTCGAGACCCAGACTCTGCATTTCTTTGATCAACACGTTACAGGATTCCGGCATGCCAGCGTCAAGCGTGCTGTCTCCCTTCACGATAGATTCGAAAATCCTCGTCCGTCCCTGCACGTCGTCCGACTTCACAGTCAGAAGTTCCTGCAGTGTGTATGCGGCGCCGTAGGCCTCAAGCGCCCAAACCTCCATCTCTCCAAAACGCTGACCACCGTATTGGGCTCTACCACCCAGCGGCTGTTGCGTCACAAGCGAGTACGGTCCAATCGCACGTGCGTGCGTCTTGTCCTCGACGAGGTGACCCAGCTTCAGCATGTAAATCACGCCGACAACGACCTGCTGGTAGAATGCCTCGCCGGTGCGACCATCATAGAGAGTCGATTTTCCGTTGGTTCCAATCCATTCAAATCCAGGCTTGGCTTTCGCCTCTTCGAGATACTCGACAATCTTGGACTCGGGAATTCCGTCGAATACCGGAGTGGCGACTTTGAATCCGAGTGCGCGAGCGGCGACACCGAGGTGCGTTTCCAAAACCTGACCAACATTCATTCGAGAAGGAACGCCGAGAGGGTTCAGACAAATGTCGACTGGGGTTCCGTCTTCGAGGTAAGGCATGTCTTCCTCAGGAACGATCGTCGCAACCACACCCTTGTTGCCGTGTCGACCGGCCATCTTGTCACCAACAGAGAGTTTGCGCTTCTTGGCGACGTATACCTTAACTTGTTTGATGACTCCTGGATCAACTTCGTCACCGGATTCGATGCGATCTAACTGACGCTCCCGCTCCATGTCGATATCAGCAAACTTCTGCTCATAGCTGGAAATAATGCCGAGGATCGTGTTACGGATCGGGCTCGGATCAATTTCCACGTTGGAGTAGTTGTCAGCCAATTTCCGGAGAAGCGTCTTGGTGATCTTGCGGTTGGCGGGAATGATAATCTCATCAGTGCGGCCGTTAACCACATCGAGAGGGATCTTCTCACCGAGAAGAATATCGGAAAGCTTCTCAGTGAGCTGCTCGGTGAGTTCCTCATGACGGCGCTTGTGCTCGTCGATGATTTGCTTCTGCTGCTTCTGCTGCTCTTCCGGGTCGAGCTTCTCCTTGGAGGAAGCATTGCGTGAGGTAACATGGACGTCCATCACGATACCGGTGCAGCCGGAAGGAGCGCGAAGAGAAGTGTCCTTCATATTATCAGGTTTCTCACCGAAGATAATGCGGAGAAGTTGCTCTTCCGAAGACAGTTCGGACTCGCCCTTTGGAGTAATTTTACCAACGAGTATGTCACCTGGGCGAACTTCAACGCCCACGCGAATCACACCGTCAGGACCGAGGTCCTTGAGCGCCTCCTCGCCGAGTTCCGGAATGTCGCGAGTGATCTCTTCCGGTCCACGCTTGGTGTCACGAGCACGGATGTCGAACTCTTCCACGTGGATCGAGGTGTAGACGTCCTCTTTGACAATGCGTTCGGAGATGACGATGGCATCGTCGAAGTTGTAGCCGTTCCACGGCATAAAGGCTACCAGTAGGTTCCGGCCGAGCGCAAGTTCGCCAAGTTCCGTGTTAGGTCCATCGGCGAGGACCATGCCCGCCGCAACCTGCTGCCCCGCCTTCACGATTGGCTTTTGGTTGATGCAGGTGCCAGCATTCGAGCGCATGAATTTCCGAAGCGGATAAACATAGGTTCCTTTGCCTGCGTCACTCTTGAGCTTGAAAGGATTAGTGAGGAACTGGGCCTCGGAGCAGGGAAGCTCCCCATCCTTGCTCACCACTATTATCTCGGCGGTGGCGGCGGCGACGATACCATCTCCTTCGGCCAGGACCACTGAGTGGGAATCACGGGCCACTTTGGCTTCCATCCCAGTCCCGACAAGCGGCGACTCGGAAACGAGCAGTGGGACGGCTTGGCGTTGCATGTTGGATCCCATGAGCGCGCGGTTCGGGTCATTGTGCTCGAGGAAGGGAATCAGTGAAGCCGCCACGGAAACGAGCTGCTTCGGAGAAACGTCCATGTAGGTCGCCTCAGTCGGATCCACTTCGATGAACTCGCCGAGGTGACGAACCGTGATTTTCTCAGTTTGGAAGACGCCTTTGTCGTCGATCGGGTTATTAGCTTGGGCAATGAGGTAGCTTTCCTCCTGGTCGGCAGTGAGGTAATCAATCTTCTTAGAAACCTTACCTTTCACGATGCGGCGGTAAGGAGTCTCGATGAAACCAAACTCATTGATGCGAGCGTAGCAACTCATCGAGTTAATCAGACCAATGTTCGGACCTTCCGGAGTCTCGATCGGGCAGATACGTCCGTAGTGAGAAGGGTGAACGTCCCGCACCTCGAAACCGGCACGGTCACGGTTGAGGCCACCAGGGCCAAGGGCCGAAAGACGACGCTTGTGAGTGAGCTCGGACAGAGGGTTAATCTGGTCCATGAACTGGCTCAACTGGGACCGGCCGAAGAAGTCGCGAACCACAGCGGCGAGAGCCTTAGGGTTAACCAGCTTGGAAGGCGTCATGCCATCGAGGTTGATATCGAAGAGAGTCATGCGCTCTTTAACGAGGCGCTCTGTACGAGCCAGACCGACACGACACTGGTTGGCGAGAAGTTCGCCAACAGCTCGGATACGACGGCTGCCAAGGTGGTCAATATCGTCAAGGACACCCTCGCCAGCGCGAAGACTGAAGAGGTAAGCCATTGCGGCAATAAAATCGTCAGAAGTGACAACGCGCTCGTTGTCATCGACACCAAGGCCGAGCTTCTGGTTAATCTTGTAACGACCCTCACGGGTGAGGTCGTATTTCTTCGGATCAAAGAAAAGACGCTTCAAGAGAGCGCGCGCATTGGCCACGGTCGGAGGATCACCAGGGCGAAGGCGGCGGTAAATGTCCTTGAGGGCTTCCTCTTCGTTCGTTGCTGGGTCCTTCTTGAGGGATTTGATGAGAAGGTCATCGTGAGTCGCGTTTACGACCGGAACGGACTTGATGCCGAGGCCGTGGAGCTGCTGAATCACTTCGAGGGTAAGCGGCTCGTAAGCCTTAGCTACGATGATGTCACCGTCGGCGACATCTTCAAAGATGATCTGATTGGCGAGATCAGCCTCGTCCATCTTCGGATCGATCTTGAGTTTACAAATGTCGTAAAACTGACGAATGATATCTTCGTCGGTCGGGAAACCAATGGCACGAAGAAAAGTCGTGGCGAGGAATTTACGACGGCGGCGGCTGCGGTCGAGATAGACGTACAAAAGATCGTTGGTATCGAGTTGAACCTCCATCCACGAACCGCGCTCAGGAATAATCCGAAAACCGAAAAGGGTTTTGCCATTGAGGTGAAGATTAGTCTCAAAACAGACACCCGGTGAACGGTGAAGTTGTGAAACGACGACACGTTCAGCACCGTTGATAACAAAAGTTCCACGGCGGGTCATCATGGGTAGCTCACCCATGTAGACGCGCTCCTCCTTGGTGCCGGACTCGTCAGTCAGGGCGAAGGTCACGTAAAGCGGCGCACTGAAAGTCTCGCCATCGCGAAGCGCTTCGAGAGCCGTCAGCTTGGGCTCGCCCACTTCATACTTGGAGAAATCGAGCGTGAACTTCTCGTCATAACTCTGGATCGGGAATACCTCCTGAAAGACCGACTGAAGACCGGTCGGGAGGCGATCACCTGGAACAACTTCCTCCTGGAGAAACTCCTTGTAGGAATCAAGTTGGACCTCGATGAGATTTGGAGTGTCGATGGCTTCATCGATTTTCCCGAAGTAGAGACGATTGGGTTTCAGAGGGGCCATTGCTATATCGCTTCCAGCTAGGACCGTCGATTGGGTCGTGGAGGGCTGTGTCTTTTGTGCAACCACGGCATCCTCGCAGTCCGGAATCTCTTCGATTCGCTCGAGGACTGTGACGAATTGAATGCCCCCCGTCTCTGGGTGGGTCTCCAGTTTCCGTTCCTCCGCCCATGCATAGGCCTTATCGTGGTAATCGATGTAGCAGACAAGCATGTCGGCATTGGTTTTGTGGACGATGGCCCAAATGTCCTCGTTGACGCTGACCGACCAGAAGTTCGAGTCCTTCAACTTGTTCACCCGGTGCCACCGAAGCCCCGGCTGGAATGGGTCCATTTGCAGGTCGAAGACAGTGGCTTTCGCCGCCTTTTGCTCGTCGGCTGTAAGCTTGGCAAAGCTGGCTCGGAAGGTATCGGTGATGAGGAATTTCATGGCAAACTCTTCACGCTACAAGTTTCTCCGCCTTAGCTTCTAATACTCTGGGTGTCAGTCCCGTGCTACCCCGGAAAATATTGTCAACTCCTAGTAATTTCTCGCAGGAGAGGCAACAAACTTTTTCTGCCAAATGGGGATACCTTGAGGAAGGCCTCCTTACTTGATCAACGACGCGCTGTCTATGTTCGGAGAAAGCAACAGTAAACATCGGGTAGAATGTGTTAGGCGCTACCATCGTCAGGTCAGAAAATCGCAAAAAGCTTGAATAAATCGAACTGTTGTTCTCTACCTCGAATGTAGCATCGATGCGAAACTCGTCTTTCCAGAGCACCTCGATGTTCTCCAAGTATCGAACTAGGTCTTTTCTGACCTCAAGTTCTTTCGCATTGTCCCACCAGTCCTCATCTGAAGAATTCTGCTGCTGCCACCCACTGCTTGAAGAAATGGACGCCTGCATGAGCCGCAAGGTCGTCGATTTTCCGGAACGATTTGGATCACAGATGACGCTCACCCCTGAAGTAAGGTCCTCCAGTTTCTCCAATCCGCCGAGGAGACCGGGAGCCATACGCACATGGGCGAATTCAAATGCCGGAGCCGCTCGTTTCACGATGCCTCCCTGGGGGCGCTGACTGCTGTCGAGATCGGCATGCAGCAAGACCACCACCGGCAACCCGCCACTTGGCTCGAGATCATATCTGCCGGTCGGTTCTGTCGGGTATTTC
>JARGOD010000072.1 GCA_029210205.1 Verrucomicrobiales bacterium | reverse complement strand
ACTGGTTAATGAGAAGGGGAAGATCGCGGTAGCTCTGGACCCATCGGGCGAAGGCAGCGCCAATGATCGTCTCGGAAGTCGGGCGGATCACATAGGGCTCGGTCAGCTCGCCGGCGGGCACCATTTTACCATCCTTCAATTCGAGACGGTGATGCGTGACAACGGCGCATTCGGTTGCGAATCCTTCGACGTGCGTCGCTTCTTTCTCAAGATAGCTGACGGGAATGAGGAGAGGAAAGTAGGCGTTTTTGTGGCCGGTGTCTTTGAACCACTGGTCGAGCTGTTTCTGGATTTGCTCCCAGAGGCCGTATCCCCATGGCTTGATGACCATGCAGCCGCGAACTTCCGAATTCTCGGCAAGGTCGGCAGCGCGGACGACTTGTTGATACCACTCTGGAAAATTTTCCTCGCGGGTAGGGGCGATCGCGTTCTTGGGTCCTTTGGCCATGGTCGTTGAAGTGGAGATAAAAACTCAGTCCGACCGTATCCACCTGAGGGCGAATTGCCAGCAGGGAAATTACGAGTACCTTGGGAGCGTGAAAATCGCACACTTCTTCATTTCCCCGGATCACAACTACGTCGGCCACTACGGCAAGCCTGCGGGGACAAATCCGATCATCGAAGTCGACGAGATCGAATGTGTCGCCGGGAGCGGGATCAAGAATGATCGATACTTTGACCACAAGCCGGATTTCAAAGGACAGATCACCTTTTTCGAGCAGGAGACGCACGAGCGCCTTTGCGAAGAGTTCGGCGTCTTTGATAAAGGGCCCGACGCCTATCGCAGAAATGTCATCGTTGAAGGTCAGGACCTGAATGAGCTCATCGGGAAGGAATTCGAAATTCAGGGGCTTAAATTCATTGGTACCGAGGAGGCGAAACCTTGCTTTTGGATGGAAGAAGCTCTCTGCAAAGGGGCGCTTAAATTCCTTGTCGGAAAGGGCGGGCTGCGAGCGAGGATTCTGGAAGGTGGGACTTTGCGGAAAGGGTGAACAAATCATGACTCTCGACATTTCGACACCAGCGCTTCTCTTCCCGGCGGTCAGTTTGCTCTTTCTAGCTTACACGAATCGCTTCCTGCACCTTGCCGCGCTCGTCCGGAATCTTCATCGTGACTGGATTGAATTGAAGGACGAGGCCCTTCGCGCACAGATTGATAACCTGCGGCGGCGGCTGAAGCTTATTCGCTGGATGCAGCTTCTCGGAGCGGTGAGTCTTCTCTTCTGTGTTATTTCCATGGTCGGGGTGATTGCGGATCGATGCACCGTTGGGATGGTCGCATTCGTCACCGCTTTGGTGCTCATGGGAGCCTCCCTCGTTTGCCTGGCACTGGAAATCTGGTGCTCTGGCGGAGCGCTTCAGATTTTATTGAAGCGAGTCGAGGACGAGTGAGTTTACAAACACGTCATGTTTTTATAGTCGAAACCTCTCTGGCATTTCGATAAAGTCGGCCCATCTTTCTCATGATGAAGCCGCCTCTCCTATACTCCCTCCCAGTAGTCATTGCGGCCGTCTCGGCTGCGATCTTTCCGACCACCCTGCGTGCCGATGTTAATTACGTCGAGCCTGCGAAGCCCTATTCAGCCTCGCCTTTTCTGAAAGAGGTAAAGCCGGGGAAAGTCGACCTTTCCCGGGGATCAGTGAATATCCCACTCATCACGTGGGCCGCTGACGGGGTCACCGTATCGAGCAATGACGGCCTCGCCCCGAATGCAAATTCGGCACTCGCAAAGGCGATGGGGGTGACTGCAAATCTGGAACTGGTCGATAACTTTGATCAGCAGGTAGAGAACTATGTTTCGGGTCAGTCTCCCTTTCTTCGAGGGACTGCCGGAATGATAAATCTAGTGACCGAAGCGGTGAGCAGCTTTGGTGCTGATTATGAGCCGGTTGTCATTTTTCAGCTATCCTGGTCCACGGGCGCTGATGGATTTGTCGCAAAGGGAATCGACGATTTATCGGATCTAAAAGGGAAGTCAATTGTGGTTCAAGCCTCGGGTCCACACGCCGATCTCGTGCAGGTTCTGCTTGAAGATGCCGGCCTCGCTCCCGGCGATGTCGAAATTAAGTACGTCAGCGAAATCACCTATAACGAGGAAGTCGCCGCCGATGGCCGGGCCCATGATCCGGCAAGCGCATTTCGCGAAGATTCCTCTCTGGCTGGAGCTGCTTGTATTTTTCCTGACATCCTCACGCTAACGGCGGGTGGTAAAGTGGGCACAGGTGCCGAAGACAGCGTCAAAGGAGCAAAGCCAATTCTCACGACACGGACTGCGTCGCGGGTTATCGCCGACGTCTACGCGGTGCGTGCAGACTTTTTAAATGAGCATCGTGAGGTGGTTCACGGATTTGTTAAGGCACAGCTTGAAGAGCAGGAGTCATTCGAAGAAGAATTAGCTAACATTGCTAAAAAAGATGGCGCGGATCGCGCGAAGCTGGACGCGTTCAAGAAAAGCTGTGCTCCTCTCGCGGGGATCTTCCTGCTCGACGAAGGTGCTGTAAACGATTTCATTGCCTGGGTTGGGGTAGATCTCGATCTCGCGGGAACCGCGGGAAATATTGATTTTTTCAGCAATGACAAGAATCCCGTCAGCTTTGTTGCGAGTAGTCAACGAAGCCAGGCTTATTACGCCGCCACGGGGATGGTTTCTTCAGTGAAGATTCCGGATTCGGCGGGCTGGAATTTTGCGACCGATTTCGGAGCCGGAGCAGCTCCGGTTGCAAAGAAGGCTGAATCCACCTTCACGAGCACTCAAATGGTGAGAGAAGCTGCGGAGAGTGAAGATGCCAGTCTTCTCTTCTCCTCCGAGTTTCTATTCCCGGCGAATGCATCGGAAATTCAGTGGCAGAATCACCGCGAGGTGTTCGATACGCTTCATGAGAAAGTGAGTCGCTACGGGGGTGCCGTGGTTCAGCTTCGCGGTCACGCGGACAATTTTTTCTATACCTTTGTCGTCGCGAAGAAAGGACAAGGGGAATCGACTTATAAACGTCGTATCCCGGGAACGAATGACTTCAAGGAGCTTGCTCTTCCAAAGCTTGAGCAAGTCGTCAACTCAGCCAACCAGCTCAGCTATGAGCGGGCCTTTGCGATGAAGCGGGCCTACGCGAAATACCTCCGCGAAGCACAGGGAATGACGAACGACGAAATCGATCTTTCCCGTTTCGATGTCAAAGGGATGGGTATCTCAGATCCGATTCACTCCAAGCCAACCACCGCTGACGAGCGATCAGCGAACATGCGGGGCGAAATGTATATCTATGCGGTGGAAGCGGAGATCCCTCTCGACTTCGGGATCGATGATTTGCAGTAAACCGGAGGCTTAATTCCACCATCTCATGAAATTTTATATATCAGTGATCGCTCTTTCTCTCGGCCTTCTCTCCGCGCAGGGGGATGAGCTCGACAATGCTCTTACCAGTGAGCGTGACAGCCAAACCGCCACGGCGATTTCAATTATCTTCGACAGCTCCGGCTCGATGAGGGACGACAAGAAAATTGAGCAGGCTCAGAGTGCTTTCACCTCCTGGTTGGCGAGCCTTCCTGATACATACACCTTAGGGCTGGTCTACTTTTCCCGCGGTGTGGCACAATTAGCAGTGCCCCTCGGTGAGGATAATAAGGAGGCAATCAGCCGACAGGTTGCCAGTGTCAAAGCCTACGGGAAGACCCCAATCGCCGACTGCCTTCGAGTTGTTCGTGCGCAGATTGAAAAGCGCCGCGCGGAGTTTTCTCCCTACGAGCGCCATGTCGTCGTCGTTTTCACCGACGGAGCCGAGACGGTCGACCCGGGTGGAAACCGTGCGGTTCTCAGTGAAGTGATTAAGTTGCGTAGTTTGATTGTCGAGGTGGTTGGAATCGGGTTCAAAGGTCAGGGCGATTATCTCGCTGTCGCAACGACCCAATACTTCGACGCGAACGATGAGCAGGAACTCGTTGCCGGTCTATCTCAGGTCGATGCGGAGATTGGTGATTCGTCGGATCTGGAGATCAGCGAGAAGGATCTTGCTGTCATCCGTGAGACTATCATTGCAACCCCGCCTGCGCCGATTCGGGAATCAGAGTAATCAAATTTGAGTCGTTGGTGATGCGGAAGTTCTTTGTCTTTGTTTGTATCCTTCTCCTTCTTGCCATGATCGGCTGGAAGGTGAGTGAGCCACTTCGTGAAAAGTTGGCGCAGGAGAACCAGCTGAAGCGCACCAGTGACGCCGCGAAAATTGAGCATTACATCACGGTGGGTGGCGACGAATGGCTTGGCTATCTGATCTTCCGTTCTCCGAAGTTTCGTCAGGCGCTGGAAGAGGAGGGCATTGCGATCAGTTTTGAAGTGGAGGCTGATTTTCAGGCTCGTTTCGATAAACTGGCTTCGGGGCAATTCGATTTTGTTTGCGCGACAATTGACAGTTTTCTTTTAAACGCCCGATCGAGCAACTTCCCGGCGGTAATTGTCTTTGGAATCGATGAGTCTTATGGTGGTGACGCGGTCCTCGCACGCGATGGAATTGAAAGCCTCGATGATCTCAATGGGGAAGAGATCAAAGGAGCGTTCGTGGGATATTCTCCCTCAGAATTTCTGCTCAAGTCACAGATCGCGCACTTCGGGCTTGATCAACTCAAGCCAAAGATTGCGGAGTTTAGAACTGACGATGCCCAGTCAGCCTATGATCGTCTCGCAAAGGGAGATGTTGATTTTGCGGTCCTCTGGGAACCGCTCGTTTCGAAGGCGCTTCGAAACATTCCGGAAGTGACCCGTCTCATGGACACCCGACAGGCACGTGGCATTATCTACGATGTCGCGATTGCTTCGCGAGCTCTTGTCGCAGAGAAACCGGAGGTGGTTCAAACAGTGACCCGCCTCTATTTTGAGTCATTAACTGAGTATCTCGCCTCACCCGGCGAGTTCGCGAAGCTCGCGCAAAGTGACAGTGGCGAATCAAAGTCCGATGCCGAAGCAATGTTAAGCGGTGTTCGTTTTCTCAATCTTCAGGACAATCGGGAAATGATATCCGGGTCGCGTGATCTTCGTTTCACGGATGCTGTATCTAACATTACTCAAATTCTGGTTGATGTCGGGGATCTTGCCTCTGATCCCCTCAATGGGAATCCCCGTCTCGTTATCAACAGTGGATTCATTGAAAAGCTGGGAGGTGGACAGGCCGTTGCGACCGGCGGTCAGCAGGTTCAGCCGATGAAGAGATTTTTCCGTCCGCTCTCTGATGGGCAGTGGCAGTCACTTTACGAGTTGAAATCGGGCACCTTGCTGGAAGAGCCGATCACTTTCGGCGTCGGGCAGGCAGAGATCGAAGAGGAGTTTCAGAGCCTACTCAAGGAGGCTTCCCGGAAACTGGTCCATTACCCGGGCCATCGTATTATCGTGCAGGCACATGTGAGTCCGGGTTCAGACCCACAACTTGATCGAGAGCTCTCGCAGGAACGGGCCGACGCGATCCGTGATTTTATGATCGCCGGGGGTGCCGTCGGCAAAAATCGAATCTTCGCGGTTGGAATGGGCGGGGATGAGCCAGTCGTGCGTGAGGACGGCGAAGGAATTCGCTCGTGGAAAAGGCGTTGCCGCAGAGCGAGGATTTATCTGGCGGAGGATACCTGATCGGCTAGCCTTACTGCGATGTCTCCCAACCAAGACAGACCCGGCCCTACTTTTCCGATTCCTTCATCGCGGTTGCAGGCGAGGAAGTGGAAAATCGCGCTCGAATCGCCGGTGACCTGGGCTCCCTATTTGCCTGTAGTGGGTGCGTTCGCTTTTCTCGACGTCGGGGTAGGCTGGTTTGCCGGGCTCGCCGCTGCCGTCACTGCAGGTATCGTGACCTACTGGAAGGGTCACCACACAAAGCTGGAAGGTAAATTGATCGAAGACCTCGTACGCGAAAGCAACGAAGACCAGGATAAGCAGCTAATCAAAGAGGTCCGGTTTCTGCAAAAAAATGGGCACGGAAACTACGCGACGACACTGGGTAGCTTTCTTGAGAAGAAGCAGCAGGTCGAAAAGGCGATTCATAGCGATGGTTCTAATCTCACTCCTGAAAAGAAGGAGATCGAGTCATTGATTGATTCGATCGTTTTCGGTGTCGCCGATCAGCTGCATCGACTTTCGCAGTTTGATGACCGACTGGATCGTCCTGTCATTCCGCTCAGTGACGAGCAACGAATTCACCTTGAGACTTCGCGGGAAGAGGTTGCCGGTCGCGTCCATGAGGCCTGGAATCTCATCAATGAAACCTGGGACAACCTTGGAACGCTCTTGAATCCAGCGGCGACATTGACGGGCGAGGATTCCTCTCACCTTGAGTTGGATACCGCCATTAGTAGACTCAAACGTGAACATGAAATTGCGGATCGTGTTCGTGAGCGGATGACGACGGAGTGGGGGGCGGCATTCGGAGAGGCGGAGCCCATTTCGCAGGAGTCGATGCCTGAATCTGAATCAGACTAAAGCCGCCATGGGATTTTTTGCTGACATCGATGACGAGCTAACCCGCGATCTTGCGGACGACTACGCGATGCTCTTTGTCGCAATCCGCAAGCTGACCGATCTCCTCAACGTTGATTCCTACGACGAGATGGGTGGGGAGCACGAGCACAGCGCACGTCTCTTCGAGAGTGAGAATGCTCTTGCGGAGCAGCTGCGGCATGAGCTGATCGAGGACCTGCCGAGCAACGCTGACCCGGAAGTACTCGCGACCTTTCTCAAGGCTTACCGTCTGGAGGAACTGTATCCAGATACGGTTGGACCCATGGAGGAAACCGCGACGACGAACCCACTCATCACGCTTCCAAAATTTCAATCCCGTCGGCTTGACCCGGCGAAACGCGAGCAGGTCTACGAGAAGTTGGTCGAGGCCTTCGGCGTCAGCGAGATTTGTCGGAAAAAAATCGATGAGGATTTTGCCGCTTCCGCCGTGAGGTTGGGGCGCCGTCGTCATCTCGTCGATGCGGTGCGGCGTCGGCTTCTCGATGAGAATAGTGAGCCGCGCTCCAGATCGGAGATTAAAGCGGTCTTTGATCAGTGGTTTCCGGAAAACCCGCTTCGTGAGACTGAGGTGGAAATGGTCATCACCCGTAGCTGCCTCTACTGGTGCATCCCTGCAAAGCAGGACGTCGAGCCAAGAGATACGGAGGAGGAAGCCGAAGCCGTCGAAGCGTGGCGCAAGCTGACCGGGCGATTTGCGTTTCAGTACTTCAGCCATTTCCCGACCTTCAGTTCTTTTGACGCGCGCGATGCCAGTCCCGCCCTGGTTTCTTCGCTCGCAGTGGAATTGGGCTGGAGTGAGTCAGACATCATCGACGGACTCAACTCGACGACGACGATCGAGCGGACCCGCGAGATCGAGAAGTATCTCATCCACGACACGTGGGGTCACATGTGGCAGGGCGATCTGACCCGTCTTCGCCAGCTCTACGACACGATGGAGAGCCTGAAGTCCCCGGTCGATGCCAATGAACACCTCACCCTGCCCGACGGCAATGTGCTCTCGATGCTCGACCTCATGTATCTGAACATGCGTGGCGAGATCCGCTACGACGAGACTCTTGCGACCCGCTACATGGACCAGTGGATTCGGCTCCGGATCCAGGCCCTGCTCGCTCCGATCGTCGCTGAGCTGACTGCTGACTGCGTCGAGTACAAGTTCAAGATCGACAATCCGACTGAGCGGAAGTTGCTGCCCTCATCATCGATCTTCGAAGAGAATCCCGCCAAGCTCGATTTCGCCTGGGTCGATCTTGGGTATTTTGTCAGGAGCCTTCGCCGAACGATCGCGACCTACACGAAGAACGAGGCGCTGAAGGTGAGCCTGATCGATCGCACCTGCCTGCTGCTGAAGAACAAGTATCCGAGGCAATATCGAAAGGTCGGCTGTCACGGGGACCTGCGCGTCCAGGTGGAGGAAACCGTCTCAAAGTTTCTCGACGATTTCCTCGAGCGTCAGGACCTGCATCTGAATCAGGACATCCTCGACGGTGTCACAGAGGACTCCGTCATGCCCGCGGTGAATTCGTTCTTCCTCCTCTTCACGAATTTCCTGCGGGTTCAGTTCACCCTGAATCATCTCGTTCAAGATGTGATGGAGGACAAACGCCCCGAGCTCGCGTCGCAATTCAATGTGCTCTTGTTAGCCATTGTCATTCACTTCGAGAAGGATCCGCTTCACGGCTTCTGGAATCTCGACGAGATGATCGGGGACTACGGGCTGGCGGTGTTGAGTGAGATCGAGGCGTTGGAGTGAGGCCTTTAGGCCTTCCCAATTGCACTAGCCTTCCCAAATGCCATGAAAACGGCTAAAGCCGTCACTCCAGCGTCGCCAAGGCCTCATCCACTTCCCGGCTTCGATCGCCGGGGCTGCCGGAGCGGCGGGAGACTAAACGGTAGGTTACAGGAACGACGAAGAGGGTGAAGAGGGCTGAAAGCGCGACGCCGAAGAGAATGACGATACCAACGACGAAACGGGTCTCGGCACCGGCACCGCTGGAGAGGACCAGGGGAAGCGAACCCATCACCGTAGTGAGTCCGGTCATGGCGATGGGGCGGAAGCGGAGCACGGAACCATCGATGACTGCCTCATCGAAAGCTTTGCCCTCGCTGCGGAGCTGGTTGATGAACTCGACAATGAGGATGCCGTTCTTCGCGGCGAGGCCGATCAGCATAATCATCCCGATCTGGCTGTAGATGCTCTGTGCCTGACCGGTCAAGTAGAGTCCTAACAAGGCACCAACGACTGCAATGGGCACAGCGAGCATGATCGTGAACGGATGAATGAAGCTCTCGAACTGCGCCGCGAGGACGAGGTAGACGACAAGCAAGGCGAGGAGGAAAACGAAGATTACTGATCCGCCGGAGTCGCGCAGGTCAAGTGACTCGCCCTTGTAGTCAATCACGGCATCTTCGGGTAGGACGCGGGCGGCCGCTTCGTCGAGAAAATTGAGCGCTTCGCCGAGTGTGTATCCCGGGGCGAGCCCTGCCTCCAGCGTGATCGCCCGGATCCGATTGTAGCGGTTGAGGGATCCGGAGTCGGCGAACTCGCGCGCCGTGACAAGATTCGAGAGAGGGATGAGCTCTCCGGTGGTGTCCGAACGCACGAAGATATTCTGCAAGTCGCCCGGTGAGCTTTTCTGATCCCACTGGCCCTCGAGGATGACGTCGTATTCCTCACCTTTGTCGGTGAAGGTTGTGACCTGCCGGGAACCGAGGAGCGTTTCCAAAGTGCGGCCGATCGTGTCGATGGGTACGCCGAGATCAGCAGCGCGAGTGCGGTCGATGTCGACGCCGATTTGGGGTTTCGTCTCCTTGTAGTCGTAGTCCATCCCGACGATGCCGGGATTCTCCGCGACCTCGGCGAGCATGAGGTCACGCCAGTTCGCGAGGGTTTCATAGTCAGGGCCGCCGATGACGAATTGGATCTTTTTCGAGAGGCCACGCGAGAGACCCTGTCGCATAATGATGAAATTCTGCACGCCATGAAGATCGGAGAGCTTGCTCTTCACTTCCGCCATGACTTCGTTGGCCGGCCGTCGCTCCGACCAGTCCTCCAGGTTGATGATCGTGATGACCTGATTGTAGTCGAGCGCATCGCCAAAGCCACGTGGCACGCGCACCAGCAGTCGCTGCACCTCACCGCTCTCGGTGAGATACATAAGCCGTTCTTCGATCTTGTGAGCGATGTCGAGACTGTAGCCGTAGCTGGTTCCCTCGGGAGCTTTGGAAATGACAAAGAAGGCGCCGCGGTCCTCGGTCGGGGTGAATTCGCTCGGGATCAGCTTGATCAGGAAGTAGCCACCTGCGATGACTCCGAGGATCACGAGGGCGCTGAGCCAAACGGCCTTGATCGTCTTTTGCAGCACCGCACGGTAGAGCCTCTCGAGTCGGGCAAAGACGCTTTCGACGGCGCGTGTAATTGGGTTAGAGCGTTGCGCATCGCCCGATCGAAGCACCTTCGAACTGATCATGGGGCAAAGAGTCAGGGCGACAAAGCTCGAGAAGGCCACCGCGACCGCGAGAGTGACCGCGAACTCGGTGAAGAGCTTGCCGGTTTCTCCGGGAAGAAAGGTGATCGGCAAAAAGACGGAAACGAGCACCAGCGTCGTCGCGATGACCGCGAAGGCGACCTGTCGTGCTCCAAGGAAGGAGGCGAGGAGCGGAGTTTCCCCTTTTTCAATCCGTCGGTAAACGTTCTCCAGGACGACGATGGCGTCGTCGACGACGAGTCCAATCGCCAGGACCAGCGCGAGCAGGGTGAGGACGTTGACCGAGAAGTCGAGCGTGTAAAGCAGGATCGCGGTGCTGATAAGCGATACGGGAACCGTGACCGCCGGCACGAGCGTGGCGCGCGCGCTGCCGAGAAAGAGGTAAATGACTAACACAACCAGACCGACGGCGATGAAAAGCGTGCTGCGAACCTCCTTGAGACTGGCCTCAATGAAGGTCGAGGTGTCGTAGCTCTGCTCGAGCTTCATGTGATCCGGCAGGGTGGCACGGACGCGCTCGGCCTCGGCCTTCGCGTTGCGAGCAACATCGAGAGTGTTCGCCCTCGACTGCTTGATGATTCCCAATCCGACCATGGGCACGGCGTTGCCGCGGAAAGAGAGGCGAGGCTGACTGCCACCGAGTTCTACTTTGGCGACTTCTCCGAGTAAGACCTGGTAGCCGTCGTCACCGCGCAGGAGGACCAGGCTGCGGAAGTCGTCCTCACTGCGGAACTCCCGCTGCAACCGCACTGTGAATTGACGGTCGAGTGACTGAACCGTCCCGGCAGGGAACTCGACATTCTGTTCGCGCAAGGCGTCTTCGACATCGGTCACGGTCAGGTTTCTTGCGGCGAGCGCTTCGCGATCGAGCCAGACTCTCATCGCGTAGCGGGACGCGCCACTGATGCGGATTCGGGCGACACCACGCAGGATCGAAAACCGGTCAACGAGGTAACGGTCGGCGTAGTCCGCCAGCTCAAGCGGGGTCATGCCTTCGCCGGTGAGGTTGAGCCACATCATCACTTCCGTGGCGGAATCCTGCTTCGTGATTTCCGGTGGATCAGCTTCTTCAGGAAGATTGTCGAGCAGGCCGGAGACCGCTTCGCGAAGGTCATTGGCAGCCGCATCGATGTCGCGGTCGATGAGAAACTCGACGCTGACTTCGGAAACCTCATCAATGCTGGTGGACGAGATATTCTTGATCGCCTCGACCGTGCTGATGCGGTCTTCGACGAGCTGCGTGATCCGTCTTTCTACCACCGCGGCCGAAGCTCCGGGATAAACGGTTTCAATGCTGACAATCGGTGGCTCAATGTCAGGATATTCCCGGACCTGGAGGCGAAGATACGCGACGGCTCCGAACGCCACGAGGAGCAGACTCATGACGCACGCCAGCACGGGGCGGCGGACTGAGATGTCGGAGATCAGCATGGACTAGAGTCGGGGCGGAGCGGTGGGGTCAAAGGCGGGAGTGGCGCCTTCGAATTGACCTTCGATGGAAACGGCGGATCCGTCCTGTAGCGAAAGCACACCGTCGGTCACGATCTGGCGTCCTTCTGCAAGACCGTCGATCACTTCGACATAGCCGGGGGTGCGCGTGCCCGGGGTGATCTCGACGAGGCTGACGGTGCCATCGTTCACCACAAAGACCGACTGCGTTGCGCCAACAGGGACGATGGCTCGTTCCGGAATGACGAGCGCTTCTCTGACGTTGCGTTTCAAGTCGACCGTCATCAACATCCCGGGTCTGAGGCGTTTGTCAGGATTCGGGATGAGGGCGCGGACGGAGACTGAGCGGGTCACCGGATCGATCCGCGAGTCGACTGTGCTGACGGTGGCCTCGAAGGTTTCCCCGGAAAAGGCGGCGGATTCAGCCTGCAGGGCTGTGCCCGTTTTCAGCTCGGTGAGGAAGACTTCGGGAACGCGGAAGTCCAGCTTCATCGGATCGATCTGGTCGATCGTGGTAATGATCGTGCCCGGCTCGGCCATGGCGCCCGGACTGATCCGGCGGAGTCCGACGATGCCATCGAAGGGTGCGACGATGCTGCGGTCATCGAGCATCGCCTGCATCCGCGCGAGGCGGGCGATCGCGATTTGGCTGCGGGTACGACGCTCATCGAGAGTGACCTCGGCGACCGCGTCGCGCTGGCTCAGGATCTCCAGTCGAGCGACTTCGCGTTTTTCCTCTTCGAGTTCCGCCTCGACCATCTTGATCGCGGCGTCCTCCTCTTCGCTCGCAAGCTGGGCGAGGAGCTGTCCTTTCTTGACCTCCTGACCGTCGTCAAAATGGAGGCTCTCGACCCGCTCGGTCACGCTGGAGGAAACGTCGACTGACTCCTGCGATTGAAGGGTTCCAATCGCGACGGTTTCGTCGAAGAGCTCTCTTTTCTCAACGGACGCAATGCGAACCGGCAGAGGTGGGACGGCAGCCGGGGCTGCAGCGTCGGAGTTCTTATCCTCGCACGAAACAGCAAGGAGAGAGCAGAGAATCAATAGATGGGAAAAGTAGCGCATGGTGCCGGTGTCCTGATGGACATTGGCAAGTTACGCCCCGGAATGGCTTCGGGTAAATGGCGGACTCAGTCCGCGCGGTCGTACTTGACGATGCGGCCGAAGAGACTGTATTCGGTCACAAAGAGGTCGCCTTCCGTGTTGAAGGCGACGCCGTGAGGAGCGTTGACAACGCCGGTGCGCCACTTCGCCGGCTCGGTCTTGTTGGTGCCGACTTCGTCTTCATTCTCGTTCGCGCCCAGTTGTTTTACGATGTTGCCTTCCTTGTCAATCAGGGTGACGCGTCCGAGGATTTCCCCGACGGCGAGAAGATCGTCCTGCACGACGAGAGCGGCTGGCTTGAGAAGGTCGGTGGCGACATCGCCAATGAATTCTCCGTCGAGAGAGAGGTGGACGACGCGACCGTCGGTGCGGCTTACTCCGACGATGCGAGGCGGGTCAAAGCGGGTGTCGATCGCGATTTTATGAAGGGTCTGGAACAGGTAGGGGGCTTCTTTTCCGCCGAAGGTGGCGAGGTAATCACCTTCGGGGCTGAACCGATGGATCAGGTCGGAGGAGTAGCCGTCCGTCACGAAAATATCGCCGTTCGGAGCGATGTCGCAGGCGGTTAGGCGAATCCCTTTCTTCTTCGTTTTAGGATGCACTTTCCAGTGTTCTTCAGGAATCGCGGTAGCGGGGATGTCGAGGACGACTTCACCTTCGAGCGTCATTTTAAGAATGTTTCCCTTCGTCAGTCTCGGTCCGTAGATGTATTCAACACCATCCGCATCTTCGTGAATGACAAAGCCGTGGAAGTCATTCGGAGCGCCCTCGACGACACGAAGGAAATTGCCAGTGGCATCGTATACCTGGATGCCGGCGCGAAGTCCACCGGTGAGGCTGATGTAAACGTCGCCGTTTTTCGCGATCGCGACGTCGCCATGGGAAGCTCCGAGACTCTCCATGCCTTCGGGTAGTTTAAGCCAATCTGCGACCGGAGCCCACTCGAGAGGCTTAGGATTTGGCTCTGCTACCTCTGAAGGAGCAGAACAAGAGATCGAAAAAGCGATGACGAGAAAAACGGAGGCACTGCAGAGAGCAGGGATGAGTAAACGGTTCATTCCTATGCCTTTATCACCGAGTGAAGGTGATCGTCGAGTCGGCGGCGCGGCTGATTTGCGCCGGAATCCCACCGTAAGAGGATTAGTCTTCCGGAGTCAACCCGATGATCATGTCGAAGCGGGCCGAAAGTTCGCCGGTTTCTGATCCGGGAATGGGTTGGAAATCGCTGATAAGAAGATCGCGGACCTCTTCCGGCGTCCGGTTGAGAATGCGATCCCCGGCATTTAGCTCGTTCCCTTTGATGTAGCACTGCGTCGTGAGGACACGATGCCCTTTCACGCTCACCGCGACATGTATATGCGGGGTGCGGCGAGTGTAAGGTGTCGGCTTGATGCAGCGGAAGTAATATTCACCAGTCGAGCCCGTGAGAAAGCGACCGTAGCCCTGGAAGTTGCCGTCAAAGTTTCCGCGGTCCCTTGCCTGAGTGTGGATATAGTTTCCACCGATATCCGCCTGCCAAATTTCGACTACCGCATTTCGGACCGGACTTCCCGCGGCAGTTTTTACCGAACCGCTGAAATGAGTGATCTCACCGATTGCGGGCGTGATCTCATCGTTGATGACGATGAGATCGTTATCGGTGTCGAGAGGAAGCTTATCGGGGTAGAACGGCCCCTCCGTCTGCCGGGGCGTTTTGGTCAACGCCTCCGCGAAGGCGCCCGGTGTAGTCAGGAAGAGTGATGAGGCGAGCACGCTTCGATGCAGAAACGTTCTTCTTTGCTGGGTAGAGTGAGGGGCGTTCATGATGGGATTGTTTTTCTTCCCTGATGAAACGCTCTCCGGCGGTAGAAGTTTCGCGGTAAAAGTTCAGCGCTTCCAGCCAGTCAGTCATCGCGTGAAAAACGCGTTCACATCCGGACTCTTCGAGAATCCAATGTCCATGATCTGCAAACCCATGAAACTCTGTCTGTGAATGGTAGCGATAGAGCTTAACCGCGGAGCTGAGAGGAACGAGGTTATCCTGAGAGCCCGAGACAATTAGAATCGGTGTCTCAACTGATTTGGCTTCGACTTGCAGGGTATCCGGCCTCAAGAAGCCATCCATGCTGAGTTCAAGACAGGCCTGTTTCCAGCCGTCAACAGGCGTCGCGGCTCTGGAAGGCGCACTGAAGAATAGCCATCTCAGTCCCTGCATCGCGGCTGAGCCCGATACTCCCTTGAAAGGAGCCGGACTGTTGGCGAGAACGAGTGGCCCGGTTTCAATACTTGCCGCGACCATTTGGGCAATCAACCCACCTATGCCATGGCCGATGATTACCGGGGGTTCTTCGAAGCGCTCGTTCAGGATAAATGACTCGATGGACCGGACTTTTCGTTTCAAACTCCGATGGTCGTGATCGGCGGGAACATGGAAGCGATGTCCTCTGGTCTCAAAGTGGGTCCTCAGAGGGAGGATAGTGAGTGGCGAGTGCCAGAGTCCCGGGATGAAAACGATATCTGCCATGAAAGAGAAGAGGTATAGAGCAAGCCACTAATAATTATCATAAAATAATCTAAAATTTATATTTAACAATAATTAATTAAGTTTCTCACAGCTTTTTTGTGAATGGCTATGCAAATCACTTCATTCGCAGCTTCTCTCTGTCTTCAGGGGCCGTTTCAAACATGCCTTGTCGCTGAGCACAAGGCTCCGACACTCACGCGTCTGGATGAGTCGAAAAGAGGGTCACATTGAGGGAGCTGGGGGCCCCGGAATCGATTTCCTCCCAGTGCAGGCTGAAATCCCCGTTTTCATCGAGCTTACGGAACTGATCGCTGAAATTGACATGCTCAGTAATGAAGAGAATGGCTTCGTCTTCTGCGATGGTGCCGTCGCTGTTTTTGTCCAATGCGTTAAAGTTGGGATCGTTTTCGCCTGCTGAAGGCCTCGCCGCCGCCCATTCTTCTGCGGAAATTTTCCCATCGTCATTGAGGTCGAATTCAGCAAGCGCCTCACGGTGCTTATGAGTCGCCAACTCTTTTTTCGTCAGCTTGCCGTCGTTGTCGGAGTCAGCGATGGCGAAAGCTGCTTGAGTCATTTTTCCTGAATCGATCGATTCTTCCTCGAGCGTCCGGCACCCGTTGAAGACCGCTAGAGAAAGAATAAGGAGGATGGAGTTTCTCAAGTTCATGCGGATGGCGCGGTTAGAGATAATCAAATGTTGTATCGCGACTCACGATGTCATTCAATTCGCGTCATGAAAAAGCTTTTTTCTCTCCTCGTTCTTTTCGCCTTTTCCATCCCGGCCTCAGGGGAGGATAAAATTGATCGCACCAAGGTTAAGCCCACCATGACCGAAGGCATCCACGTCGATGGATCAACGATCTTTAACTATGTGGACGAAAAGAAGCGTCGTCGTCTCTCACTCGATGTCTATCGCCCCGCAACCGGCGAGGGTCCTTACCCTGCGATCGTGATGTACTTTGGAGGAGGATGGCAAAACGGACGACCGGCGCTTTTCGCCCCACTCGCTCAAGCGATGGCGCAGCGCGGATATGTTTGTGTCGTTCCTGAGTATCGCCTTTCCGGCGAAGCTCCTTTTCCGGCTGCCGTTCACGATGCCAAAGCCGCGATTCGCTGGACTCGGAAAAATGCGAAGCGTCTCACCGCGGACCCTGATCGCATTGCGACAATAGGAGGCTCGGCAGGCGGGCACTTGTCAGGATTTATGGGGGCAAGCAACGGGATCGAGCGATTTGAAGGAATAGGTGAACATCAGGAGGCCTCATCAGAGGTGCAGGCATCGATTGTGATGTGCGGTCCCATGGACATGCTCGCGGGCGGAGTTGCAGAACGAGCCGAGGCGGGAGCAAAAAACGAAGTCGGTGATGCCATACTGGATTTCATGGGAGGAGTTGTTCCTTCCGCCGATCCAGATTTTTACCGCGAAGCTTCGCCTCTCACGCACCTAAGCAAGGCCTCGCCTCCGATGCTCTTCATTGACGGTGAAAATGATCGCCCGCGGCTTCGCTACACTGATTTCTGGGAGAAAATGGATGAGCTTCAGATTCCTCATGAATTTGTCCTCATGCCGCAGGCACCGCATCCATTCTGGAACATGCGTGAATGGTTTGAGCCGACGGTCGAGGCGGTAGACACTTTCTTAAAAAAACATCTCTAGCCTTGTTGTCGCCTTGTCCTACTCGTCATTTACTGCCATTCTCTCCTCATGAAATCCCATCTCAGAATCCTCGGAATTTTTGCTTTCAGCCTATCTATGGGCTTCTCTCAGGAAGCGGCGCCCAGCCTCACTCCTGATCAGATGCGTGAGTCGATCGCAAATCTCGAAGTCCATATCGGGCAGCGCGAAGAGCGAATGAAAGAAACGCTCGATGATATTCACGATCTCGATGGACGGGTAGAAGATGGAGTCGATGATCTCGTGCATGTCCTCGAAAACGCAGCTGATTCACCGGATTCCAAGACCCGCGTTGCGCATGTGTAGGAAGAGGCGATCGCCGGCGTGAAGAAAATGGTCGAGTATTACCGGCAGAAGCGCGACGTCGTTCGCGAGCAGTTGCGGACCGGGAATTCTGAAATTCCGAAGGAGTCGCTTGAGAATGATTTGAAGGTCTTCGATGAGCGTATCGAGAAGCGAGTCAAACAAATCGTGTCACTGACTGCTTCGTTTACTTTAAACGAGGACGTCGAAAAATACGAAGTCACCGGAAGCTACGCGGGTTGGTGGGGCGAGACATGGTACAGCGAAGAAATCAGCGAGGAATGGAAACAGAATCGCCGCGATGTGCATAAGACGAACGTGAATCGAAAGGAGCTGGAAACAGCCCTTGCGAAGCGATATGCGGAGTTTGTTGAGCGACAGAAGTATCTCGAAGGGAAACTGAAAGGAGACTCAATTTCTGACACGGAGAGGGAGTTCTACAAAGAAGACATCGGCCGGATTGTCGAGACTCTGCGGTTTATCAGAGCCGAGCAGGAGATTCTCATCTCCGATGCTCAGCCGGATACTCGCAAAGTGGGGCGCGACGAAGCCTACGATCTCGGAAAGCTGCTCGAAGACACGAGAACCGATCTGCGCTCAGACTTTTTTCTCATCTTTCAGCGATACGACGAGCTCAATAAGCTTCGGGCCCAAATCGCAGCGATGAAGGAAAGTCTTGCGGCAAGAAAGGCCTATTTCGCCGAGCACGGTGGTTGATCGGTTTTTAACCGAGTTCGATCCCGAAATCTCCTGCGATCCGCTTCAGGGTCGCCAGTTCTTCGGGGAGGGGCTCACCGGGAGCTCCCTGCTCAGCTGACCAGGGACGACCGGTTTCCTGAAACATTTCCTCCAGTCCTGCGGGAGCGACAAGAATCAACATTTCAGCCGGCTCTTTGCCTTCGTTTTTAAACCAGTGTCGCGTGCCGCGGGGAAGGGTGATAGCTGAACCCGCAGTCGCGGTGACCGGCTTTCCGTCATCGAAAATGATGACTTCACCGCTGAGCACATAGAAGAACTCATCCTCTTTCGCATGACGGTGAGGAGGGGGGCCACCACCCGGGTAAATCGTCGCATGCCACAGGGCGTAATCGCCGCCGGTGTCCTCACCTTTCACGAGGAACCGATAGACATCGCCGACTACCGCGATGACATCCCCTTCACCCGGTTGTCGGACGGTCAGGGCAGGTGCTTTCTCGAACTCGGTCGGGTCAGGCGACAGATCAATCCCGTATTTGCCGGCTGCTTCTTTCATCCTCAACTCGATGTCCGGTCCCGCTTTGGGGAAAGGGCCTTCGCCGCTTTCGACCCGCTCTCCGACGTCGAGTTGGAACTGGTCGAAGCCGGCAGGGACACAGATGGTGATTAACTCAGCATCGGCGTCGGTTTCGTTCTTCGGAAAATGGGCGACGCCTCCTTCGATGTGAATGAAGCCACCTTCCGGGAGGTCGACCGATTGATTGCCGGCGGTAAATTTCATCGACCCTTTCGTGATCCAGAAACCTTCCCCGAAGACATGGGAATGGGGCGGGGCCTGACCTCCTGCGATGGAAGTGCCTACGGAGACACAAAGCGCGCCACCCGTTTCTTCTCCGGTGGCGACGATCCGAGAAGGGATACCGTGAAAGGAAAGCCAGGTTCCTTCGTCGGGTGAATAGATGACAGCGGGTAGTGTGTCGCTCATGGTAACAAGAATCAGGTGACGAAGACCCTAACCGAAGTCATGATCAGGGGAAAGGAATCGATCGAGGGTGGGCGAGAATCGTAGTCATCCAGGTTTCTTTTGCCTAACTGCTTCTTCATGGACCGCAACATCCCGCTTTTCATTGTCTTCCGTCTGCTCTTCAACGCGCGGTTTTATTACCCAATTTTCGCGGTGATCCAGCTCGACTACGGCCTGACGATGTCGCAGTTCGCCTTGCTGAACGCAATCTGGGCGGTTTCGATCGTGTTGCTGGAAGTGCCGTCCGGAGCCCTCGCCGATCGTATTGGCCGAAAACGCATGGTCGTGTTGGCGGCGGCGCTCATGGTCGTGGAGATGGCAGTGATCGCCTTCGTGCCGTTCGGCAACGTCACGCTGATTTTCTGGGCGTGGGTCATTAACCGGGTCCTCTCGGGAGCGGCGGAGGCGGCGGCGAGTGGAGCGGATGAAGCTCTCGCCTACGATTCCATCCCCGAGGAAGAACAGAAAGCCCGATGGCCCAAAGTGCTTTCGCGTCTCATGACGCTTTCTTCGATGGCGTTCATTGTCGCGATGTTAGTCGGTTCTGCAGTCTACGATCCTAATCTGGTGAACAAGGCGCTGACCTGGATCGGTAGTGAATTGTCGGTCGAGAAGGAAACTGTGATCCGCTTTCCGATCTACCTCACCCTGATCACCGGGATCGCTGCTCTCATCGTGAGCCTCTTCATGAAGGAGCCGAAAACTGATTCCGGTCACGACGAGTCCTGCTCGATGTGGGGCGACATTCTCGAGGTCGGGAAATGGATCTTGAAAAACCCTTTCGTCTACGCACTGATCCTCGCGGCGCTCGTCCATGACAGCGTCGTGCGGATTTTCCTGACGACCGCTTCGGAGTATTATCGTCTCATCGATATCCCGGTGGTTTGGTTCGGAGTCATCGGTGCTGCTTTCGCGGGGCTGGGTATTTTCACTCCGAAGATTGCGGAGTGGCTCGTGCTCAATCGATCGATCCGAACGAACTACCTACTCGTGACCGTGTTCACGATTCTCGGGCTCTTCGGCATTTCGCTTGCGATTCCGCACTGGGGTGTCGCCATGGTCGTCTTCTTCGGGATCAGCTATGGCTTCCTTAATTTCTTCGGCTCGCACTATCTCAATGCGGAAGTGGACTCAAAGCGACGGGCCACCGTGCTCAGTTTTCGGGGGCTGGCGCTCAATCTTGGATTCGGAGCCGTGAGCCTGATCTATGGCGGTATCCTGAGATACCTCCGCAACGAGGGCTACGCGGAAACGGAAGAGAACAACGAAGTCTTTCGCCAGAGCCTTCACTGGCTGCCCTGGGTATTCTTTGTCTTCTTCGCCTGCTTTCTTGCCTACTACTTTCTGCGAGCACACCGGAAGGTTCCGGATGAGCACATTAAGCCGGGAACGGAATCCTCCTCGTAAGCGGAGGCGCGAGCTGCATAGCGGCCCGGGCTTCGCGCGGCAGTTCGATGGCTTGGGCAAACAGGGTTTCTTCGGTCATTCAACAGGGTCCAATGGGACTTCTTTAGCAATTTGCGAGATCCGGGTGGGGAATGACTTATCCGATATTCTATTCGCCATCCTCATTCAGTAATTTCACCTTTACCCCGGATACCACCCAGTCCGCAGAGTGGGTGCCGAGGGCGAGGGAGCCAGGCTCGCTGTTTTTCGCCCAAACTCCCACCTGGCTCAAAGCGTCGGTGAGACCGGTCCATTGATACAGCGGTTCCGTATCGAGGGATACTGAGACAGTGGCGCTGGCCCCGTTGAGACGAACTGTGATTTCCAGATCGTGCGGTTCAGTGCCGACTACTTGCCAGCCCTCCACGGTGCCGGGCAAGTCTCTGCCCTTTTTGCCTTCCACAAGAATCAGGCCGGTATAGATACCCGGTTTATTTCCATCGATCTCCAACCCCTTCATGTGATCGCCCACCGGCAGAACCAGGTGGAAAAATCCCGACTTATTGAGTCGCCTCAGTTTCAATCGCACCTGGTAGCTCACCCCACTCAAATCGACGGGCAATGGCAAAATGGCGAATCTCGTTTCCGGACTGAAAAGCTCACCGTCTTTCAGGCGCCATCCCTGGCCGGTCGCTTCGACCCTTTCCGGCGTCAGAGTGGCGAGCAAATCGATCCAACCATCGGCGCCGGGCTCGAGATCCACCAGAGGAGTGAGCGGTGCGTTGGGGAGGATTTCGGCGAACCATTCACTTTCGTCCATCACCTCGTCGCCTGCTTCCAGCGGCGGGGCGGTTTTGTCGAGGAGGGACGCGGGGTTCCAAAGGTAAACGAGGCCTTCAGTCGTCGCGCAGCCGAGGCGCTGGCCGGTGGGGGAAAAGACCAGCGTAGGCGGCGCGAGCGTAGGTCCGCGTAGTTCGTCGATCTGTTCACCGGTTTCGAGGTTCCAGAGGCGGATCGCCAGGTCGGTGGACCCGGTGGCGAGGATTGGCTTGTTGGGATGCCAGGCCAGTGCGGTGATCGGGCCGTCATGCACGCGGAATTCGTTCAAAACGGCGAGCGTGTGTGCGTCACGGATGCGCACGTTTTTGTCAGGCCCGGCCTCGGCGAAGCGAGTGCCGTCCGGTGCCACAGCGAGCACGTCCATCAGGGCGGGGCTGGTGATCTGGCGGAGGATTTTACCGGTGGCGGCCTCCCAGACGACGACCTGCTCCTCGCTGGCCGGCGCGAGCCGGCGACTGTTTCGCGTCACCAGTCCGATCAGGTGCTCCTCGCTAAGCCAGCCGATATCATGGAATGTGTGGAACTCCGGGCGCGTGAACGCAGCCGACGGGATGCCGTCGGACGTACTGATCACGTCGATCAGATTTTTCTTATCGGTCATCAATGCCACCCGGTCGCCAGCCGGACTGATGCGCAGTACCGCGGAATAATCCCTCGTGAAGGTGCCCACCTGTGCCACCTCGTTCCCATTTCGATGCAGGATTCGCCCTTCAAAGCCTCCAGGGCCGGCTCCGCCCACAACGGCGATGCGACCGTCCGCACTGACACTCACCGACTTATAATGCTGTGTCGGCGGTCGCCACATCGTAAAAGGCGTGGCCCCATCGAGGCGCATGAGTGCGCAGCGTAATCCACTAGTCGGCGGCGGGCCAAAGACGACATCGTCCGCCCCCCAGAAGGCAAGGGGAGCGAGTACGCCCCCCCTGCCCAGGATTTGATTGGGCCCCGCAAGGCTCCAGGCGCAACTGTGCGAACCGGCCACCACCAGCTCGTCTGAGAGGGGGTGTACGGTCGCGTCATTCACCCGTCCACTGCCGCCCATCAGCGATTGCAAGGGGGTTCCGGTTTGCGCATCCCACACGCGGTTGGCTTGGAGGCCATCCTCCAACATGGATACTGTGACGAAGCGCGTCCCTGAGGAGGAAAAGGCCATGGCTTGGATCTCCTGCTCGACCGTACGAATTTGAAAGAGTTGTCGATCCTCCTCAAGGTCAAATCCCGTCACCGTGCCGGTTCTTTCAGTAACGACGACGACCCGGCCATCCGGCCGGATCAAAGAGAGTTTCGCGTTGTGCCCGTGGAACTTACGAAGCACAGAGCCGTCCTCAACGCGCAGCAGGCTGCTCGCCAATCCAAATCCGCTCAACATCACCTCTCCGCCAGACGGGGTGAAACTAGTCTTGGTCACCGGTCCCCTCGGCTCATGTGACCAGCGAGGTTGCCCGTCGGAAGTGTCCCAAAGGTGGACCTTTCTGAGGTTCCTCTCGGTCTGGAGAAGAAGAAGACCATCAGGGCTGAAAATGACCTCCTGGGAGCCCGCGGTCTCCCAATCGGAAAGCTTCATTCCGCTCCGGGTGCTATGAATCACGATCTTGCCTGGCGACCCAGGATTCGCGACCGCGACGCGCTCTCCATCCGGTGAAATGGCGAGGGTGTAACCGCGCCCATTTTGCAGTCCTGCGGAAAACTCGAGCAAGCGCTCGCCTGTGCGCACATTCAGGAAGGTGACATCGCCTCTACCGTCCACTAAGGCAAAGACGCTGGGCAACCGGGGATGCGCGGCCACTGCGTCAACCTCAGCTCCGAGATCGATGCGGGCAATGGAGGTGTCCGATTGACCGAGAAGATAGTGCCAGGTAGAGTCGCGCAGGTCCTCCGGCACTTCACGAAGCGCCACCTCCATCGACTTGCCGTTGCGCTCGCGCAGCGACGCTTCTGCCAGGGAAAGGTTCGCTCTGGCAGCGGACAGTCGGGCCGCTTCTTTTTCAACCAAGGCCGCCTTTTCACCCGCGACGGCTCGCTGCTCCTTGGCTTGAAGGTTGAAGACGAACCACACCGCCAGAGCCGTGATCAGCAGCCAGGCGGCTGCTCCGGTGGCGAAGATGCCCTTGTTGCGTTTGATGAGCAGGGCGATTTGTTTGGCAAATCCCGCTTCCTCTGCGCTCGTGGCAAAACCACCCTGCCACTTTTCAATGTCTTCGCTGAAGGAAGCGACTTCCTGGTAGCGGGCCGTCTTCTCCAACGAAAGCGCCTTCATCGCCACCGCCGAGAGAGCCGGGGGAACCCGACCGCCTGAGATATGAGGCAGTGGCTGGATCTTCTTCGCATCAAGGACTTCGCCCTTTGCCCTGGCTTCCCCGCTTTTGCTGGTCGTTGCAAAGGTAGTGATGGGCGTTACGTCGCCGGCCTGCACTTTTTCCAGCACATCATAGACATCGGTGCCCTCGACCGGAGGGCGCAGGGTCAGGATCGCGTAGAGAAGCCCACCGAGAGAGTAGATGTCCGAGCGGGAATCCATTTCCCCGATCTCTCCGGCCGCCTGTTCCGGGCTCATGTACTGCGGTGTGCCCATGACGGAGCCTTCTAGGGTGGCGCTGACCGAGGCGGAGGCATCTCGATTGGGATCAAGCGAGGCAGTGGACACCAACTCCGCGCTGCCGTCGAGGATCTTGGAGAGACCCCAGTCCATCACGAGCACTTCGCCGAATTCACCCACCATGATGTTCTCAGGTTTGAGATCGCGGTGGATGATGTTTTCGGCGTGGGCAAAGGCGAGAGCGTCACAGATTTTGCGAAAGATCGTGAGCAGGCGCTCGAGGGTGTAGTGAGCAAGTGCTTCTGGATCCTCCTTGCGGAGATCGTTGAGGATATCCTGAAGCGTGCGTCCCTTGACGAGCTTCATGGTGTAGTAAAGATCGCCCGCAGCGTCGCGGCCGAGGTCATGAATTGGGACGATGTTAGGGTGTTCCAGTTTGCCGAGGACGGCGGCTTCCT
>JARGOD010000071.1 GCA_029210205.1 Verrucomicrobiales bacterium | reverse complement strand
CACATTGATGATAAACTCATCGACCTCGGTGCCCAGATCGAGCGCGTCCCCGACTGATCAGGCGAAGAGGCCCTGAACGCCAAAACGGTGAATATTGGTCAGTCTGAAGACCTTTACCTGAAAAGCATCGTGATCCTCTGCGGCAATGCGCTGCTAATCGCGGGCAATGTCGAGTTAAGACGCAGAGATCATCGCAAAGAGTGCAAACGCTCTGAACCCTGCATAAGGGGAAACATCGCATGAGACCACATCGCGGTTCCCCCATCATTCGATAGTCATGGAAGAGCGCAAAGTAATCTCGTTGGTTTCACTGAAATGGCGCAAAGGGAGACGCACTCGCGGCTTAAATTTCCTTGTCTGATCAAGGACTCCTCGCAACATAGCCGCATGTCGAAAATTGGAATTGGATTAGTGGGCGCGGGCTGGATGGGAGCAACACTTCTGAAGCGAATTGTAGAGCGTGACGACACGAAAGTGGTCGCCGTTTTTCAACGAAATCGTGATCGGGCCGAGGAAGTGCTCACCTCGCTGGGACTCGAAACTTCACTTTTCACCAACGATTTTGATAGCTTTCTTGCAACAGAGGGCCTCGATGCCGTCTTCGTCTGCTCCACTAATGAAGCCCACGGCTCTCAATCCATTGCCGCGATGGAAGCTGGCAAACACGTCTTCTGCGAGAAACCCTGCGCAACGAGTTTTGACGAATTCGTGAAGCAAATCGAGTTGGAGAAAGCCAATCCGGAACTAATCACGATGGTTGATTACCTCATGAATTTTGACACTCTCGAGGACGAAATTCGTGCGATGACGAAGCGCGGTGATTTCGGAACGATCACCCAGATCCAGATCAATTATCGTCACCCCATTAACATTGCGGGAGACAAAGTCTGGAAGCTTGCCGCCGACCGCATGGGAGATGCGATCGGTATGGGAATTATCCACTCCCTCTCGGCGATGATGAACATCATGGCGGCGCAGGGAGCGAAGCCAATCCGGGTCTACGCGAGCAATTCTGAGGTTCATAAACGTGACTTTGAAATCCCGGCGGTCTGGAATCTTCATATCGAATTCGACAATGGCGCGACCGGCCTCTGCTTCGGCAATGTCGATCAGGCGAATGGCTATGACGCCTATCACAATATTCACGGCACCGAAGGCGGCCTCATTTTCGATAGCTACCTTGATCGCCCGCAAAAAATTCGCTTCTGGTCCAATCCGGTCACCGACGGCAAGTGGGTCTACCCGCTCGACCCAGACCGCTGCCGTGCCAATGATCTCGATCAGCACATCTGGCCCGAGTCCACGACGACTCCCGACAGCGGCGATGTCATGAATCATCAGACCCACATGTGTGTCGCTCATTTCCTTGAATCCATCCACGCCGCTGAGCCCTCGTTCCTCAGTTTCGTGAATTCCGCCCCGGTTGCCGAAGTCGGTTGGGCGTCCCAAATGTCTGCCAGTCAAAAGCGACCAATCGATCTCCCTCTCGATTACCCTGAAGCCTCAAAGTTTTTCTCCAAATCATGAAGTCTCTTCTCATTCCCCTTCTTTCCCTGGCTCTCGGAGTCGGGATAGCGGCAGCGGAGACCCTCGTATCTCCGAAACCTTTCCTTCAGGTGCAAGATGGTGAAACCGTCGTCTTCCTGGGAGACTCCATCACCCACCAATCACTTTACACTCAGTATCTGGAGGACTTTTACTACACTCGTTTTCCGGAACGCCGTATCCAATTTCACAACGCCGGGGTCGGGGGTGACAAAGCGGCTGACGCCCTCGCCCGGTTTGACGATGACGTCGCCGCCTTCAATCCCGATCATGTCACCATTCTGCTGGGCATGAACGACGGGCAATACGAGCCTTTCTCAAAAGATACTCTCGAAACTTATCAAAGGGGAATGGAGGAAATACTCACCCGGATCGATGCGATCGGAGCTGAAGCAATAGCGTTTTCGCCTACAATGTATGACCACCATCAGTTCGCCCTCCGTAAAAATGACGAGACATTTCGGTTTCGGGATCGGCCCTCTGATCCCGGCTACAATTCCCTCCTCGCCTACTATGCAAGCTGGCTTCGGCAGACCGCTTACGGTCACGACGTCGCTTTCGTGAATCTCTGGGGCCCTCTCAATGACATCACCTTTGCGATGCGGAGCAGCCAGCCGAATTTCTCTGTGATTGAGGATGCAATCCACCCCGGAGCGGCAGGGCATTTCATCATGGCAAGTTCGATTATCGCACAATCCAACCCCGAGCGCCGCACCGTCAGTAACATCATCATCGTGCGCGATGGTGACCAATGGGTCGCCGGTCGAAAGCAGGGTGTCACTGAGCTGAGAGCGAATGAAGACGAAAGCGAAATGTCCTTCACATTTCTCGCGAGCGCCCTCCCTTGGGTCGTTCCTGAGAGCACCTCGAAGTACGACTTGAAGTGGGGGCCATCCGCGCCCGCAAGCCTCGGATACGCACTCACCAAAGCCGGGCACAAATTGAGCCGCGAGCTGTTAAGAGTCGATGGTCTTCCCGCGGGTAACTATGAGCTCTGCATCGATGAAATCGTCGTCGGCACTTTCAGCGAACGCCAACTAGGAGCGAAGGTTGAGTTGCAGAATTTTCCACAAACCCCTCAAAGCCAGCAGGCTCTCGAAGTGGCCCTCTTAAACCAACAAAAGAATGATGAATTTATTCGTCCGCTTCGAGACGCATGGTCCAAGGTAAAAAGCCTTCGTCGTAAGAACGACTCCGAATTATTCGAGAAAAACTACCCAATTTTAATGGCAAAAATCGATACGCTAAACGAACAAGCCAAGGCTCTGGAGAACGAGATTTATCGTATCAATCAGCCGGTCCCGAGACAGTATCTGCTCAAGCGGGTATCGGACTAATGAAAAGGGCAACTTAACGAAGCAATCCTGTTCAGTGCTTCGCTCGATCCGCCCGGATCAACGACTCAACCTTTGATGGATCCATCATCACCGCGGTAGACTTGGGCTTCATCTTAACGATAACGCCGAGACGCATGGTGCTGAGGACGCCGCAAAGCTGTCCTTTCTGATCGATGAGCGGCGAGCCACTGTCGCCTTTAATCATTGGAAGAGTCGTCAGGATCTTTTTGTAGCTCCCTTGTCCGGAGACCGGCTGCGATTCGAGAAAGAGACCCCCACCCTTTTCATGCATCCACCCACCGGCAAAGAGGGTAGAATCAGTTGTGAGCGCTTCGCGTCTATACTTGAGATGACGCGGGGTACGAACATTTGCTTTTACAATCGCGAAGTCGGCTTCGTCGTTTCGGTAAACAATGCGAATCGGGGCGTAATCAATGTAGGTGCGCTTGCTGTTTGAGGTAGCATAGAGAACGTATGACTCCTCATGTGAAATAACGTGAGCTGCGGTGAGAAAATAACCGTCGGAGCTGATTGGGGCACAACTGCCAAAACCGGAGCCACCCTTCGCAATGGGAACTGAGAAACCAAGTTCAAGAACTCCCTCTTCACTTGCTCTCGTTGTGCCGAGCTTCTTCTTAAAATCTTCGTCGATATATTCCCCGCTAACGATGAGCCCTGAATGCAGGGTAAGGAAATCGGCGGCGGAAAATCCTTTCTCCTGACTCTTGTCGAGCTCGGGGAGAGAGACTGGCGCATCGATTCCAATCGAATCATACTTCGCGAGCGAACGCTTTTGATCCCAGTGCGTATTCGCCGGCATCATGACACACGAAGTTGCCATGGTGGCGCCCACAAAAGTGCCGGCCAGTTGAAGGATCAGTCGCGGTGAGACTTGAAACAGCATTCGGAGTAAAGTTGTCGGAAAAACAGGCTGTCGTCACAACCTGCAAAAACTATACCTTACAATACGGAACTCCGCGAAAATCTTTCTAGAATTCAAAAAAATTATCAATTCCAAATAAAGCTGCGGGGAAGGAGAAAATCAGCGAAAAATCAGAGTTTCTCTCCGTATTTGTCCTCGTGGAATGCTTTGGCCTGAGCTAGCCAATTGTCGGTGTAGATCCGGTTCTTGAAGGTCAGGAGCTTGGAAAACTCAGCGCAGGCCTCGTCAGTCCAAACCGCGACTTGCTTAAACTGATATACCCCAATGCCGTGAAGCTTACCTTCGAGCACTTTGGCAACACCCTTGATCTTTTTTAAGTCATCGACATCGTCAGGGGCTGACTGATAGACAATCCCATAAACAGGATCCTGCTTCACGAGACCAGAGGACAATTCACTCGCAAAAAGCCCTGCGGCCTCTTCACTACTCGCTGTCTTAAAATCGGGATCAGTTCCCTCCGGCCGTTCAGAAGAAGACTTTGACGCCTCTTTTACCGGTTCCGGGGTTCCTTCTTTTTTCCTGGGAGACTTTTTAGGAGCAGCACTGGCTACGCCTTCAGTTTCTCCCGCAGAGAGGAGCCAAATGATCAACCAAATCACCGCTGCAATAGCAAAGGCGAGGAAGAGAGCGAATAAAGGAGAATCGTAGGCACGAGTGGATGCCGCAAGGAAGAGAGGAAATTGCATGATCGAAGTGGATGTTTTACATCACGAGTTGGTTTTTTCGCCCTTTTCTACGTTTCCGGCAAGAGAAATCAGCCTCCAATTTCACTGCGCCTCTTCTCCTCAATTATTTCCCGCAAAAATTTAAGGGCGAGTTTCCCGTTTCCATTATCGGGAAGTGGTAGTGAGTCTCCTCTGCTGATGGCCTGCCATTCCTGAAGCAACCTGCGAAGTTGGTGCTGACTCGTGATTGTGAAATGAAATTCGCGACACCACTCCGTGAAACCCGGCGGGTCAGCGAGTCGAGCTGAATCGACATTGAGCACTTCGCGGAAAGCAGCAAGACAATCGCCGATCGAGTCCCATGCATCGAAGCAAAGAGATTGCGCCTTTTTCTTGTTCAGCAACTCGATCGAATGTTCGGGATCGTCCGATACCACTTTGATCACGTGTGCCAGCTCCACCGAGCATTGGCGAAGAGCAATCGGATAAAAACCGGCAGCTTCCATATCAACGAGCCCCTCGAGGGAAGAATACTCCTCTAGCGGTTTTTCAGCGGTTGTGAGGTTCATTCTCGGCAAATCCACCCGTTTCGGCCAGACTGGTATCGGAAACCAGGAGCGCGAATTTCCAGCATCGGTAACTTTGGAAGCCAGGAAGGCCTCCCCATATCGGGTTTCACTGCATCCAGCGATTCCAAAATTTATCCAGCCGACGGCACTGCGGAACGATTCAGAACTCGACGCCAGAGCCGCCGTTGCAGCGGCGGCACTCACTTTACCGATGCCGGAAATGACAAGACGGACTGATTGGTCTTTGGATTCGTAGACAGGAAAGAGGCGGGACTTCCGCTCAACTCGATTCAAGTCAAAAGCATCAATGACAACCTGCGCTTCAGAAGGAGACGCTATGACCCAGTTCAGTTCTGCGCCCATGACAGATCTCTACTTTCTGAGTCCGAAAAGAAAACCGACGGCCGCAGCTCCAGTGGATGGTAGCACCCCGCTGACAAACCCCTTCGCAGTATCAAACTGCGCTACCACCCACTCTTGAATAGCCTCGCCGGATATATCAATATCCTTCCAGAATGGGTCGATCAAACCACGACTGTTGAGAAACCAGCAAACTGCGGCCGCAATGAGCGCGAAAGAGATTATTGACCGAAAAAACGCTTTCAAAAGCGAGGCAAAGATCATTGCAATTCCAAAGCTCAGACCGAGTCGAATCGCCGCATCGCCCCAAGTGGTGGAACCCGAGTGCTCTACCAAATTCTGAGTCCTCCCGGTAAAATCGGTCCGCATTGAAGGGGCTTCGCGGTTTGAGGATTTCACTCCGTCTTGCGAATCAAGCAGGTACATCGAGTTCAAACCAAGCCCGAAAACAGCCAGAATCCCTGCGAAAAGGAGCAATCGCCCCTTAAAACCAGAAAAACTTCCCAAAACTGTCTCGATGCCCGACATAATGGAACCTTAGCCTGCCCTTCTTTGTTCGCCAGTAACAGTTTCGACGTTGCCTCGCTTGATATCGAGACCCATCCCATTTCAATTACCTCAGTGAAAAGGAACTACCATGTCAGGGCCGTCGATTGGGACACGCACCGCGATCGCCTCCTTTCTATTCGCCGAAAAGTCTTCATTGAAGAACAGGGCATACCCGAAGCAATGGAGCTCGACGAGGAAGACGCAAGCGCCCTTCACCTACTTGCGCTTGATGAGAAGGATAAACCTATTGGGACAGCTCGTCTCGCTATGGATGGAAGAATCGGACGGGTTGCCGTTCTCGCTCACTGGCGAAAATCAGGAGTCGGCAGTTCCCTCATGAAACCGCTGATCAGGGAAGCGGTTCTCCGGGGGATGGAGAGCGTTTACCTTCATGCTCAGACGACTTCCTTGACCTTTTACGAAAAGCTCGGTTTTTGTCCTGTCGGAATCGAATTCGAAGAAGCGGGAATTCCCCATTTCGAAATGATCCTTCGTCACTTAAAACAGCAAAGCAGCTCCGTATAACGAAGCTGCTTTGCGAATTCCCTTGGTGGCAACGAAACGGCACCGAAGTTTTAAGTCCGTGTAGGCTCAGTTGCTACGAATTGGTAATAGCAACTGATATGCCAAGTCCCCCATGAGGAAGAAAAATGCCGAACGGATTCAACGATACGCGTAAATAACCGCCCAATCTTGAGGGCTCTCAATCGTTGTCTTGAGCGAGACACGAATGTAATAAACGCCGGTGATCTCCGGCTGAATCATTGTGCTCACGATATTCGTCCCTTCAAAATTGAGAGACTCGGAAGGAATCAGATTTCCTTCGCTGTCGTAGACGTTGATAATAGGCTCACCATTACGATTTGGCACCGCGAGCCAGAACTGATAGGCGTTGCGGCGGAAAAGCTGGACCTGAATCAGTTTAGCTTTTCCTGGTTCCATTCTCCCGCTCCACCAGGATTCGCGAAGGATGAACTTTTCCTCGCCCTGAAGCGCCGGGAGCGCGGCATCCTGCGCAAGGAGCTTGATGTAATTGTGCGGATTGTCTAACGCAGGAAGCTCATCCTTCTCCTGAGCAGTTGTGAAGGTAATCCCGGATACTAAAATGAGAGCAAACAGACTAACTCTCATAAATTGCCTCAACCAGGTTCCTCGTCGCAAGGGAAATTTCGATTACCTTTCCCTCACTAATCGCACCAGTGTCGTCACTGCGCATAAGTGACTCAAGATGCTCAAGCGTTTGAGAGACTTGAGTGAAAAGATCCCCGCGACGGGCGCGCTTTGGAAGACCGTTGAAGTCAAGTTTCAGCTGTTTGATCAACTCCGGTTGATTAAGCAGGTCGGAGCCTTCTGCCGAATAATTGTCTCGGAGCACTGAAGCAAGCGCCTCGGTTCCGCCCAGCCATCCGCCAAGACTCACGAGAGCCACGAGTTCATCATCACGGAGTTCCTTCATTTTGTTGATAACGGTCTGGCGAGTCTTATCGAGCTCCTGACGAACCATCTCCCATTCACCTCTCCCGGCACCGTTAACAATCGCATTCGCATGCTCTTCCACCTCCGCAGAAACGCCAAGAGAGCGAGCGAGAGCAAGGACATCGCGGCCAAGACGTCGAACAGACTCCTTATCCTGCGCCTGGACACCAATAAATCCCTCGGAAACGACGAGCCCGAACAACATTGCGGTCCGGGAACGATTCGCATCAAGTCGAATATCACGAGACTCAATCTGACGCCCCCAATCCTGCGCTCCCATTTTATCAAGAGAAGCAAAAATCTCGAGTGGGATCGGAATGACTGAATCGGAGACAAAAACAAGATTTGGATCTTCCAGGTCAATCTTTACTGGAGCCTCCTGGGCGAGTCCCCACTGAGAACTCAAGACCGAAACTGCGAGAAATAGGAAAAAACGAGTCATCATATTTGATTAGAAGATCCGGGAAAAGATACTGCTTCTCAAGACACTTGGAAACTTGAATTTTACAAGGCGCGAGCGAAGGCACCACCGTCAACCAGTAACATTTCGCCAGTGACATAACTACCCGCCTCACTGGAAAGAAAGATCGCCGGCCCGGCCAACTCCCGCGGTTGCCCCCATCGATTAAGGGCCGTGGTATCGGCAAACTCCTGCTTTTCAGCTTCGTTAAGAAGGCTCATCGGCATATCCGTAAGGAAGGGTCCCGGTCCGATACAGTTCACCGTAATACCAAAGGGTCCCAGATCCAGCGCACTCGCCTTACAAAGGCCAATGAGAGAGGCTTTTGTCGCGGAATAGGCATTTCGCGCCGGCTTCGAACCGACACCAAGAACCGAGGAAATGTGAATGACTCTCCCCCATTTTTGTTCCTTCATTTTTGGCACGAGGGCGCGAGTGAGTCGCATAATCGATGTCAGATTCACCTCTACAACGCGATCCCAAACGTCATCGCTGATCTCATCAATTGGTTGAGGGGTGTTGATTCCCGCATTGTTGATTAGAATATCGACGGTCCCGAATTCTTCCAGCGCACGTGCCGCCAGCGCATCGCTACTCGCACGATCAACCATGTCCGCGACCACCGGGATCACTTTGCCGCCAACCTGCCTCATAATATCATTCGCGGCTGCGGTAACCTCTTCTTCGTTCCGGCTGCAAATCATCACTTCCGCGCCACTTTCGACAAAGCCATGTGCCATCGCTTTTCCTAAGCCACGACTTCCTCCTGTGATGAGAGCCGATTTTCCGGTGAGATCGAATAATTCGCTGGGCATTGAATAATCATGCACGTTGACTCTCTTTCCGCAAGTGATCCAATATCCATCGACATGACTCCTGCTCTTCTTATTGACCCAAGTGACAATCTCGTTGTCGCCCTCCGTGATCTCAAAGCGGGGGAAACGATCTCAGTCGCCGATCAAGAAGTTGAAATCCTCGAAGCGATTTCTGCAAAGCACAAGTTCCCCCTCCACGATCTCGCATCCGGCGACCGCGCCACGATGTATGGCGTTACCGTTGGTATCGCCAGAGAATCCATTGCAGCAGGAACCCTCACTCACATGGGCAACCTCGCCCACGACGCAGACTCATTTTCCGACGCCGGTCGCGTCGCGATGAAATGGACCCCGCCAAAGGTAGAGGCATGGACAAACGCAACCTTCAACGGCTATCATCGCGATGACGGACAAGTTGGGACCGCAAATCACTGGCTCGTCATCCCGATGGTCTTCTGTGAAACCCGAAATGTGAATGCGATTCGGGCCGCTTTTGAAAAGACCCTGGGATACGCGAAGACGACGCACTATGAGCGTCTTGCCGCCAGCCTCGTCGCGGCGCATCATCAAGGAGCTTCGACTGAAGGGCTGAAGGAAATCGAGTTGGAGGCTTCGCCGTTACCGGGAGGCGATCGTGTTTTCCCGAACGTAGACGGGATCCAGTTTCTAACCCACTCCCTTGGCTGTGGCGGAACCCGCGAAGATGCGGAAGCGCTTTGTGGTCTTCTCGCGGGATACATCACCCATCCCAACGTTGCCGGGGCAACCGTGCTCAGTCTTGGTTGCGAGAATGCTCAGCTTGAAATCCTCGAAGCAGCAATTCAAAGTCGCGCCCCCGGTTTCTCGAAGCCTCTTTTCACTTTTCGGCAACAGGCCTACTCCGACGAACGAACGCTCCTTGATGCCGCGATCAAAGAGACCTTCATCGGCCTTCGTGAAGCCAACAACACGGAACGCCAACCC
Source organism: Verrucomicrobiales bacterium (assembly GCA_029210205.1). GTDB lineage: Bacteria > Verrucomicrobiota > Verrucomicrobiia > Verrucomicrobiales > DEV007 > Arctic95D-9. Next base: position 14,997 of record JARGOD010000071.1, on the reverse strand, counting down.
GCTCCCCTGAACCGACTTTGTCTTGGAGTTGAGTGCGGCGGCAGCGATGGATTCTCCGGAATTTCCGCGAACCCCGCCCTCGGAGCTGTTTCTGATCGCCTTGTTGCTCTCGGTGGCCGGGTCATTCTCTCTGAATTCCCTGAACTTTGCGGCGTCGAGCAGGAACTCGTCAATCGTTGCGTCACCGACGCCGTCGCAAAGCGATTCGTCCAACTGACCTCGGCCTACGCCGACCGTGCCCGTGCCGTCGGGAGTGACTTTTCTCAAAATCCCAGCCCGGGGAACATCAAAGATGGACTCATCACCGATGCGATAAAGTCAGCCGGGGCTGCCAAAAAGGGAGGCACCTCCCCCATCGTCGCCGCGCTCGATTATCCGGAAGTCGCAACTGAATCCGGACTTAATCTCCTCTGCACCCCTGGAGGCGATGTCGAGTCTACCACCGCAATGGCCGGAGCCCATGCTAATCTTATTGTCTTCACGACGGGCCTTGGAACGCCGACCGGCAACCCGGTCTGCCCCGTTCTCAAAGTCAGCTCGAACACCGAGCTCGCGGAGCGACTTCCCGATCTTATCGATTTTGACTGCGGTACGATCATTCGGGGCGAGAAATCTGTCGACGAGATCGCCGAAGCAATGCTAGAGCAGCTTGTCAGGATCGCATCCGGAGAGGAATTGACGAAAGCACAGGTTCTCGGGCAGAACGATTTCCAGCCTTGGAAACGCGGGGTTTCTCTCTAGTGACCTCAATCAGAGGCTCATCAATAAACGCGCATTGGCGAACAAGCTGCGACTAGCTGCACCTTCCCGGTTCTGAGAGACTCCTCTCTAGAAATCGCAGCTCCAGCGCCGAAGCCCGACTATTTCTCATACATGGGCTTCTGGCGCAACTAACCAGAAAGAAAGCCCCTGTCATGAAAAGCACTCTAAACTCCCTCGATTGCCAGTCACGTCGCCAATTCGTTGAGCACACTGCAAAAGCAGCTTTTGGATTGTCGCTCATGCCATTTACCGATCAGGTCATGGCGCAGAACATCCCGGAAGGGAAAAAAGCGAAGCACATCATCTACATGTTTATGTCGGGAGGGATGACGCATCTCGACACCTTCGATCCCAAGCCGGGAACAGCCAACGGAGGAAAAACAGCCGGAATCCCAACTGGTGTTGCTGGTGTCGAACTCGGTGAGTTTCTCCCCGGACTCGCGAAACACTTTAAGGATATTGCCGTGGTTCGTTCGATGCAACAACTCACGGCAGACCATCGCGGAGCCTCCAATTGGATGCGCACCAGCTACAACGCACGGGCCACGATTGTACATCCCTGTCTCGGTTCCTGGGCACAAAAACTCCTCGGAAAATCTCACGATACTCTTCCCTCTTCTGTCGTTGTTGGGGGCGGAGGGCGGCATCCCGGAGCGGGCTTCCTCGGTCCAACTTATTCTCCGCTACCATTGGGCGATCCGACCGCTGGTCTCCCGAACTCTTCTTACGCCGCCGGGGTCGATAAACAGCTTTTCGACACTCGCATGGACATGATGAACGTGTTTAACGACTCGTTCGATCGCAAATTCCAGAATGACGAGGTCAAAGCCTACAATGAATTTTACGACAACGCACTGAATCTCATGGGGAGTGAAGATCTCGATGTTTTCGACATTAATCAGGAAACAGCTGAAAAGCGCAGTGAATATGGAGACAATCGCTTCGGGCAGGGGCTCCTTCTAGCAAAGCGTTTAGTCTCAAACGGGATCCGTTTTGTCGAAGTCGTGAATGGCGGCTGGGACATGCACAATGACCTCTGGAACAACATCCCGACACGGGCCGGGGAAATGGATCAGGCGATCACCGCGCTGATCGATGATCTAAAAGCCGAAGGCCTCTTTGAAGAAACCTTACTGGTTCTCACAACCGAGTTCGGTCGATCCCCCCGAATCAATGCCAACGGGGGCAGAGATCACCACTCCGCCTGCTTCTCGGCCATGCTGGCCGGAGGCCCGATCGAAGGTGGACAAGTCTACGGTGCGTCAGACAAGGAAGGGCATGCCCCTGCGGAGGACACATGCCCACAAGTCGACTTCAATGCCACCATCGCAGAGGCCTGCGGAATGCCGCTCGATAAGGTAGTCTTCTCGCCCTCAGGTCGTCCCTTCCTCATCGCCGGCCACTCTCGCGATGTCACCAATGACGACCTCATTCCGCGCGGAAAACCGATCGAGCAGTTTTTCTCCTGAACTCCTCAACTCAGCAGGAACAGGAATGCGAGAGAGCCGCGATTCTAAACTTGCGGGAAAGGTATCAGCAATTAGCGTAGGGACGTTCGTTAGAATGCCAAAAATGTTCGCGACTCTACAGAGTCAGTTGCCGTGAAAAGTGCGGCCCCGGAGGTCTCCACCGCTTGGAGAGCCACCCGTTTTTTGAGCGAATCCGACGAACATCCACTGCTTATGCAGAGCAACGCGTCAGACAGGAGGGATTCTTTGGAATGCTCTCCGTCAGCCCTGGTTTTGAGACCGGCTGAAACCGAAACACCTACTCAGGAGGACGACTCCACCGCTCAGGCGGGCTTCGTCCCCTGCCTTTGCTATGACGTCTCGAAAGTGTTGCCTTTCTATCTCGCTCCCTCCAACTCGGAAAACCAGCTTCCTGCTCAATTAGCGGACGGTTTTGACCGCGGAACGATGCGAACTCGAAAGGTGCCATTCTCAGCATTCGCACCCTGCGCCGGAAATCACTCCGGCATCGAAATAACTGCTTCCAAATCGAATGGAAAAACAATCACAGAACAATGGTCAGCGCCGCCGCCGGAACAACCGGTCGGGTGGTGGAAATCGCAATCGCTCGAACAATCGTGGCGGTCAAAACCGGAATCAAAATTCCAATAACCGCAATCGGAACCGAAATCGAAGCGGTGGCGGCTCAAGGAGGCGTCGTCAGCCGAAACCTACCGCATGGCAGAAATTTCTTTCTGTCATCACCTTCGGATTGCTTGGTAAGCCAAAGAGTGGTGGTGGCCGCAAGAAGAAGCGGACTCCCAGACCTGAAGCCCAAACTTCCCGCCCCGTTCGCAACAATGCACTGAAAGATAGTCCGGCTCCGGAAAGAAAAAAACGTAATCGTACCGAAGTTACTTCCGGTCGCCTCTATGTTGGCAACCTGAGCTACGAGACCTCCGAAGTAGAGCTTGAAGAGCTTTTCCGCGGCATCGGAAACGTTCTTAGCGCCGAAGTGGTGACGAACGCTCGAACTCAGCAATCCAAGGGGTTCGCCTTTGTCGAAATGGGCTCGATCGATGAGGCTACGCGTGCTGTTGAAGTTCTCGATGACAAGGATTTCATGGGCCGCAAGTTGATCATCAGCGGAGCGCGCAGTGAAGGTCCACGTGAAGAACCAAACGAGAATTCCGGAGAAATCTCGACTGATGAGTCCTCAGCGACAGAGCCCGAGCTTGCTGAAGCAGGGAACGAACAGGATAACTAGGTTCGGTTTCTAAACAATTCGCCAACGCCGGAATGGTCCTCGACTGTTCCGGCGTTTTGCGTTTCGGTCTGGTTCTCATGAATACCCCCTTCTTTCCCATCTACCTAGCTGGTCCGACCGGCAGCGGAAAGACGGCCGTCGCCATTGAACTCGCGAGCGCCTTCGCTCCGCTTGAGATTGTGAATGCCGATGCCTTTCAGATCTACCGGGGCATGGAAATCATCAGTGCAGCCCCCTCAGAAGCCGAGAAGACCGATATTCCTCATCACCTCTTCGAGATTATTGATCCATCAGAATCATGCGACGCGGCTCATTTCGCAGAGGTGGCCCGGAGAAAGATCACAAACGTAGCGGAGACGGCGACCCCTCTCGTCGTGGGTGGCAGCGGTCTCTACCTCAAAGCGATCACGCATGGACTCGCTCCGACACCGAAGAGTGATCCCAAGTTGAGAGCAGAGCTCGACGGGGAATCTCTCGAAGCACTCGTAGGTCGCTATAAAGACCTAGACCCCGAGGGGGCTGCTGCGACAAATCTCAGAAACCGTCGCTACGTGACCCGCAATTTGGAGATTTGCCTTCTCGCCGGTGAACCGGCATCAACGATCAAGAATTCCTGGCAGAATGATCAGCCAAAGCTTTGTTCCTTCTTTCTCAAACGCTCACGCGAGGCAGTCTATGAACGCATCAATCGTCGAACTTCGGCGATGTTCGAAGCAGGCGTCGTCCGGGAGATCGAAGCCCTCGGTGAACTTTCCCCCACCGCGGAAAAAGCGATCGGAGTTCGTGAGATTCAGGATCTCATCGTCGGAAAAATAGATGAGCAAACCTGCATTGAAGCAATCCGCCAAGCTACGCGCCGCTACGCGAAGCGCCAGGAGAGTTGGTTCAAACGTGAGCCCTCTTTTCAGACAATCGAGATCGTCGAAGACGATACTCCCGAAACAATCGTCGCCAGGATCCTGCCCCGGATCCAATCCTTCTCTCCTGCGCCTTGAAAGTTCGACGTTGAAACTTTGCGCCTCAGCGCTAACCCTCTCCCCCATGCCCACTATCACCGAAGGCAATCCCACGATCATTTCGCTCCAGCTGAAAAACGACGACTACACCGTGGTGGTCGGCTCAGGACTCCTTGAGGAAACGGCAAAACTCATCGAAGAGAAAACCTCGATCCGGAGCCGAAAGGCCGCCATCGTGACCGACTCAACGGTAGGGCCGCTTTATGCTGAAGCGATCGAAGCAGCATTGAAAGAGGCGAACATCGAGACCTGTCTCATCACCGTGCCTGCCGGGGAATCGTCCAAAAGTATGGAGCAGGCGACGGATGTTTGCCGGCAAATGCTCCGGGCCGGGCTGGACCGGAAATCCTTTCTCGTCGCCCTCGGCGGCGGTGTCGTTGGAGATCTCGCCGGGTTTGCCGCCGCCATTTTCCAGAGAGGGATTCCCTGCGTGCAAATCCCAACCACGATTGTGAGCCAGGTCGATAGTTCTGTTGGAGGTAAAACCGGCGTGAACACTCCGGAGGGGAAAAACCTTCTTGGTGCCTTTCACCAACCACAGCTCGTCCTCGCCGATGTCGAGACCCTCAGCACGCTGCCGGACCGGGAATTCAACGAAGGCTTTGCGGAAATCATCAAACACGCCGCGATCCGCGATGCCAGCCTTCTCGAGCTCGTCGAGAAAAAAGACAGGATCCGCGATCATCTTATCGAGCTCGTCGCGCGGAACGTCGCGATCAAGGCCGCCATCGTCGAAGAGGATGAAAAGGAAACGACCGGAACTCGCGCCCTCCTCAATTTTGGCCACACCATTGGCCACGGGATCGAAGCTGCCGGCGGCTATGGCCGCTTTCTCCACGGCGAAGCAATCAGCTTAGGCCTCGTCGCCGCGATCCGGCTTTCCGTCGCCCAGTCGAGTCTCTCGCCGGAAGAGGGTGCCCGTCTCATCGCCTCGCTCGCGACCTACGATCTCCCCACCCTGCTCGCCGACGACCTCAGTAACGAAACAATTCTCAACGCGCTACAACGCGACAAGAAATTCGAGGCTGGCGAGATTCGGTTCGTCCTTCTCGATCGCATCGGGAGCGCATTTCTTTCCAGCGACGTGACCACCGGCCACCTTGAAGCGGCGATCAACGGCCTCCGATCCTCCTGAAGTCAGACTCATGGAAGAACCTGCTCCGATCAAAGACACTGCCGTCAAGGCGATCCAGGACACCGCTGAGGCCGTGACCGCATCAGCCTCGACGCTTGCAGAGCGGCTTGAGCAGTGGCTCGATTCGTTCTCCTGGCTTCCCGAACCTGCGGTCGGGGTGTTATCACACGTCATCCTCCTTGCCGGGCTTCTTCTCTCTGCGTGGTTCATTTATGTCGTTTTCCGACCCCTCATCCTTACCTGGATGAAACACGTCATCAACAGAACGCCCTACAGCTGGGATAACCAGCTTTTCGGTCACGGCGTCTTTCGCTGGCTGACTCACCTTCTCCCTGGAATCTTTATTCTGCTCTTTGCCCCCGGTTTCTTCAAGGAGACTCCTCTTATCGCCAAAACTCTCAACACCGCGGCCGAGCTTTATCTTCTGATCTCGACTTATTTCGTGTTTGATTCGCTATTCAATGCGATTCGATCCATTCTGAAATCCTCGAAGGTGGGCGCCCATCTAAACCTCACTGCGATCAGTCAGGTTGCCAAGCTGATCACCGCCCTCGTCATTTTTCTCCTCAGCATCGCCGCGATCCTTCAGGAGCCGCCGGTTGCGTTGCTCAGCGGCCTCGGCGTCCTCGCCTCGGTTATCATGCTCGTCTTCAAGGATGTCATCCTTGGTTTCGTCGCTGGCATCCAACTCGCGACGAACAGGATGCTCTCAATCGGCGACTGGCTGGAAATGCCGGGTCACAGTGCCGACGGTGATGTCGAGGAAATTGGACTGACGACCGTGAAGGTCCGGAATTTTGACCGTACGATCACGACGATCCCTACCTATGCGCTCATTAGCGAATCCTTCAAGAACTGGCGTGGCATGTCAGAAAGCGAAGGCCGCCGCATCAAGCGCAGTATCCTCATCGACACCAATTCGATCCAACTCGTGACCCCGGCGATGATCGAACGTTTCCACGAGATCGAACACATTGCCGACTATTTCACGGCGAAGGAAAAGGAGGTCGAAGAGTTTAATGCTAAGTTGCCGGAGGACCGGATCAAAAACCGCGTCAACGGTCGCCGCCTCACGAATGTGGGAACCTTTCGTGCCTACATCGAAGGTTACCTCAAAAATCATCCTGAGATCAATCAGGAGATGACACTGCTCGTGCGCCAGCTTGCGCCCGAAGGCCGCGGCCTACCGATCCAGATTTATTGTTTCAGCGCCGACAAACGCTGGGCAGCTTATGAGAGCATTCAGGCCGATATTTTTGATCATCTCTTCGCCGTCGCACAGGAGTTCGATCTCCGGATTTTCCAGGAGCCAAGCGGCGTCGATTTTCGAGACCTCTTTGCTCAGGGAGAAACCGTCGAATGAAAGCTAGCGGCCGAACTGGGCGAAGACGAAAAGTGAACAGGGTTAGGTCATCGACTTAACCCTGTTGAACGCTCTAATTTTAGAGCTAGGCATACCGAAGTAAGTGCTAATCCTTCGTTTTCACTGCAATCGCGGCGCCGAGTAGCCCTGCTCACGGATTTTACCCAATAGCGCTGAAAGCTCCGCCACTTTCTCAGCTTCTTTCGCCGCGAGATCACTTTTCTGTCCGATGTCAGCCTTCATATTGAAGAGTTCGATCTCCCCTTTGTCGTCGGCGGGATAATCTCGTTTTTCCTCCCAGGCTTTGACGCGACCGGAGTGATAGCCGTCTTTACCCTCAACGAGGAGCCAGTCCCCGTGGCGAATCGCCCATCGCTCGGACTTTGTCTGGTGGATGTGAGTTTCCCGAACGGAATCAGTATCGCCTCTGAGCAACGGCCCAAGATCGTGAGAGTCTTCGCCGGCGTCATTCGGCAGTTCGAAATCGACAATCCCAGCGAGCGTTGCCATGAAATCAATCTGGGAGACGAGCGCCGCCGAGACTGCCCCGGCCTCAACCACGCCCGGCCATTTCACGATGAAAGGAACGCGGTGTCCCCCCTCGTATATGTCGCGTTTGAGCCCACGCAATGGCTCTGCCGACCAGTGGCCAAACAACTCATCACGCGCATAAGCATACTTCTCAGGCCCGTTGTCAGCAGAGAAAATGACAATTGTATTCTCCGCCTGACCGCTCGCCTCAAGGGCCTTGAGGATGCGACCGCAGGCGTCGTCGGTTTCATACACGAAATCTCCGTAGGGACCGGCTTCGGATTTACCGTCGAACTCGTCATTCGGAATGATCGGAGCGTGGGGCGATGGAAAGGCAAAGTAGAGGAAGAACGGAGCATCGGACTCCGCCTGCTTTTCAATATAGCTGACTGCGCGACGAGTCGTTTCCGGGATATTCTCGTAGGGATCCCAATCGGAGATCATGGGGCCCGGGCGGCATTCCCAGCGGCCTTCTTTGATTGTCTTCCACTTGGACTCATCCATCATGACATCGGGGGCCCGGACGACTTTATCGTCCTCAATCCAGCAGTAAGGCGGAAAATTGATCACGGTATCACCAAAGTAGTGATCGAAGCCGTGTGCGAGGGGGCCGTCGGGAATCGCCTGATCCCAGTGAAAGTCTTCAGGTCCCCAGGCGGCGGCTCTACCCTCTCCGGACTTCTCCGCATCTGCTTTTCGAATCGCAGCCCAATTCCAGCCGAGATGCCATTTCCCGATCGCAGCCGTGTTGTAGCCTTTTCCCTTAAGCATCTCAGGCATCGTGAGGCGCTCCGGAGCAAAGACCGATTCGCCAAAAGCATTCACAATTCCGTCAAATTTACGCCAATGGTGGCGACCCGTGAGAAGGGCGTAGCGGCTCGGTGTGCAGATTCCCGAAGAGGAATGTCCATCAGTGAAACGCATCCCTTCAGAGGCGAGCTTGTCGAGGTTCGGTGTCGGGATCTTTGACTCCGCGTGGTAGCAACCGAGGTCACCAAAACCAAGGTCATCGGCGTAGAGAATAAGAATGTTCGGCTGAGCTCCGCCAGGAGCAGCAAAGGCGAGCGCACCGGTGAGGGAAGCGATGAAGAGAAACGTGAAAATACGAGCCATGGATTAACGGTGTAGCCGAATTGACGAATTGCAGCGAGCGAAAACGGGCGTAAAACCGCTAGGAAAAGCGCGTAAGATGCTCACTGCCCCGCAAAGAGTTCGTGGCAAACAATCGCGGCGGTTGCAGCGACGTTGAGGGAATCCATCTCGTTCGCCATCGGAATGCGCACGAGATGATCGCAGGCATCTTGCAAGCTACTATTGAGCCCGTCTTTCTCCGCGCCCAGGAGGATCAGTGTCTGATCGGCTGGTTCCATTTCCCTCAGTGGCCTCGAGCGTTCTGCGAGTGTCGTGCCCACGCTGACGAAGCCGGCCTTACGAGCATCGCGGATGAACCGTGTCGAGTCCTCAACCTCATACACCGGCACGCGAAACACAGCCGTCGCTGAAGCGCGAATCGCAATGCGACTCCAGATGTCAGCTCCACGCCCTTTTTCTACGACGATAGCGTCAGCCCCGAAAGCAACTGCATTCCGAACCACCGTCCCGAGGTTACCGCGATCAGCCAAGCCAACCGGAAAGACGAGCCGCGACATTCCTTCAAGGATATCGACGGTTGGTGAGGAAGGAATCTGGCGCTTCGCGCGCGCAATAACACCACGATGAAAATCGTAGCCGGCCTCTGCTATGAGCGTTTCCCGGTCGGCAATATGAAGGGGAAGATCGCGACTCCTGATTCTCTGAACAAAATCGAGGTGGCGTCCCTCTTCAATGAGAATGGAACGAATCTCAAAGCACGTCGCGTTAACGAGCGACTCAACCGCAAGGCGGCCTTCGACAACGAACTCGTCGCTGTCGCTCAAATCAGTGTGCTTCAGTCTTCGAGGTCACCGAATAACCGACGACGCCGAGCACGATCATCGCGGCACCACCGGCAAGACGAAGAACAGAGCCGAGGATACTGGCATCAAAAGAACCGATTCCGTAAAGGGCGATCCCTAGACCTATAATGACCGAAAAGATAGGACCTGCAGTCTCCACCGCTTTGTCGGAAATCCTGAGGCACCCCAAAACCGCAAACATGACGATGAATCCGATCGAAAAAAGAATGATCGGCAGCCAATTTCCATTACTAGCGCTGACGCAGACTTCGCAGAGGAGCCAACTGAGTCCGCATGCGTAAAGAAAGCCGAGGGAAAGGGAATTCATAAGTGGGAAGAAAGTGGTTTACCTTGTCAGAGTTTCAAGGGTTTTATACGTGCAATTGTTGAGCTAGGACTTGCGGCCGCGCTCACGAAATTCACCAAACTTCCGGTATTTTGCGTAGCGCTGATCGAGAAGGTCAGCATCCGGAATGTTTTCCAACTCAGTGAGGTGGCTGATGACCGCCTTTTTCAGGTTATTGGCCGATCCCACGTGATCGTGATGCGCACCGCCCATTGGCTCAGGAATCACTTCGTCAATGATATTAATCGACTTCAAATCGGCGGCACTCAGCTTGAGTGCTGTTGCTGCCTCAGTGGCATACTTACGATCTTTCCAGAGAATCGCAGCACAACCCTCAGGGCTGATCACTGAGTAGTAAGCATTTTCCATCATGAGAACCCGGTCAGCGACTCCGATTCCAAGGGCGCCACCAGATCCACCTTCTCCAATAACGACAGCGATAATGGGAACTGTCAGTGACATCATTTCACGGAGGTTGAATGCAATCGCCTCAGCAATGTTGCGTTCTTCCGCCCCGATCCCCGGGTAAGCCCCGGGAGTGTCAATGAGCGTTACGATCGGAAGATTAAACTTCTCGGCCATTCGCATGAGACGCAAAGCCTTTCGATACCCCTCAGGATGAGCGCTTCCGAAATTGCGACGCAGATTCTCCTTGGTGTCGCGCCCTTTCTGATGACCGATCACAACGACCTTGCGACCCTCAATACGGGCAAAACCACAAGGCATTGCCTCATCATCACCAATGTGACGGTCTCCATGAATCTCCAAAAAGTCATCAAAGGAATGCTCCACATAGTCGAGCATGAACGGTCGCTGAATATGACGGGCAATCTGGACGCGCTGCCAGGGAGAAAGGCTCCGGTAAATTTCAGTTTTCGTTTTCGTGAGCTTATCCTCGATGCGCTTCATCTCGCTCTGCATGTCAATATCGCTGTCTGCAGCCCGGTCACGCAATTCAGCGAGTTGGGTTTCAAGATTCACAATCGGCTTTTCGAATTCGAGTGGCTCAGCAATCATGTCAGTAGAGTTTAGAGTTATTTCACCAGGGATACTTTGGCACCAGTTCTCAGGATCGTAAAGAGTTCCTCCATATCAGCCTTTGAAACCTTCACGCCAAATGCGGATTCATCGCCGTCTGCCTTTTCAGAATCACCTTTGCGGATGAACAGCCCAATCTTTCCAGTCCTAATCCATTTACTGCAATTCATGTAATTTGCATCCGTAAAATTTAGAGGTCGATCCCCGAACCAGGCGACTTTTTCCTGAATTGTCGTTGAGATAGGGGCTCTCATCTCCGGAGGGAGATTTGCTCCTATGATCTTGTACTCCTTAAAATACAGTTCCTCGTCGAAGACAGTGACGAGCTCCTTATCCAAATCGATCTCAACGCGAAACTCTAAGGGATAAACGACCAGCTCCTCATCAGGATAAATTAAGGCAGTCGTTTTCCCGTTCGCACGCATGATGTAGTCGATCGTCGTTTCATTTCGCCGGGCGATCGTGACCAGCGCAACCCCCCCGTTCACGGTGTATATTTACTTTTTAGGCTGGGGAATTTTTGAAATAAGCAGATCAAGATTCACCTCACCCACGACCCGCTTCGCTTCGTTGAAAGTCTTAGACTCGGGGAAATAAGTCATCAGATAGCGTAGTCGATCCCTCGCCGAGACCAGCTCTCCTTCTCTCAACAGCTCTATCGCTTCATCAAAATGTCGCTTCCCAAGGTCCGGTTTCTCTTTCATGACCTCAGCCGTGCCCTCAATTTGGGCGACCACACCCATCTCGGGTTCAGCGTATTTTTTCCAGTAAAAATAAGCCCCCGCGACTCCACCGACACAAATCAGCAAAGCAAAAAAAGCGAGAAAGAATTTAAACCGAACCATAACTGATCGAATGCAAGTGACCTAGAGGAGGCCGCGTCGTTTAAAATCAAAGGCATTCATTTCGAGAGAACCAGCGATCATTTCCATGGTAAATTTGATAAGAGAAATCTCCCAAGTGTCGTCAATGCCAATAATTATCGCTCGTGAGGGGTTGCCCGAAACTCGTATATCCTCAGCAATTCGGTCTCGCACTGCCTCCAACGGCTCAGAAGCTGTGGTTTCGGTGAAGCCGCGTTTCGCAAAATTGAATCCATACTTCACAAGATTGACATTTCCGAACTGCTTAAACCACTCCGAGAAAACCTCGGCCTGCTCGCCGAACCCTTCGAAAAGGAGGTCTTCGTAGCCATCCGGCCGCAGAATCTGCGGCCGTTCCGCCTCCATCTTTCCCTCTCGAATTCTCACCGTGCCGACCTCATCCATCGGTTCGGTCAGAAGGTGAAATTCAAAATTCGTTGTGCCAAATGTGTCGATGCGCCGATCAGGCTCATGAACCACCACCGTGCTTTCCATCGCATAAGCCACGTCATCGAACGAGAGAGAGGACATAAAGAGTAGCAAATTTAGAGTTAGTTAGCTGGAAATGCTAACGGAAAGACCCCGCATCGAGAGATTGGATTTAAAAGCCAGACAAAAAAAATGCGCCCCGAACAGGAGCGCATCATCGTTTCAAACTGTAATGGTCTCAGACCTTAGTTCGATTTCTCTTCGATGTAAGAATTCACCTCTCCAACGCTGGTAAGCTTTTCCGCGTCTTCGTCGGGGACAGTAATGTCAAATTCCTCTTCGAATGCCATGACAAGCTCAACGGTATCAAGCGAATCTGCACCGAGGTCTTCGATGAATTTTGCTTCGGGCTTCACCTGGTCTTCGCTCACTCCGAGCTGTTCGACGATGATGTTCTTAACCTTGTCTTCGATAGATGCGTCAGCCATTTTGGAAGGGAAATTTTATACAGTTCTCGCTGTTATTACCGGTGGTTAATTGATTTGGCAAAGGATTTTTTGCATCTTTCCTCCCTTCGATTCACGATTAGAGCGATCTCTTAACATTTCCTGTGCAAGAGGACGTTGCCCAACCGTAACTCGTGGCTATCTTCCTTTCTCTTCCATGTCCTTTGTTGATCACTTAAACGCCCTCGATAGAGGAGAAGCTCTCTCATCAAATTTGGCGCGGTTTCGCGAACTGATTCAACCGGCTTCTCAAGCCCAGTTGGAGCAACTCGCTCGAAAGTCGGTTGTCGAGACCAGAAAACAGTTTGGGAAGACAATGAGGCTCTTTGCTCCAATCTATCTGTCAAATGAGTGCGTTAACAACTGCTCTTACTGCGGCTTTTCGCGCGACAATCCCATTCTCCGCACCACTCTGACCGTCAATCAAGTCGTCAAAGAGGCAGAATATCTCGCCTCGAAAGGCTTCCGCCACATCCTCCTCGTCGCCGGAGAGCATCCGAAGTTCGTCTCCGATGGCTTCCTCGAAGAGTGCCTCGAAGCATTGCGTGAATCGGTGCCCACCCTCGCGATTGAAGTTGGCCCAATGGAGACGCCTGAATATGCTCAGATGGTGAAAGCCGGTTGCGAAGGTCTCGTCGTTTATCAGGAAACTTACGACCGCGAAGCTTATGGAGAATACCACACTGCGGGTCCGAAGAAGAAGTTCGACTGGAGGATTGATTGTCCCGAACGTGGCTACAACGGCGGCTTCCGCCGCATCGGGATCGGAGCTCTCATGGGGCTCACCGACTGGCGCTATGACACCCTTAGACTCGCGGCGCATCTCGAATATCTCTATCGAACCTGTTGGAAAGCCAGCTTCACAATCAGCCTTCCCCGTCTTCGACCTGCCGCAGGCAGCTTTCAACCGAAATACGAGATGACGGACAGGCAGTTCGTGCAAACGCTCTGTGCCTTTCGCATTTGCTTTCCGCAGGTTGGTATTGTCCTGAGCACCAGGGAGTCGGAATCCCTTCGCAATGCGCTTTTCCCTATCGGAGTCACCACCATCAGTGCAGGGAGTCACACGTCGCCGGGTGGATACACCGGCGAGGGGGCTGACGATATCCACCTAACGGTCAAAGGGAGACGAGTCGAGTTGGACGGGCCGGTTGCCGAAAAGCCCTGCTCGGAAACACCCGCGACCGGTCAGTTTGACATCGCCGACGAACGATCACCGGAGGAAATTACCGCCTACCTTCGTTCGCTGGGCCTGGAGCCGGTCTGGAAAGACTGGGACCCCTCCTTTCTCGCTACGACACCCACTACCGCCTAACGGCTGCATCCAAGTCAGTTCGCATCATCTTTCATGACAGTCACCCTGAACGGAAAACTCACCTCAGTGGAGGGAACCGATCTAACCGTAACGCAGTTTGTCAAAAACCTCGACATTGGCGAGCAGCCCGTGCTGGTGGAACTAAACGGAGAGGCAATCCTCGTTCGTGAGTTCGACGATTTTCACGTGAAAGACGGCGACACGCTAGAAGTGATCCGAATGGTCGCGGGGGGGTAAAAGCAATCCCCGCTAGTCATCAAAACGGGTCGTCACGAGTAAGGCCTGGTTTAATTGCTTCAAATACTCGTACCTCGGTATCTCACGGCACCCGAATCCAGTGAGATGATCGGTCGTCCACTGCGTATCGAGCAGCTGAAAACAACGTTCCTTTAATCGCTCGACTAAACTAACGAGTGCGACTTTTGAGGCGTCAGTCGCACGGGAGAACATTGATTCTCCAAAAAAAGCACCTCCGATTGCGATGCCGTAAAGGCCTCCTACAAGTTCACGGTCTTTCCAGCATTCCACAGAATGCGCATATCCCAGCTCGAACAGTTTCTCATAGCTGGTGACTATCTCTTCACTAATCCAGGTAGTCTTCCGCTCTGCACAACCTCGCATCACCTCAGAAAAGGCAGTGTCGACCCGGATCTCAAACGGCTCTTTTCGCAGCGTTCGTTTGAGACCGTGAGGTATGTGAAATTCGTCGAGAGGAATCACCCCGCGAGGATCAGGAGAAAACCAGCCAATCTCTCCTCGATTGTCCATCGCCATGGGAAACATGCCTCCACGATACGCGGCAATCAAAACTGCCGGCCTGATGTAGCCTTCGCGGGTGAAAATCGACTCTGACATGCTTCCTGCTTCTACGAGAATATGACTTCATCCTCAATTTGCAAAAGTAAATTCCGTCACCACACTTCACCAATTACGCTATCCTGATTGAGTCACAAATTCCCTGCTTGAATTCGCCCCCCTCCGCGTTTAACGGTCCGACACTATGCCAGTAGCAACACCGAAACAGTTCGCAGCCATGTTGGATGC
>JARGOD010000195.1 GCA_029210205.1 Verrucomicrobiales bacterium | reverse complement strand
GGATCACTGATTGAACAGGGTTAGGTCGGTGACTTAACCCTGTTGAGTTTCAAAACACGAATTGAAGAAATAGACACGAATTAGGAGAAATCTAGTTCGTGGCCATTCTTTAAAATTCTAGATCATTCGTGTTCAACGTAAAGCTGAGGAGACTTTCGCTTAGTTTCGGATAAACTGCCGACATGCTCCACGTCATCGATCACCCCATCATCCGCGAGCGGCTCACGCATATTCGCTCAGTGGATTCCGGCACCGCCGCTTTCCGACACGCGCTCCATGATATTGCGCGACTGATGTGCTTTGAAGTGACGCGTGAAATCGAGACTTCTCCAGTCGAAGTCGAAACACCACTAACGAAAACAGAAGGCCACGCGCTTTCAAAGCCCATCGTTCTTGTCCCCATCCTCCGCGCCGGTGTCGGGCTCATGAACGGTTTTGCGGAGATACTCTCCGAAGCATCCGTCGGCTACATCGGACTCTATCGCGACGAAGAGACGCATCAGCCGCACAGCTACTACTGCAAGCTTCCGCCGCATATCGCGGAGAGCGAGGTCATTCTCATTGATCCACTGTTGGCGACCGGCGGCAGAGCCGCTGACGCCGCCGATGAACTCAAGAAAGCCGGCGCCTCCCATATCCGCTTTGCCTGTCTCATTGCAGCGCCGGAAGGGGTTACTGCCTTTGAAGAGCGTCACCCTGACATTCCCATTTTTACAGCTTCGCTCGATGAGAAGCTGAATGAGAATGCCTACATCGTTCCTGGATTAGGCGACGCGGGTGATCGGTACTTCGGGACGTAAGCTGGAGTGAGGCCTTCAGGCCTTTCCAAGGAACGTTGAGAAAGGCCTAAAGGCCTCACTCCAACCTGTCTCACCCTTTCAGCGACTGCAAAAACGCCATCACATCACGCAACTCGTCCTTCTTCAGGATAAATCCCATCGGCGGCATGGTTGAAACGACGGGGCTGCGCTCTGCGATATCGTCGACCTTAATTTTGGTTTCCACGTTCTCAGCATCCCGCAGCGTGACGACGCCCTCTTTCTCGCTCCGAAATTGACCGGCGATGTTGGAACCATCTTTCAAGGTGATTGAGATGTTCCCGTATCCTTTCGCCACAACTTTCTGCGGGCTGATAAGACTCTCCAAAAGATAAGCCGCGTCTTTCTTCTTTCCGGTCTCTTTCAAATTCGGCCCGACGTTGCTACCTTTGCCATCCTGCACCTTGTGGCAGCGAATGCATTGGGCGGCGGCATGATTCATGAAGACGGATCGGCCTCGCTCCAAATCTCCTCCTGACATAGCGACACGATAGGGCGCTTCCATGTCCGTCGCCATCGCTGCCTGCCACCCGGCTTCCAGTTTCATGATCGGATCGTTGATCGCAGCGACTTCGGCAAACGGTGCGGCTTTTGCCGTTTCGATGACATCTAACTGAAGCGTGGGATCGAGTGATCCATCGACGAGCGCGGAAATGAGTTTCTCCATCTTGCCTCTTCCTCCGACTGCAGGCAAAAGCGCGATCGCATGTTGTTGCTCAATCATTTCTCCGGACGCGATGACTTTCACGGCGTGGGCCAGCGCTCCTTGCGGGTTTTCCGTCACCAACAAGTCGAGTCCTGTCATCCGGATGATCCCGGAGTCGTCCGAAAGAGCTTCTTCGATCTTTTTGCCGATTGAATTAGCTTTCTGAGCGGAAAGCGAACGAAGCGCCTGTGATCTCACGCCTTCGCTGGCTGCCGGATTTTCAAAAACCGCGAGAAGGGTTTCGTTCGCGATCGTGAGATCGTTCTCGGTCGCGAGGGCCATGGCCCCTTCCCGGACCGAAGCGAAATCAGAGAGCAGCATCGCATCGAGATGGTCCTGCAGCGCGCTCGCCACGATCGACGGATCGCGCGGCTCGATCGGGCGGTATCGCCCGACGACGAGATCAAGCTCAGGTGGCGAAGTCCAGTTTTCCAACGCCTCGAGACCAGCCTCTATCACGGCGGCTCCGCCCTTGCCGGCAGCGACAAAGCCCGCGACCCGCTTTGCTGAAATCACATCTCCGAGCCTCACGTTGGCATTGATGGCACGGCGAGTGAGCGCCTCGTTTTCTGCCTGTTCGCCGAGCGCTTCGGCCAGCGATAGAATCGCCGATGGAATCATCCAGTCATCGTGAATCGCCCGCGCCGCGTCGGCGGCAATCACCGGATCTTTGTCCGAAAGAAACTGGGAGACTGCTTCATGACCACGACGTCTCAGGGCGATGACAGCGCAGGTGCGGACGACAGGAGATGCGTGGCTGTTGAGTGCCGCGATGTCATCAATTTCGGCCGCTCCCGCAAGAGCAATGACACCGGCGTGACGAAGGTAAGTCATCGCAAGCGTGTGATCCTCGGAAGCGAGAAAATCGATGATCGCGCCGGTCGCTGCGGGATCTCCAACACGGCCCAATCCGATCAGTGCCTGCAACTGAACGCGCTGCACAGGATCATTCAGAAGCT
Organism: Verrucomicrobiales bacterium; assembly: GCA_029210205.1. Taxonomy (GTDB): domain Bacteria; phylum Verrucomicrobiota; class Verrucomicrobiia; order Verrucomicrobiales; family DEV007; genus Arctic95D-9. Next base: position 126 of record JARGOD010000195.1, on the reverse strand, counting down.
CGACGAGCCCATTCGTAAGCGCATGACCCTCTCCGACCGGCCCGGAAATGCGATCGAGTCCAAGGCGACGACCAAAGCCATCTGTGGCCGTCTTGATTGCCTGCGCTCGAACTTCGGGATCTTTAT
>JARGOD010000070.1 GCA_029210205.1 Verrucomicrobiales bacterium | reverse complement strand
GATGCGGTGCAGGACTACGAAACGACTGATTTCACCCAGCCGCTCAAGGTCGGTCCGAATGACTACGGATTTGATGAGGCGTTCATTCTTCCCGGCTCCCTCGACATGCCTCCATATGCGTTTGTCAGGAACGGGGAGTGGGTCGGACCGGTCACCGCCGAGAAGGGGTGGAGTGCGTTTAATCGCCTCGGTCCTGCGGCGGAGGATTTCGTCGATCATGATGTCCTGAAGATCTTTTGCGAAGAGGCGGATGGTTTTCTGAAGCAGCAGGTGGAAACTGAGGAACCTTTCTTCCTCTTCGTCGGGCTGACGGCTCCTCACACACCCACCTCTCCTGAGCCTGAGTTTCAGGGAAAGAGCCGAATCGGGATTTACGGGGATTTCGTGATGAACACGGATGCCTGTATCGGGAGAGTTCGCGAGTCACTGGCCCGCCATGGATTGGATGAAAATACCCTCGTCATTGCGACCTCGGATCATGGTCCGGGGCACTACTCCGGGCCGGCCTACGAAGCGACGGCCTTCCAGATTGAGGAGCTGCATGATAAAGGTCACCGGGCGAACGGCCCATGGCGGGGCTACAAGTTCTCAGCTCTTGAAGGAGGACAACGAGTTCCCTTTGCGATTGCCTGGCCGGGAGTGGTGGAGCCGGGAGGGGTGAGTGATGATCTCATCAGCACCGTCGATCTGATGGCGACGTTAGCGGATGCAGCGGGTGCTCCGCTGGCGAAAAAGGAAGCGCCGGACTCAGTGAGTTTCTATCCGCTCCTGAAGAATCCTGATGCTCAGAGTCCGCGGGAGAGTTTGATCGCCCGTGGCTCGACCGCGTTTTCCTATCGGGAGGGAGACTGGAAACTCATCGTTGGGCCCGGCAGCGGATCGAATGGTCGCTTTGCGAGCCGCCCTCCCTCGACGGATGCATGGACGGAGGCGCTGGAAGCGTTTGGGCGAAAACTCAAGAATCAGGAGGAGTTGAAGTCACCCCACTTCGTCCAGCTTTTTGATCTGGGCGAAGATCCCACCGAGTCGAATGATCTGTCGGCCACGGAATGGGAACGTGCCGAGGCGATGCTAATGGCGTTGGAGAATCACATTGAAAAGGGGCGCACGACCGACGGGCCGGGGCAGAAGAACGATGAAGAAGTGAAGCTCTTTCGCGGGGTGCCAAAGTTCGTGTGGGAATAAGGTGCAATGTCAGAATCCGTAGGAAGTCCCGGCAGACTTCAGAAGCTCAGGAACGGATCGGAGATCACGACCAACTCGATCAGGGTGCGTAGACCGAGGCCTTCCTTTTTCCATCGTTCAATGATTTGTTCGAGATCATCGGAGTCTTGAAATTCAAGCTCCCGACCGAGCGCGTAGGTGAGCATCTTTTCTGCGAGATTGTGGGTCAGGAGTTCCGGGTGGTTGACGAGAAACCGGCGCACATCTGCCACCTTTTCAATCTCTTCTCCGCGATATTGACCGCTCGTGTCGATCTCCGTTCCGTTTTCGTAGACGGTGCGAAGTCCGCCGATCGGATCAAAGGTCTCGAAGACATAGCCGAGCGGGTCGATGCGGTCGTGGCACACCGCACAGGCGTTGACTTCCCGATGCTTCCCGAGAAGTTCGCGGATTGTTTTGGCTCCCCGAATGTCGGGCTCGATCGGAGGGACATCGGGGGGCGCGGGAGCGGGAGGTGTTCCGAAGATTTTTTCCAACATCCAGACACCGCGAATGACGGGAGAGGTGTCGACGCCGTTGGAAGTCACGGTGAGGACACTGGCTTGACCGAGGAGGCCGCGGCGCGGGGAATCGGCGGGCAGGTAGACGCGTTCCCACTCGCTCCCGGTGAGAGGGGGGAGCTCATAGTGCCGCGCGAGGGCAGGATTCACAAAGGTGAAGTCTGCGTCGGCGAGCTGCGTGACGGGCCGATTCTCGCGAACGAGCGCTGCAAAAAATCGTCGGGTCTCCTCTTTGCCGACGTCTTCCAATTCGTCCAGGTAGTAGCCGGGGAACTCTCCGGTCCCCGGTGGCATTGTGCCGAGCTTGTTCAGCCCCAGCCACTGATCAGTGAAGTGAAGGAAAAATCGTTCTCCTTTCTCCTTCGCGAGAAGAGCCCTGGCTTCACGGCGCAGGGATCCCGGATTGAGTTTGGAGCGCGTGAGTCGTTCGGTGAGTTGTGGGTCTGGCAGGGAAGAGGTCAGAAAGTAACTCAGCCGATTCGAGACTTCCTGCGGTGACAGACTTTCTTTTCCGGGCTCAACCGGCTCATGGAGAAAAAGAAACTTCGGAGAGCAGAGAAAGGTTTTGAGGACAGGGCGGAGTGCGTCGCGATAACGATTTTCGAGTGAGATCGTCGACTCGATCATTTCTGCATAGATCTCGATGTCCTCGGCGGTTTGTGGGCTCCGGAAGAAGGTCGAGGCGATTCTGACCAATTCACGTCGCAAGAGATCAGGATTCACTCTGGAGCGTGAGGGTTCGATTTCGCGAAACAGCAAATCGTGAGCTGGATGTTTCTCTGTCGGCGGTAGCGGTCCGACGACAGTAGCTTTCGACAGGTGAATCTCCGGGCCCTGGTATCGATCATTGTATTTGGCGTTTCGTTTCGCCCTCTTCGTCAGGTCGGCGCGAACTTCCGGATTGATTGCGGGTACTGACTCATCAAAGCGATGAAGCCGATTGGTCACGAACTGCATTTTGGTTCCTCGGGGTGGCCCGTTCACGAAGCTGAGGTAGGGGTGGCTTCCGGTATCGAGCCAGATCCGTGACGTCAGCGTGATTGGCGTTTCGTCGGGCAGCTCATGAATGGCGACAAGGTTCGGTTTGATTCGTGCCCGTTCCGCTGCGGAGCGCCCGAACTGCCTCCCGATGCCCAGCTGCATGGGCTGGTTGGAGTCGTAGAAGTCAGTCAGGTCACGGAAGATGCGCCCGTGGTAGTCGTAGTTGAGCTCGTCCCCGTAGCGATGCTTACGATTCCGGGCCTCGACATCCACGGTGAAGTCATACCAGCCGGAGATCGGAGCGCCACGACCGGCGAGCCCTTCGATCATGAGCTTGGCGCCATAAGTCGCATCGTGAGATCTCAACCCGGATGAAAAAGCGACGGTCTTCGTGCCATCTTCTCCTTTTGCCAGTTGAATTCCGTTGGCAAAGAGAATCGCGCCGTCGCCTTCCGGGTCGACCTGCCAGGTCTGTGGCCAGGCGCTGGAGCGAGGCTGCACCAGTTCGTAGGCATAGTCGATGATCTCGTCGGCGGCGCGGAGGTATTGTTCGAGTAGTTGCGAGGAGGTTCGCAGGGCAGCCCCGTTGTTGAGAAAACCCTCTACCTCGTTGTCGGCCGGGAAGTGGCGGGAAGGATCAAAGTCTCCCTCGGTGAAGCTGAAGAGATCGCGGACCGTGTAGCGATACTCCTCCTGATTGAGTCGGCGCATCGTGACTCGGGCACCCTGCGACTCTGTTTTGCGCCGGACCTCGCTGAGCATGTCCCTGACCCAGCTGATCATGACAAGATGTTCCTCTTCGCTTGGTTGATCCTTTTTCGCGGGAGGCATCTCGCCGAGCTGGAGCTGATGCATGACTTCCTCCCAGCGTTCGGCGGTGAGAATATCGACACCTGGATCAAGTGGCAGGTCATCGAGTCGGCGATCACCCTTCTGAGTCAGGTCATCGTGACAATCAAGACAGTAGGCAGACAGAAAATCAAAAGGATCAAAGTCAGCGGGAACGGTGACCTCTTCGCCTCGTGACGATAGGGATAGAGTCAGGATGAATCCTGACAATAGCACAGCGATTACCGGCTTCATGCGAGCAGCTCATTGAGATTCCCATCACTCGTCGCAAAGCGATTCGCTTCCATTCCCATTTCGTTCATGAGGGTGACATAGAGATTGGAGAGCGGTGTTTTCTCTCGCCCTTCTTTCTCAAAATGAAGGTGACGGCCGTGACGGATTCCCCCTCCGGCGACGATGACCGGAAGGCTGCGGTTGGAGTGTGAACTCGCATTGCCCATGCCGCTACCGAAGACGACGAGGGTATTGTCGAGCATGGAGCTACCATCCACATCTTTTGCCTTCGCTAGCGTATCGAGAAAGTGATCAAGCTCGCTCACGAGGGAGGACTCAACGCGGTGAAGCTGGGCGAGTTTATCGGGGTCTTTTCCGCTGTGGGACAGGTCGTGATAGCTGCGGCTGACTCCGGGAATGCGATCAGCGACCGGTAGGGAAATCCCGATGTTCATCGTCATGATGCGGGTGGAATCCGATTGCAGGGCCAGCGACATGACATCAAAAGTGGCGCGGACCTTGTCGAGACAGCCATCGGGCGACCAACGGGGAGGCGGACCTTTCGCTTCGGGAACCGGAGCGTCGATCCATTTTTCCAGCGCTTTGGTTTTCGTCTCGAACTCATGCACGGATTCAGCGAACTCATCGAGCTTTTCGCGGTCCCACTGATCGAGTGAGGGCTTCAGTTTTTTCGCCTCTTGCTGAAGCAGGGCGGCGACTGAGGTGTCTTCTGCCGAGAGCTTTCGGGCGGTCGCTCTCGCGGCTGGATCCTGAGGGGCGAAGAGCATGTCATAAGCCCTTGTCGGATCTTCAATCTTTGCCAGGTTGACGCCTGAGCGCGTCCAGGAAATCGAGTCGCCTCCACCGACGCCGAAACACATGAACGGGAATCGAGTGAGATGGCCCAACTCACCGGCGACCCGCTGATCGAGGGATAGACAACCGTCTTCAAAGCCTTCCCGCTGTTCGCGCCTGACTCCGGTAAGGAATGTGTGGACGGCAGAGTGCCCTCCGCTGACGCCGGGATGGTCCAGCTTTGAGAAAACGGTGAGCTGATCTCTCCAGCGTGCCATGGGCTTGAGGAGTGGAGACAATTCGTAGTCGGCCCCCGGCTTCGCCGGGCTGAAGGCTTCCGGCCGAAGGGACAGATCGAGCCCGATACAAACCAATCGCTTTGGTTTGGCCGCAGCTTCCTCTGCCCGTCCCAGTGAGCTGGCGAGCAGGGGCAGGGCAGGAAGGGCTGTTCCCGCCGTCTTGAGAAAGGATCTTCGTTTGATCATCGATGGAGTCTACGCCAACTACGCGAAGATTTCCTTCACGGGCTTTCCGACCCCATCCTGAGTCACGTAAAAAGGGCGGCCCTCAATCATGAAGACCGTTCTCGGGCTGACACCCATCGCGGTCATCATCGTGGCATGCAGGTCGGTGATGGTGACGGGATCCTCGACGGCAATGAGTGGGCGCTCGTCGGCGGTGGCTCCGTAGAGGTGGCCTTTCTTCACGCCGCCGCCAAACATCATGACGCTGCTGCCACCGGTGAAGTGACGGTGCAGACCGTAGTGTTTCATTTCGGTGATGTTGTCGACTTTGTGCGTGGCCTGATCATTCGCTTCGGAGCCCGGCTTACCTTCCATCATGGCGTCGCGGCTGAATTCGGTAGCTACGATGACGAGGGTTCGGTCGAGGAGTCCGCGCTCTTCGAGATCGAGGACGAGCTGGGCAATAGGACGGTCGATTTCGTTGTGCAGGCGCGAGACGGTGTCGTGGCCATTGGCATGGGTGTCCCAATGAAGGAAGGGGACATACTCGGTCGTCACTTCGACAAATCGAGCGCCGTTCTCGACGAGGCGTCGAGCGAGGAGGCAGCCGCGGCCGAAGCGTCCGGTGTCGTACGCTTCACGAACTTCCTGTGGCTCTTTCTCAATATCGAACGCTTCGCGCTCTTTCGAGCTCAAAAGGCGATAGGCGTTGTCCATCGACCGTATGAGCGATTCCTGCTGAAAGTCACTCGCATACTCGCGATGCGGACTGCGATCGACGAGCTGGCGGTAGAGTTTGTTCCGGTCGGAGAAACGGGATCCGGTCATGCCTTCAGGCGGACGAACCGCAGCGGAGGCTTCCTCGGGGAAAGGAAGGTTCATGGGTCCGTACTCGCTGCCGAAGAATCCGGCGGTGGTGAAAGCCTTGAGCTCCTCTTTCTCGCCGACGCCCTCGAGGCGCTGCCCGATGTTGATGAAAGGAGGCATGACCTCGTTGTTGGGCCCTAACACTCTTGCCATCCAGGCACCAAGGTGAGGGGCGGCAACGGTTTGCGGCGGAACATAGCCGGTGTGCCAATGGTATTGATGACGGCTGTGAAGAATACTGCCGAGATCGGGCTGGACGACCGATCGGAGGAGAGTGCCGCGATCCATGACCTTGGCGATGTTTTCCATGCCGGCGCAGATTTTGATGTTGTCGACCGAAGTGTCGATGGAAGGAAAGGTGCTCAGAACGGAATCGGCTGACATGCCTTTCTCAAACGGAGCATAGCGCTTAGGGTCGAATGTTTCCGGGGCAGCCATTCCTCCACCCATCCAGAGAAGGATGCAGGCGTCTGCTTTTGCTTCGGGATGTTCGACGCCGGCACCGCGAACAATTTGCGGGGCACCCGACATCATGGCCGCGGTGGATGCTGCTCCGAGCTTCTTGAGGAAGTCGCGGCGAACGATGGATTCCGGAGCTTCGGGATCGATATCGAATTTCATTTGGGTTCAACAGGGTTGGGTGAGGGGTCAAACAGGGTTACGTCAGCGAACAATAAGGAATTCGGGTGTCATCGTGACGGCCCAGAGGAGGTCGGTGATAGTGGCTTCGTCAGGGGTTTCGCCAAGCGCTTCGGTGGCGAAGCTTTTTTCTGCTTCGGTGGGAAAGCGGGAGAGGGTCGAAAGGTAGACTTCGTCGATGAGAGCATCGGTGGAGAGGTTCCCCGCGAGTTTCTTCGCTCCGGCCTGAAGGTCAGTGACGAGGTCATCGCTGGTGGCAAGATTGACGGCTTCGAGAGTGGTCAGTTCGGATGGGCGGGAGGTCACGATTTGGTCACGGTTGGGTCGACCGAGTGCCCGCATCAAGTCGTCAGCCTTGAGCAAGGAGGCGCGAACGAGACGATCACTACCGGCTGAAGCTCGCGCGAGCGTCTGGCCGATCCGTTTGTCGGTCGCCTCTTTCCACTGGGCAATATTGACGGCGACAGCATCCGCCCAAGAGAGATCATCGAGCTTCCAATTGTTCGGTCGACTGCCGGCGGGCACGGTCTGGCTGACTTTCCAGGTTTCGTCGGTCATGATGATTTCATCTGTGCCGTCTTCGTACTCAATTCGCAGGGCGCAAAAAGCGCCAGCTGCATTGGGCTTTGGTCCACGGTTTTCGGCCACGATGAGAAGGCGGTTGCTCGGCTTGATCGCATTCGCGATCGGTGCCGCGTCGAGCTCGCTCCACCTGCTGCCGTCCATGATCTTGCGTCCGTTCAGATAGAGGACATAGGCATTGTCAGCAGCGGCGATGAGGCCGGCGGATCGGACTTTTTTCTTTCCGGGTGAGAACTCCTTCTTTAACAGAATTTTCTCCCCGTGCGGAGGTGGCCCGGGCTTGGCGGAAGGACCCCAAACCCAGGAGCTTTCAAAGCTGAGCTTTTCCACGAGAGCCGGATCAACCACACCGCGAGCGACGGGCGCGTCGTAGGAGGCAGGTGCGTTCCCAGTGATCTGCCAGATCGCATCGACATACTGCTCGGCGGTGAGGCGTTTGGGGCGGGGCCCGTCGAAGGTATAGCTTTCTCCTTCTTCTGAATTCTGGTGAGGAGCGGTGGCCCCCTGGTAAGCGGCCGAAGTCGTGATGCGACGGAGGGCGTGCTTCAAGTCGTAGCCATTTTCCTGAAAATCAGACGCGAGCCAATCAAGGAGATCTTCGTTCCATGGTTCGGTCTGCATCGCGTCTAACGGATGCACAATGCCGCGTCCCATGAGTTGGCCCCAGAGGCGGTTCACGATTGTCCGCGGGACGCGTCCGTTCTCAGGGTGGGTCATCAGATTGGCGAGTTGCTTGAGTCGCTTGTCTTTGGGGGCGGCAGCATCGATGTTTCCAATTTCAGGAAACAGCCAGGCGGCTTTGGCAGCCTCTCCGGTAGGCTTGTCGCAGCGATGAAGTTCAATTGGTTCCTCCGAGTAAATCGCGGCGAGCCCGTAGGCATCGTCGAGGGTCCAGCGGTCGAGGAAGCTGTCGTGGCACGAGGCGCACTTCATGTTGATCCCTAGAAAGGATTGCGAAAGGCTCTGGGAGAACTGGATCGGGAGGGTCTGGCCGGCGCTGACAGTACCACGCCATTCAATGCCATTGATGAAGCCGGAACTTGCTGTGTCGGCCGGTGCGATGAGTTCACGCACCATCGCGTCGAAGGGTTTGTTGTCTTTGAGTGATTGGTAGAGCCACTCGCTGATCTGGGTGCGGCCGCCGGTGATGAAGCCGGTGCCGGCATAGTCGTTTCGCAAGAGGTCGTTCCAGAAAGTGAGCCAGTGCTCGGTGTAGGGCACGTCGTCGGCGAGAAGTTCATCGATGAGAGTCTCGCGCTTGGTGGGGGAGTCATCTGAGAGAAAGCGACGCACACGGTCGGCTTCCGGGAGAAGGCCGGTGAGGTCGAGAGAGACGCGCCGGATGAAAGTTGAGTCATCAATTAGGAGTGGTTGTTCAAGGTTCTCGCTGCTGAGGTAGTGATCGATGATTCGATCGACGGGGTGATCCCTCCCATCGGTCGTTTCAGGTAATTCAGGGCGGCGCGGTTTGAACGGCGGCTCATAGGTTGGGGTGCCAAAAGTGAAGCCGGCTTCCCATTTCATCCCTTCGTTGACCCACTTTTCGAGAACGGCGATTTGATTTTCCGGGACGCGTGGTTTGTCATCCGGAGGCATCTGATAGTCGGGGTCCGGATCGTAGATGAGGTCGATGAAGTAGGACTCGTGTGCTTTTCCGGGCTCGGCGGTTTCATCGTCGAGAAACAGGTCCCGAGTGTTCATGGAGAACCCGCCTTCGGCTTCTTCCCCCGCATGGCATTCGCTGCAGTGCTCTTTCAAGATCGGAACGACCTGATGCACGAAGTCGATCTCGGCTCGTGCTTGAGTGGTCAAAGAAATCGTAAACAGGGCAATAGCGGGACGGAAATGTCTCATTGTGATCAATCGTAGCGAAGCTTGTGAGAGGTTGCTATCACGGAAATTCGTGATGCGGCATTGCGGGAAAGGCGACAAGGTAAGTGAGATGATCCGGGGTTTCCTCATAGCGATTTTGGCGCTCGCCACCTGCGATGGTGGTGTCGAGGCGCAGGAGCTAGATGGCGACGCTTGGTATTATGAGCGGATTGCGGTTCAGGATCGCCCCATCAACGAGACTGAGGAAATTCCATCTTCATGGCAGGAAACCTGGAATCCGTTTGCGCGGCGCGCGAGAATTGAGTTCGAAAGTCGGTTGGAACGAGAGCGCGAACTGCCTCGGTTAAGATTTGAGCTTCAAGGCGATCGGAGCAATAAGTTCGCACTCTTTCGCTGCCTCGACGCAGGCGAAGATTTTATTCTTACCTGGAACCTGGAGGTCGCAAAACCACTCGACGATGTGTTTCTCCTGCCGACACGAATTCCCCAAGCGGACGGGACGATTCGCCGCTTGGGTTTCCCTGAAAAATCGAGGCTCGAATTATCTGAGAGGGGAGATTTTCAGCACGATGTCCGGGTAATTGAAGTTCCCGAGTCGAGTGAAGAAGGGTCCTCTGGTTTTCCGTTACGGATTCCGCTGGATGGCAATCCTGCCAAGGCATGGCGTTGGATCATTGAAGAGCCTTATGCGCCATTCGGGATCGGTTATCTAGCGCTTTCAGAAATTTTCGTCTTATCAGGCAATGTCAACGTTTCGACCCAAGCGACCTTATCCTGGTCGGATGGGTTTCTTCCTGACCGGTCAATGGCACCCACGTTTTTGCAGGATGAGAAAACACCTCTTGGCTTGCCGCTTGTTCGGGAGGAGACCTCGGTATTGGGATATCACAGCGAGATCAAGGAACTCACTGAGAAAGACGAAGAATGGATCGAGCTTCGCTGGTCCGAGCCAAAGTTAATCAAAGCAATTCGACTGATTCCTTCACAACAAAGGGTGTTGCCACATACGGAGACATTTGGATTTCCGCTCGCACACAGGACTGAGTTTTTCAGGGGGAGTGAAGAGATTGGAAATCGTCGTGTTCGATATGAGATCGATCCCGGCCAGAATGTAGTTTCAGTGCGCGGTTTTCCCGATCGAGAAGTAGATCGAGTTCGTTGGATGGCGACCGAACTTTGGCAGCGACGGGACAGTCGTTTCCTGTCACTGGCTGAGTTTGAGGTGATCGACAGCACTGGGAAGAACATCGCGGCAGGAGCCGAGATTGAAGTCAGCTCCACGGGAGTGGAGAATGCGATTTGGAGTTTAGGCGCCCTGACAGACGGCCTCGCCAGCGAAGGGCGGCTCGTTTCGACAGGAGAATGGCTGCGTGGATTAGATGAAGCAAAACGGGTTAGAAAGGATCGACTGGTTTATGCTGCTGTTCTGGAGCGGGCCGTTCGATTCACCGATCGGGTCGTCTTCATTTTATTGTTGGTTGTCCTCTTATCGGTGGCCGTAGGATTCGCTATCTCCTGGCGTCAAACTCAGAGACAGGCAAAAGCTGAGTCCTTGGAGTTGCGCCGGCAGCTGGCCGCTGATTTGCACGATGATCTTGGCGGGAATCTGGGTAGCATTGTGCTGCTCGCTGATCAGGTGAAAAGTAGTCAATCCCCTGGAAGTGAGCCTGCGGTGGATTTGGACAGGGTGGTAGAGTTAGCCCGTGAAAGTCGAAATCGGCTGAAGACTATTCTTGAGGTCGGTGATAAGGAGATCGGGCTCCCAGTAGATGCCAATTCATTTTCCCATCGGCTTCGAATGATTGTCCGAGATTTTTTTGGAGAGCAACACGGCTTCCTAACTTTTCCGGATGATGATGAGGGAACGATCAACAGTTTGTCCCTGGCTCAACGGGATGAGCTGTTGATGTTCTGCAAAGAAGCCCTGCACAATTTGCGGCAGCACAGTGATGCGACCCGTGTTCTCGTTCAGTTGGAACCTAATAAATCAGGTGTTTGCTTAAGTATTGAGGATGACAGCTCGATACCTCTGACGAGGAACGGAAGATTGAGTTCCAGAAGCCTTCGGCGGCGCAGTCAGAAGTTGGCGGCCAAAGTGAAGGTCGAAGAACTCGCCGAAGGAAAGGGGAATATCTTGATCCTGGAACTGCCGGCCCGATTTGAAACATGAGCATGGAGTTGATCAGACTTTGGGTCATCGATGATCATGCGGGCTTTCGGCGGGATCTAGTGAGGGTTCTTGAACGTCGCGGATTTGTCTGCGAAAAAGTTTTATCGTCTGCTCGGGGATTGTTTTCCGGCCTTTCCGCAGGATCACTGCCGGACGCGATTCTCCTCGATCTCCGGATGCCACAAATCTCCGGGCTTGAAGCGCTGGACGAGTTCCGGCGACTTCGCCCTGATTTGACGGTCATATTGTTAACTGCCTCAGACGATGAGGCAGACCTTTTGGCGGGATTACGAAAAGGTGCGGCTGGCTATTTATTGAAGACGTCGACGCCGGACGAAATAGAATCAGCGATTCGGAGAGCATTGAGTGGAGGCGTTACCGTGGATCCGGACATGAATCGCCAGCTTGTTGATAAGCTACCCGCGGAAGCAGAGGATGGAGCGGGCTCTCTTTCGCCCAAAGAGTTCGAGGTTCTGCGGCATCTTGCTGATGGAAAGCCGACGAAGCGAATAGCTGCTGACATGGAGCTCAGCGTTCATACCATCGATTCCCATCTTCGAAATCTGTATCGCAAGCTGGATGCCCCGAATCAGTCTGCCGCTGTTGCGAGAGCTTTCAGGCTTGGGATCCTTCAGTGAAGTTGACTATCAAGGCGAAAAAATGTGGCCGCTCAATGGCCTTTTTTGTTTCCTGAACGAAAGGATGTTCTATTCTGGAGTGACTCTCGATAAATCGCCTTTTTTGGAGTTTCCTGATCCATGAGAACCTTTTTTACCACTTCGTCGCTCGCGGTCCTGAGCGCAGTGGTGTTTGCCTGGTATCTGGTCATAACAGGAGATGAGATCCCAAGGCGTTCTGCGGATTTCTACCCTCCAATGGTGACGTCCTTGCCGGAGCCGAATCACGAAGTTCCTTCTATCGAGAAGCCCCCGGGCGCTATTGCCGATATAGTGACGCCGGAGGTTTCGAAACTGTCTCAGGATTCGGATGGCGAGTCTGCGACAGAAGCAGTGGAAGAGGTCGCTGTGGAGAAGCCGGTTCGTCAAAAGAGAATTTACTTCGAGCCTTATGGGCCACCTGCTCCGTTTCTACCTTTTGTCCTGAATATTAATGCAGCCGAGGAGGGCGTCTCGTTACAAGGGTCCATTCCGACCCGGAATATGAAGGAGGAAATCACCGCAGCGATTGCTTTAGCCTTCGATGAAGAGGAAATCGACAATCGTCTGAAATTTTCACCTGATACTCGAAGTGGAATTTGGATCACCTATCTGCCGGTCTTTGTTGAACGCTACTTTAGGCATACGGGTGGAAATCATGAGATGACGGTCGTTGACGGGAAGCTTCTGCTGAAGGGAGCTGTCGGCTCCGAAGAAGCAAAAAACGCTGTGTTGAAGTGGACGAAGCCACTGCAGAAACGGGGTCTTGAATTGGATGAACAAGTGGATGTAGACGAAGCTTTGAAAGGAAAACTCCCTGAGATTCCTGAAAAAGTTGTCACGCAGAAACCGCAAAAGGATTCCAGTAAGCAGATAGAGGTGTCCATGGTCGAGGAAGCCTCACTCAAGGTTGAAAAGGGAAACAAGAATCCGCAGATCGACGAAACGGGAGGAGCGACTTCTGGAGTAAGCTACGTTTTTTTGGCTCCGTTTGATGAGCATTATGATGTTCATACTGTCCCACATCTGAAGGACCCCGGAGCGGGCGGCTTGGATTCAGAAACTGCAGAAGCCGAGAATGAATCACCTTCTGAAGTTCTCGAGAAACTGGGTCCTCCTCCTGTAGACGATGGTAAACCGTTAATCTTTCTTTTCGATTCCGGGAGTGGGGACATCAAGGAGGTCAATATGCCGAGAATTGATTTTGCGATCAATCGAGCGCAGGAAGGGCGCTGCATTATCTACATCACTGGCTTCTCGGACTATCGCGGTAGCTTTGAACAGAATCAGAAAGATGCCTTGCAGCGAGCAAACCGGATTAAAGATCTTATCTTTGAAGGAGAATTTGATCACGAAGTTTCTGCCGAAATAAAGACTAAGGGAGATGCCCTGTCCCGCAGACGTCCCGGCAAAGAGACGGAAGAGCAACTGCAACGGGCGAGACGAGTCGTCGTCGAGGTGTATCACCTTCGTTGATCAGTGAGCTTTATTCTTCTTTTTCAGCGTGTGGAAAGGAACTGCTCCGACATGATTGGCCCAGGCTTCATATTGAGCAATCATCCTACCTGCGATTTCCGGTTTGGATTCGATGAGATTGTTCATCTCGGTGCGATCGTTCTCCATGTCATAAAGTTCCCAGGGGCTCTTGCTGCCTTTTGCAACCAGCTTCCATGGACCATCCCTCACCGCGCGATTGCCTTCGTGCTCGAAGAAGATTGGGCTGCCACCTCGATCGATGGCTTGCCCTTTGAGTGCCGCGACGAGGGAAGTTCCTTCAAGCGTTTTGATCTCAACGCCGTCTTTCTCCTGCGGGTAATCTGTCTCGGCCAGCTCGAGTGCAGTGGCCATGATGTCGATCAAATGTGAGGGGGCATCATGGAGTGGGCCGTCATCTGTGGCACGAAAGGCACTGCCTTCGGAGGCGATGCCAGAGGGCCAGTGCGCAATCAGCGGCGTCGCGATTCCACCTTCGTGGACCCAATGCTTGTATTCACGAAAAGGGGTGTTTGAGACGTTTGCCCAATTTTCACCATACCCGATTTCAACTTCGGGGTAGGGTCCGGGCATCACTCCAGTGCCTCTGCGTAGTGGGTAGCCATCACGCGATTGAACTGGAATCATCTCTGTCTGAAGTTCATTTTTGCCCATGACAGGTAAAGTAGGTTTGTCAGGGCGCTCCAGTGGTCCGATTTCCACATTGCGACCAAAGACTTCCGCGCAGCCTCCATTATCCTGGAGAAAGAGGATGAGAGTGTTGTCGAATTCGCCCGTTTCCTCGAGGGCTTTAATAATGCGACCAATCCCTTGATCCATATTGTCGACCATGGCGGCGTAGACTTCCATGCAGGCGGCTTCCCATTCCTTGAGTTCGACCTCGTCCCAGTTGCCAATCTGGGGCGCAACTTTCCATGTTTCGGGAAGAAGCTTCATTTCCTTTAGCCTTGCAATACGAGCCTCACGAGTAGGAGAGTAGCCACCGTCGTATTTGCCTTCATACTTGGCGATGTCTTCCGGCAGAGCATGCATCGGCCAATGGGCGGCGGTGTAGGCAACGTAGGTGAAAAAAGGTTTGTCAGGATGGTGCTCAGCGTGGTCGTGAATGTAACGGACGGCATTGTCCGAGATCGCATCGGTGTAATACCAAGTGCTTTCAGGGGCATACTCCGGATCATTGTCAGGAGTGATGTAGCGGTTGTCACGGGTCAGGCTGTTGGGATCGAAGAACGAACCCGCGCCATGGATCGTGCCATAAAAACGATCGAATCCACGTTGAAGTGGCCAGTTCGAAGTGTCGGGATTCTTCAACTCATCGGCACGGTAAGGTGTGACATGCCATTTTCCTGACATGTAATTTCGATAGCCGGCAGGACGGAGCGCTTCGGCGATGGTGACACATTCGCGGTTGAGGTCTCCGCGGTAGGCGTCGAATCCACGATCATCCATCATGTGGCCAATGCCTGCCTGATGAGGGTAAAGTCCAGTGAGCAGTGATGCTCTCGTCGGGCAGCAACGGCCGGTGTTGTAAAACTGAGTAAAACGAACTCCTTCCTTTGCGAGGCCGTCCAGATGAGGGGTTTCGATTTCACCTCCATAGCACCCGATGTCTGAATAGCCCATGTCGTCGGACATGATGAGAATGATGTTTGGTCGATCATCGCCAAGGACAGGAGCGATGATAAAAAACAGGGCGAGGGTAAAAGTGAAACGCATCATGAAGAATAGAAGTCCGCGAGATTGACCGATCGTGGAGGCGAAATCCAGCACATAAACAGGGATGCTTTGCCAGTTTGAGCTGATTCATCGCGTCTTCTTCCAACCTTTGGTCACTCCAGCTACATTATTACTGTGCGCTTATTGCGAAGTTCTCATTCATCCAAAAATTCGGCTACGATCTGTCCGAGCATTTTGGAGTGAAAGCAGCCCGGATTGAATTGGATTTTTTCTACGAGGACCCGGATCTGAAGAACGATTTTATTCGTCCGTTTCAGCACCTTTAGTTCGTTCAGTTTTGCTATGACGATACCCGCTGGAGGTTCCGGTCCGATATTGTTGGTGCGCGTGATAAGCCAGGAGTTCGGTTTCCGTCATATCGATCTCATCGACGATGCTAACGATGGTGGAGAATACGATGGCCGGGGTATTTCTTCCGGAATCCGAATCAACTGGTAGCTGTCGGGTGTGATTGAAAAGTCTACGCTCCCTTTCCTTTGAAGCGAACGGTGAGTGATTCGTAACCGTTGAGACGGCTGTATTTTTCTTCCCTCTCGACATGCGGATTCGCCTCCACTACTTCGATGGAGGAAACTTTGGAAACGAGAGCTTCAAGTAAGGTGCGAACGACAAGACGCGCGTGGGGAGCGCCCAGGCATAGGTGAGTACCGAAGCCGAAAGAAACGTGCGGATTGGGCTTGCGGTCGAGTTGGATAGTTCCGGGATCCTCAAAGACTTCTTCGTCGTGGTTGGCTGAGTTCCAGCAGAGTGAGACCCGTCCTTTGGCCGGCACCTCGACACCATGGACATCCGTTTCTACCGGACAGACCCGACCAATGTGGGTGAGGGGCATGAAGACGCGGAAGAACTCCTCCGAGGCCAGTCGAATTCGCTTGGGGTCACCACGGAGAAAATCCAGTTTGTCGGGATTCTCACCGAAGTAAGCAATGATAGAAGAGATGCTATGAATAATGGTGTCGCGACCGCCGGCAAAAGTGAGATTTCCGAACCCCATCATTTCCTCCCGTGTGAGCGCTCTACCCTGAAACTCTGCCTGTGTAAGAGCGCTGAAAAAGTCGTCTCCCGGGTTCTCTTCAGCACGATCGAATTGAGCATGAAGGTAGTCTTCAAGCTGGTTACCCTTTTTGAAAGTGCCACCGGTCACCTTGAAGACATGCATGCCCCAGTCGATCCACGTCCCAGCTTCGGTTTCCGGCACATTGAGAAGAAAAGTAAGGGCGCGTGATTGAATCGGGAGAGCGAAACCGTTCACGATCTCAAGTGAAGGCTCGCCAATAGCTTCATCGATCATCGATCCAATGAGTGCCTCCACCTGCGCAATCATTTCAGGCTTCTTTGCCCTCTGGAAGAAAGGCTCTGCGATTGCGCGATACTCTCCGTGGAGCGGGGGATCGACCTCGATAGGGAGTTGGCGCATGGTTCGAACTTCCTCCTCGGAGGGTATCGGGACGCGAAAAGGGGCATCGGAACTATAAGTTTCCCAGTCCTTCGCGGCTGCTCGAACGTCGGCATGTCTGAGGATCATGGGGACTTCCTCCCCTTGAAAAGGACATTTCAAAACGGCCGACTCACGGCGTGCATTCTTGAATGGGTCTGGAAGAGGAGTCGGAGAGTCGCTCATACTTCCAGATTATATCGAAGCGGGTAGGCCCGTCCAGTGCAGCCTTTCTCGGAGACAGAAGCGCCTCTTACCCGATCCACGAAAGCAGTAGTCGGCACCAGAATGTCGATAATGGCACCGCGATGATGCCGATGATTGCGCCGGGAAGAAGGAAATCCTTCGAGCGTATTTGGCCGCTTGCATAGGCAATCGCGTTAGGCGGCGTTGAAATGGGGAGGCACATCGCAGCGGAGGCACTGAGGGCCATTGGCACAGCGAAAGCCGCCGCTTCGATGCTTTCTCCGCTGGCTGCTCCGGCGGCTATTCCAATAGGTATCAGAATGTTGGAAGCGGCTGTGTTGCTCATGAAATTGGAAAGAAGAAGCGTCAGCATGCCGAAGATCAATCCCATTGCCCAGGGAGCGACTTCGAGTCCGCTCAGTTGTCCTGCGATCCATTGTGCGAGTCCGCTTTCGGAAACTCCGACTCCTAGCGAAAGTCCTCCGGCAAGGAGGATAAGAATGTCCCAATCAAGAGTTCGGATGTCCTGAGCGCGTATCACTCCGGTGATAGAAAAAAGGACGATTGGGATGAAGGAAACGACGGCGGTGGGAATGCCATGCCAACTTCCGGAGAGCCACAGTGCGATCGTGACGACAAAGATAGCGAGGACCGTCCAGCGCTGCCAGCGCGGAGCGTGATCTGATCGCACTTCAGGCTGCGCTGTATTTTTATCCTGTTCTGAGTCTTGAAGTTGAAAGGAGGCAAGCCTTACGTGTTTTGATAGAACCCACCAGAGCCCAGTCATGAGAATGACAGCAGGTGGCAGTCCGAATAGCATCCAGGTCAGAAAATCAATGTTATAGACGTCGCCGAGGAGTCCGGATGCGATCGCATTGGGAGGGGTGCCGATAATCGTTCCCATTCCGCCAAGATTAGCAGCAAAGGCGACTCCGAGGATCATCGCCCTTGCAGCCCCGACCGCTTTCATACTCCCTAGCATGGGGCCGAGGATCGCCAGCATCATCGCTGCGGTTGCAGTGTTGGAGAGGAACATCGAGAAGACAAAAGTCGTCGCCATCGCGACGAGAAGGACTCTTTCGGGTTTCGCCCCGGCAAGCGTGAGCAGGTTTCCGGCGAGGGAGCGGTCCAGCCCCGTGCGCGAGGAGGCCTTTGCGAGAATGAATCCACCAAAGAAAAGCCACATCGATGGACTCGCCCAGGGTTGCACAAATTTTTGCCAGGCGGCGGAATCACCTTCCCGGTTCATCACTCCTCCCGGCTGTCCGAGAATCATGATCTGAAGTCCGATTGCCAGCAAGGCAACCGCGAAGGCCGGGATCGCTTCCGTCATCCAAAGTAAACCGCAAAAGAGGACAATGCCCAGGGTCCACTGGGCGGCAGGATCCAGACCGGTATACTGTGGAAGAAAGGCAATGCTGACCGCTGCGACAAGGCAGAGAACGAACTTCAGAAGGGCTAGTCCGGAGTGGAATTCAAGATGACCGAGGATGCGTCGATATTCCGCCCTTGTATCGGCTCGTGAGGTTAGATGCGGGATAGGAAAGTGAAAACCGTGCGAGTGGCGAGGTTCGCGAGAGGGATTTCTTTTCTCCTGCTTTGACATGGTTTCGGACAGCACCTGAAGAGATTGCATGATGCGTGCCGAGTCCAGCTTGATTGTGTTTTAAAGTTCGAAGGCTCTTTCTAAGTCCCAAATTGTGATGGCACAGCATTTGCTGATTCCGGGTAGTCATGTTAGACGTCCTTAAAGATCAGTTCCCGGTGAGACTTGACCTTCCGAGCGGTATTTCGTGCGCAATACGCCCCATCAGTGATGAGGATGAAGCGGCTTTTCGAGCGTTTCATGAAGTGATTCCGGAGGAGGAGCAGCTATTCATACGCTCACAGATTAAAGATGGCAGCCTTTTCAATGAATGGGTTACTGATCGGCAGAACGTTCAACACTTTGCCCTCCTCGCTTTCGTGGATGGTAAGCTCGTTGCGATGGGATCGCTTCACCAACGGCCCGGTGGTTGGAAAAGGCACATCGGCCGGGTTTACTTTCTGACTCATCCCGACTACCGGGGCCTCGGAATCCTTGATCATTTATTAGAGATCCTCGTCAAAATCTCGACTCAGATTGGTCTCACCAAATTGGAATCGGAGCTAAACGGTGAGCGAAAGGTCGCGATTGAGTCGATGGGCGCGATTGGTTTCCGGGAATTGGTTCGACTTCCAAACTACATCCGCGACATGAAGGCGGAGTCTCACGATTATGTGCTCATGGGAATGAATCTGTTTGCTGACTTTGAGAATCTGGGAGCGGGTGATTGAAGATTCGCGAAAGCGTGCCGGTTCGTGGCTTGCGAAGGGAGTGTAAACTTTGTTACACTCTTGAGAAAATCGCGGAAACAGGATGGCCTTCGGAACTCAATTGATTGCTCGTATTGCTATTGTCTCATTAGTGCTGATATCGATGGCTTGCAAAAGGCCGCAATTGAAAACAGAGGCAGAGGACTCATCGGCAAAGGACATCATAGCCGTCGAGCCGGTGAACCAAAATTCGATCGAAGGAAAGCGAAAGGCGGTGATCGGACGAACCTTTGAATCGATCACTTTGGGAGAGCATCGCTTCACTGGTGCAGAAATCCGCGATATTACCGATGAAGGAATTTTGGTGGCTCATGCTGGCGGACTCGATGAAATTTCCTGGGACAAGGTTCCGCAAAACGTCCGCGAGCAGTGGGGATACAATCCGGCTAAAAAGTCGATCGGAGAGAAATTGGTTGAGACGCTTTCCGGTTCGGGCCTGATTGACGAACTCGATAAGCCAACACCTCTCATGGCAGGCGATGCTCCGGAGAAAACCCCAAAGCCCGGCACTGCAGATCAGGTTCACGGATTCGTGCAATTGGAGAAGAGGCTCGAGGCTCAGCGGGTCGGAGTGCAAGGTTTGGAGTCAGACCTTTCGAGGCACACGATTTCATTAAACAGCTTGCGTGCTGAGCTTCAAACTGTCCAGGCGCTTCAGTCAAGCCAGCGTTCCGGAGGCCTCCGCGTCGAGCGCATCAATGGAGAATCGACGATCGTGGATCGGAGAAAAGAAGTTGGAGAGTTGAAGGCAAAAATCCAGCTCGAAGAGCAACTGATCGCGCAATTGGCGAAGTCGCTTCAGAAAGCCCGCCAGCAGTATCAGGCGTTGAACGCGGAATTGATCCGGCTCAGGCAGTGAACAACTCCTCCAATTGCCCGTTGGAATCTCCGTGAGATTCCGAGGCTATGCCCGAGCCATTGAGCAGGCTAAGCCAGAGGTTGCACAGTGGTGTCTTCGGTGCAGCCACGATATGGCGGCCATGTTGAATGCCAGCTCCGCCACCCGTCACGATCGTCGGGCAGTTCGTGAGGTAGTGGATCGAGTGAATGTTACTTCCGAGCGTGACCGTTGTGTTGTCGAAGAGCGAGGATCCGTCGGCTTCCTTGATTCCCTTAAGTCGGTCAATGAAGTGAGCGAGGAGCTCTGACTGTTTCAGGTCTCGCTGTTGTGAAACATCCATGCGATTGCCCGGCTGATAGTGGCTCATGTTGTGCGCTGTAATCGTGGCGCCCATGCTGCGAATCATCGAGTCGAGTGGCTGTCGATAGCTGAACACCCTCGTCGCATCGACCTGGAGCGCTGCCGCCATGAGGTCATACATGACTTTGATTTCCTCCACACCCTGGAGGCTCTTGTCAGGCTCGACCGGAGCGGGATCAGGAAGTTGCTTCGGAACTTCGAGCCACTCCTTTTCCTTCGCAAGGCGTTGCTCGATTTCGCGGATGGACTGGAAATACTCATCGAGTTTGTCCTGATCTGACTTGGTTAGGCCACGCTTGGTGGTTTTGGCATCTTCGAGAACCGTGTCGAGGACACTGCGCTGCTTGAGTAGATCGGCCTGTCGCTGTTCAAGAGGAGTGTTGTCTTCCGAGAAGAGTTTGTGAAAGGCGGCTACAGGAGTGGTGAGAGCGGCCATCGGCTTGCCTTGCTGATTCCAGGCAAGGGATTGACCCGGTCCGTGTCCGGAATTGTCGCCGCCCTTGTAGCTCAGCTGGACAGAGGTGTATCGTGTGTCCTGTCCGAGTGATTCCGCTGCGACTTGATCGACGGAGACTGTGTTATGAAAACTCTGTCCGGCTTCGGCGTAGCGGTTTGCTCCGGTGAGCCAGAAGGTACTGCCCCAGTGCGCCTCGTTATTATACTGGTTCGCGAGGTTCTGGATGATCGTCATGTCATCGCGATGTTTTGCCAGCGGAGCGAGACCTACGGGGAGTTCGTAGCCAGCGCCGACGTCTTTCTGATCAGGATACCAGGACTCTTTCGTGACACCGAATCCCATGCCGAGGAAAACGAATCGCTTCGATGGCGTCGGGGCGGCCGCTGCTTTCGCGAAGCGCTGGAATCCGAGTGACTCGAGAAATGGCAGGGCGACCAGCGCTGAACTGCTGCGCAGGAATCCGCGTCTGGTGGAAGGCGTGAGAGGAGAGGTCATTTCTTCAGTTGGAAAGGTTCTGAGTCGACAAAGGCCAGGATAAGTTCGCGCATCGAGCCGTCAGCGGTATTGGCGCGTTTCAGCAATCGTTCGCGGAGGCTTTCATCGGAAAATCCATAGGGGCGCCCGAGACCATACTCGATGAGCGCCTCGAGAAAACCCCGGGTGAAGGCTTCGTCGTGTTTCGCGACTTGCTTACGGAGCCCATAAAAATCCTTGAAGGCGGATCCGTCGGGAAGGCTGCCGCTCGCATCGACTTCGACCGTTTTCTTTTTCACGACGCGTCGACCCTGTTTTTGTTCGAGGTGTAGGACCTCGCGCCATTGACCGGCTGGATCAAAGTTCTCCATCCCGTAGCCGACCGGATCAATTCGCTGGTGGCACTGGGCACACTGGGCTTCCTCCATGTGAGCGGCGAGCTCTTCACGAGGAGAGAGCAGTTTCCCGCGGACCCTGCTCAGCTGCGGCACATTGGGTGGGGCAGGAGGAGGTGGATCGTTGAGAAGATAGCGCGTGACCCAGACGCCGCGCTCGACGAGGGAGGAGTGATTGCCATCCGACCCCATCGCATGGATCGCAGCCATCCCGAGGAAACCTCCGCGCGGAGAATCATCCGGGACGGGGATTTTCCGAAAGTGCCCCCCCTCGACCGGAGGAAGCCCGTAGTAGTCGGCGAGCAGATCATTTGCGACAACATAGTTCGCATTCAGCAGGTCAATCGGCGGACGCCTTTTGCTGATGACGTGGCGGATCGTCTCAAAGACTTCAGAGCGAGCTGACTCCTTCACACTGTCGTCGAACTCGGGGAAGAGACGGTCGTCGAACTGGAAAAAGTCGAGTCGCTCCATGTGCAGCCACTGATGGGCGAGCGCGGAAATGAAGGCATCGGAACGGCGATCATCGAGGAGACGCCCAGTGTGACGGCGAAGCGCACCGGGTTCTCTGAGGTCACCCGCTTTTGCTGCTTCGAGCAGAGCCTGATCGGGTGGGGCTGACCAGAGAAAGTAGCTCAATCGCACGGCGAGTTCCATGTCGGAGAGCGGCTCGCTTTTGCCCTGTTTCTCCGGTTTCACCGGCTCCGCGAGATAAAGGAAGCCGGGTGAGGCGAGGATGATCGCAAGGGGTTCGCGAATGGCCTCCGAAAACTTCTTCCCGGCGGCTGTTTCTGATTCGTAGAGCGCGTGCAGTTTTTCGATGAACGAGTCGGCCGGTTTCCGCGTGCGGAAGGCGCGATTTGCAAATCGCTCGATGATTTCCCTCGCATAGACCGATTCGTCCGGCTGCTTCCACCACATCCCTTTGAAGAAAATTTCGGACACGGCGCGGGGTGGCCAGGTTTCGTGGTGCGGTCCATTGAGAACCACCTTGTCGATGAGCATCTTCGGCTCTGGACCGAATCCCTCTTTCGCGAGATAGCGTGTAAAGGTCGCCCTCGCCGCGTCGCGGTTGTTGTGCTGGCGATGACGGATGAGAATTTCGCGTTTCCCGTTTTTGGTGACCGGGACCTTTAGAACGACCGGCTCGTCCGCCGACTTCGTGTTTGTGACGCGGACATAGCCGAGACGCTCGATCTCCCCGCTGCGAGCACCGGGAAAGCCATATTCGAGGTAGGTATCCGTTCGCTGAGCACCTTTGAGAGGGCGGGCGAATACCTTGAGTTCATAGGTTCCCGGAAGGGCCTTTGGGGGAATCTTGACGCGGACGAAGCTGGTGCCGTTGAATAATTCCTGAAGCAGCACGCCTTCCTTCGACCTCGGGTCATCGAGGTAGCGGCGGTAGGTCGCATACTGCTGATTGTAAATGCGCTCAACGAACCGGACCTCGAACTCATCGAGAATGCCGAAGTGCTTGGGAGGCTTGCTGCCGTCTGAGTTTCGCCAGGCCTGTGCCTTGTCGAAATTCTCCTTCAGCTTCGCCGACGTCTTCTCGTAAAATTGATTCAGCGAAACCTCGGGCTCCAGGTTCTGAGTGATCGGCTTGGGTTTTTCCGGACCGAAAAGAAACGCCTCATCGAGCGCTGTCTTGGCTACCTTCAGGTACTGCTCGAACTGGTCTGCCGAAAAGAAGAGTGCCGAGCCGTTGGTATCGAATCCGCCCGAGTTCGTGTCGCTGGGGAGATCTTCGGCTTCAATTCGCACGCCGAGGAGAGATTCGACCGTGTTCTCATATTCCCGTTTGTTGAGACGACGCATCGTCGTGACCCCACCGGTGTCACTGAGGAGTTCCCGCGCGACGACAATCTGGTCGGAGAGATCGCGGAGCAGCGCAATTTTCTCCCCGTCCTTCAACTGCGGCTCGTCGTCCGGAGGCATTTCGCCGGAGTTCAGCACGTTGAGCACTTTCTGCCAGGTCTCCGCCGATTCGACAGAGTCGAGCCGGTAAGAAAGAGACTCAAGGTCGATGCCCCCTTTTTCAGAGAGCGAGTCGTGACATTCAAAGCAGTAGTCGGCGAGAATTTGACCATGAATCTCCGGTACCTCCGCGAATTCAAGAGCAGAGGCACGGCCACCTTGCAGAGCAAGGGCGGTGAGACAAAGGAATATAGAGCGATAACGAATCACGACGATACGATGGGGAGAATTTGAGATCCTTAAAGATGCCTGATCGCGCTGTTCAGGACCGCTTCAACCATTCGCGGTAGAGCTCCCTGAAGTCTTCTCCAAAGAAGAAATAGACCGCCGCGATCCAGAGAATTGTCCCCATGATTTCTTTCCAGTAAAAGGCATTGGATCTTTCGGTCATTGAAGGTTCGGGCAGCAGGGCTATCGGCGACGTCGGCGTGGTTTCGGCTTTTTGGAACCAAAGAGAGCGGCAATGAACCGAAGTGTGCCGTGCAGGATTCCGAATACGACAAGGAAAACGGCTTTCACGATCCACCAGAGCATCAGTCCCGCCAGCAGGAGCACTTGTACCGGCAGGCGTAGGATCGGGCGAACAATCCCATGAAAAGTCCACCGGAAAGCCCGGCGTAGCAGGTAGAACAGCCCGCCAACCTCTCCTCCTGATTTGCGGATCGCCCGGCGCGCCACTTTGATCGCGTGGTTGAGTTCGAGATCGAAAAACTCCCGCGTTGTGTTCGTGCGGTAGGGCGCGAGCTCGTGATGGAGCAGCGTTTCGGCAAGGTGGCAGTCAACCGACTCACTCCACCAGACGACCTCGAAAGGCGTCGGCACGCCGGTCGAGCCGGAGATCTCGGCGGCCCGCTGCTCAGGGTCACGCTCCGTCCGTCCGATCTTGAGATGGGACTCGGACAGCGAAGGATTCTGCAGAATATAGATGTAACCGGGGTTCACGGGCGGGTTAGAGGACCTGCTAAGATACTCTCAAAACGGGGAGGTCGCCAGTGTCCGGAAATGGTTGGAAAGATTGGGGGGTCAAGAGAATCAGGAGGGCGGGGGCAGGGAACTTCGTTAGAGTCACTCGGCAGGGTTGAGAATCGCTTTCATCTCACTCTGCAATCGCTCAACAATATCCGGGTTCTCAGCAGCGATATCATTCTGTTCGCCGACATCGCTGCTGAGATCGAAGAGAAGCGGTCCGTCGAGTTGAGGCGCCGGCGTGCGCTTGCGGGTGACAGGATCGGTCGGCGTTC
>JARGOD010000069.1:4430-25338 GCA_029210205.1 Verrucomicrobiales bacterium | reverse complement strand
CGCGAATGGCCGCAGATGATAGCGAATGTGACGCAAATGATTGAGTTATCACGCAATCTCCCTGGTTCCCGCCGATCAGTTGCCGCACTCTGAATTATACCGTACACTTCGCGTCCCATGCCGGAAGTCCAACAGGTCAGAAGACTCATCCTTTCCCAGTTTCAGCAATTCAAGCTCTGCCACTTTGATTTCACTGATCCATCAAGCGGCCTTCCCCTGAAGCGCGTTTGTCTGACGGGCCCCAACGGGTGCGGCAAGTCCACGATCCTCGCCCAGATCTACCATGCGATGGATCCGGAGATTCTCCCGGTGGCAGTTGATGAAGAGCGCGAAGCGAATGCACTGATTCTCGTTCAGTACGGTCTCGGCGCCCAGACTGTCTACCTTGCGCGAAACGGACTCGCCCTCGGAGCCGGTGGCTCAAAGTTCTCCTGGTTCAGCGACGACATTGAAAACGCCCCCGGCTGGGAGGCCTTTCTCGAGAAAGGAATGGGCTTTCATGAATTCGACGACCAGTTTTCCGACTACGCGGTGAATGATGATGACAGTCTTTCGGCTCCGGATATTTCAACCGCCTGGATGAGCCCCGCGATGGACTTGATCGATTCACGCCCCGCTGATGACCTCAGAGAAATGGTCGATTTGCTGAGCGAAGAACGCGGACAACAGTTCAATCGCTTTCTGAAGCACCCGGACAACCGCGACGAAACCGTCGCCGCTGTCGAACAACTGTTCGAAGACGCCTATCCGAATCCCCTTTCTGAAATCACGAAGGCGTGGATGCCAGTCCTCGAACCGGCGAACATCCGCTTCTCAAGCTCCCAACCGGTGGGACTACTCTCCGGCCGCACCGGGGAAAGCATTCCTTTCACCTCGCTCAGCGCCGGCCTGCAACGCTACCTCCTCCGCACAGGGCATCTTCGTATCCTCACCAAAACAAAGGAATTTGCCCGCTCATTCTTCGTTTTCGATGAACCTGAGAACGGACTGGGAGGGACACTCCCGACCTCGTTGCTCGCAGATTGCCTTGCTCAAACTCGGGGAGACGACGCGCAAGTCTTCGTGGCAACCCTCGACAGAGAAGTGACGGAGACATTTGCAGATCACGAAATCTTTCGCCTTGAGTTCGATGAAGGAAACGGCACTCGCATTGACCGAACGTCGACGACGGCGTTTTTAAATGACAAGGCCTCAGCGCCGGAAAGACAGAATGGAGCCGTCCCCCCGAAACCTAATGCCGTTCGACTGGCCCGCCTCAAAAAGGAAATCAAAGAGTCCGAAGATCAGGATGAGCTGGCCGACTTGATCGACGAGCTCATGTCCATCCGCGAGCGCTGATGAAAATCCTTATCGCTTGTGACAAATTCAAAGGATCTTTGACTGCTCCGGAAGCCTGCGCCGCGATTCGCGAAGGGATTCTCTCGGCGCTACCTGATGTGGATAAGGGCATGGAGGTCATTCCCATCGCTGATGGCGGCGACGGGATCGCCAGCGCCCTGACCGAGTCACTTTCCGGCGAATGGGCTTCGATGGAGGTCAGGAACGCTCTCGGGGTTCCCGTGACCGCTCGCTTCGGCGTCATTGATCAGGGAAGAACCGCAGTCATTGAAATGGCCGAAGCCTCAGGCCTTGCCCGGCTTGATGAAAAGGAGCTCGCGCCCGGGACTGCCAACACTTTCGGAACCGGTCAGTTGATCAGGGCTGCGATCGAAAAAGGAGTCACTAAAATCATTCTCGGCATTGGAGGAAGCGCCACCAATGACGCCGGAACCGGAATGGCGCTGAGCCTCGGTTGGAAATTTCTCGATGCGTCTCAACATGAACTCACTTCGCTCCCTCAAGATCTGGAGAGAGTGCAGGAAATCATCCCGCCTCGGAGTCTGCAGCTGCCGGAAGTTCTCGTCGCCTGTGATGTCGTGAACCCACTTCTCGGACCCAATGGATGCACTCGGGTTTACGGCCCGCAAAAGGGAATCTCAGAGGCTGATTTCGAGAAACACGAACTCGGCCTTAGCAATCTCGTGACCCGACTCGAGGCAGAGGAGCTCGCCGCGAAGCCGGGAGCGGGGGCGGCGGGAGGACTGGGTTTCGGCGCGACCGTCTTTCTGAATGCCAGTCTCACTCCGGGATTCGAACTGGTCGCGGAGATCCTCAAACTCGAAGAAGCCGTTAGCGCCGCCGACCTCATCATCACCGGCGAAGGAAGGCTCGACCGGCAGTCTCTCGAAGGAAAGGCGCCCTTTGGCGTCGCACAGCTCGCCCGCCAACAGGGTAAGTCTGTCGCCACTTTTTGCGGAATTAGGGGTGATGATGGACTGGAAGAGATCTTTGGTGAAATCATCGAGGTTCGCGATCCCGATCTGAGCGTGGACGCGAATATGAGGAATGGAAAAGCTAACCTGACCGCCGCGGCTAAGGCATTCGCCGAATCCCTGCCCCATTGAGGTCGTCGTTGCAATTCACTCCACTTTCAGCGAAGACAAGTTCATGCCTGAGCCTGATTACCTTCCCGGTCTGGAAGATCTCATGACCGGAGAGACGACTTTCGAGTTTCATCTCGAAGACTGCGTCAAAGGGATGAAGGCTCTCCCTGACGAGTCCATCGATCTTGTCGTCACCTCGCCTCCCTACAACCTCGGAATCAAATATGCTCACTACGATGACAATCTCAGCACCGAGGATTATCTCGCCTGGTCGCGCGAGTGGGCCGGAGAAGTGAAACGTCTCCTGAAACCGGGTGGCTCATTCTTTCTCAATGTCGGAGCGGCCCCGGCACAGCCCTGGATGCCACACGAAATCGCTTTGACGCTGCGGGATCTCTTTGAACTGCAAAACACGATTCATTGGATCAAATCGATCACGGTTGAACCGCGAGACAGCGAACCCGTCTCAGTCGGTCACTTCAAACCGATCAACTCAAAGCGCTTTCTCAATGACTGCCACGAGTACGTTTTCCATTTCACCAAATCAGGGAAAGTTCCCGTGGAACGGCTCGCTGTCGGAGTTCCCTACGCAGACAAGAGCAATATTACCCGCTGGGGACACACGAAAGGAAACGACAAGCGCTGCCGCGGAAACAACTGGTATGTCCCCTATGAAACGATCAAGCATCGCGACAAGGACCGGCCCCACCCCGCGACCTTTCCCATCGAGCTGGCGAGGAAGTGCGTCCTTCTTCACGGGGTCGAACCCTCCGGGATGACGATGATGGACCCGTTCCTTGGAATCGGGAACGCTGCGGTAGCGGCCGACCACACCTCGGTGAGTCGCTTTATCGGATTCGAAATCGATGAGGTGTATCTGAGTGAAGCGAAACGGCGACTGGCGGTGTGATCGGGAAATCTCGAGTGAGGAGGTCACCAAACCCGAACCAAGATCAAATTTCAGTCCTTCACCCTTCTCCCACTTTCGCCTTCAAGTCGGCCCAGAACGCGTCGACGTTTGCCTTCCGGATTTGCCGTCCGGGAATGGAAATGACGGGGCCGCCTTCGAGGCCGGAACGATCACCATTGGCAATTTCATTGAGAAGCTTCATCGATTCATAACCGTAGGCGTAGGGATCCTGAACGACGGTGCCGTATACTGTTCCCGCCTGAATTCCGGCAAGCGTCTCTGCCTGTTCATCGAATCCGATGACTTTCACCGCCCCGATTTTACCGGACTGCTCCAACGCCTGAAGAATTGCCGGTGGATTGTAAACAAAGAGGCCGACCATGGCATCAATGTCAGGAAACCGTGAGATCGTGTCCTCAGCATTCGCTTTCGCCTGACTCAGATCAAAGCCATCGGTGAGCGTTCCGAGGATCGTGTATTTTTCACCCTTGATTACCTCTCCGGGGGGATCAAAACGGCCGGGATCGAGAGAGCGATCAAGAATCGCATCAATCACTCCCTGTCGGCGCTTTCGCGAATTGTCCTGCTCCATGCGGCCGATGAAAATCATGACCTCACCTCCATCCGGCAGGGCCTCCTTCACGAGATCGCCACAGAGTCGTCCCGCCGTGTAATTATCCATCCCAATGTAGGCAAGACGGTCGGAATCAGGCGCATCAGAATCGTGGGTCACAAGGAGTGTCGCCGCTGCGACCTCATTGAGCATGTCAGTCTGATTGGATGAGTCGATCGGGCTGACGGCAACCCCGTCCATGCCGCGTGTGATCGAGTCCTCAATCATCTGCTTTTGATCCGAGAGCGAACCCGGCATCAAAACATTCACCTCAACTCCAAAATCCTCACCAGCCTGATTGGCCCCGGCCTCAGCGATTTTCCAGAATTCCGCGACTCCGTTCGAGATAAAGGCGAATCGCTTCACGCCGGGTTCGCTCTCCTGACAGCCTGTGACGACCACCCCTAAAACAGCGATTGCGAACAAAAAAAGAAAACGTCGAGTCATGGTGCGAAGCTATCGAACCAAAACAAATCGTGAAAGACATTTCCCGGCGCGAAAGCGTCTTCTCGTCGATGAAGAAAAGAGCGTCTCACCCGGCTCCCGCGGAGATATCTTGAAGACGGGTTAATCGACCCTCCCAGACTCCGACGCTTTAATCCAGCAGCGTGTCGATTTTCTTTGCGACTTCGAAATCAAGTTCAGTCAAGCCGCCCACTTCATGTGTCGTCAGCGAAAGATTCACGGTGCACCAGCGAATATCGATGTCGGGGTGGTGACCGGCTTCCTCAGCGATCTCGGCGACCGCATTCACGAAATCAATGCCGTCCATGTACTCATCGAACTCCACGACACGGGTAATCGTTTTCTCTTCGTGATCCCATTCCGGGAGCTTCTTCAGAAGGGCGTTCAACTCGTCTTCTTCGACTAGATCAGACATGACTGGTGGAGGTGTAATTTCGGTGGTTTCCCCCGCTCTCGGGAGGATTCCTAATCGCTAGAGGACAAAACTGAATGCGCAAGTCCCAATCTGCGCTTTTTTTGGTCCATTCACACGGGGGAAATTCGCATTGCATGCGGCCCTGATTTCGCTATACCCGTAGGGACAATTCAGTTACGCCGGAAGACACCGGCACTCATTACCCCACTCATCTCATGGCTCACGGAAAAATTTACGACAACGTTGTTGAAACAGTAGGCGGAACGCCACTCGTTAAACTCAATCGAGTAACCGAGGGACTTGATGCAACAATCGCTCTGAAATGCGAATTCTTTAATCCGCTTGGCTCCGTGAAAGACCGGATCGGATCCGCCATGATCGAAGCAGCTGAGGCCGCTGGAAAAATCACGAGCGAGACCGTGATCGTGGAACCCACGAGTGGAAACACAGGAATCGCTCTCGCTTTTGTCTGCGCTGCGAAGGGATATAAACTGATTCTCACGATGCCCGAGACCATGAGTCTTGAGCGACGCACCCTCCTCTCGATGCTGGGAGCTGACCTCGTTCTCACCGAAGGCCCCAAGGGCATGAAAGGCGCCATCGCGAAGGCTGAGGAAATCGCCGCAAACACCCCGAATTCTTTTATCCCGCAGCAGTTCTCCAATCCAGCGAACCCCGCGATCCACATCAAGACGACCGCCGAGGAGATCTGGGAAGACACCGGAGGCAAAGTCGACATCGTTGTGTCCGCCGTCGGAACCGGTGGCACCGCGACTGGATGCGTCGAAGGCTTGAAGGCAAAGAATCCTGACATTCAGGTCATCGTCGCAGAGCCGGAAGATTCCCCTGTCATCAGTCAGACTCTCGCCGGGGAAGACCTCACTCCGGGGCCTCACAAGATTCAGGGAACCGGTGCCGGATTTGTCCCCGGCAACCTTCACCTCAAAGCCGACAACGGCGAAGACCAGATCGTCGAGTGCATCAAAGTGGGCAACGATGAGTCCTTCGCGATGGCCCGCCGCCTTGCTAAAGAGGAGGGACTCCTTGTCGGAATCAGTGCCGGCGCGAACGTCTGCGCCGCAATCGAAATTGCGAAGCGCCCTGAAAATGCCGGAAAGCTTATCGTCACGATTGGCTGCTCCACCGGTGAGCGCTATCTTTCGACCCCGCTCGCCGACGAAGCGCGGGCCGCAGTTGGAAGCTGACAAACCGGAAAAACCCGCTATTTTAGCCGCCCCGTGACGCACGGCCATCGCTCAGAATTGAGGCCGGCCTGTTTCACTTATTATTTTTTTCATCACCATGTCAGACCGACCCGAAAAACCATCCGATAGTCCAGCCGGGGAGCCGGAAGAAATCGAGGCCCTTGCCGCCTCCGATGCCGCCAAGGTCATGGATGGCATCGAACGTAACCGGAACAAGATCCTCATCGGAGCGGCCGTCATCGCTCTTGCGATCTGCGGTGCTCTCGTCGCGTCGCAGATGAAAAAGCAGAAGGAGCTCGATGCTGCGAACGCCTATTCCGTCGCTCTCGGCAAGAAAGAGATCGCCGCATTCGATGGGGTCGCGGTCAGCTTCCCCGGAACTCCCGCAGCGGGAAATGCAATGCTCAGTAAAGCCGAGCTTCAGATCGATCAGGGGAAACCTGAAGATGCGCGGGCGACCCTCGAAGCATTCATCAACGACTTCTCCGGACACGCTCGCTATGCGCAGGGCCTCTTCGGACTCGCTAATCTTTATCACATCTCCGGCGATAGCGAGAAGGCGAAGTCCTACTACGAGGAGACGATCGCATCTCAGGGGGACAGTGAGCTGGCTCCTCTTGCCCGGATTCGCCTCGGCGACCTGGCTCTCGAAGGAGGCGATAAGGAGTCTGCTGAGCAACGATATGAAGAGTCTTTCACTCTTCATCCTGACAATCTTTTCTTTGAATACGCGCAGGACAAAATTGCACTACTCAAAGTAGGCACCCCGCCGGTCGTGGAACGCCCTGCTCCTGAGCCGGAACCAGAGGCTCCCAAGGCAGCCACTCCCGATGCTCCTGCCCCTGCAGGAGAAAAACCTCAGAACGCAGAGGCGCCAGCGTCTAAGCCTGCTCCGGGGAATGGAAAAGCCAAAGGCAAAGGAAAGAAGGCTCAGACCCCATCCGCCGCGAAAGGGAAGGGCAAGGCAAAAGACGCCCCTGCTAAGGGAGGCAATGGCAAAGCGAAGGCCCCAACCGACAACGCTCCTGCGGCGCCCAAGCCGAAAGCTAAAGCCCCCGCTCCCAAGGCCAAAGAGACTCCGGCGGCGACTAATTGATTTTCCCGGAGAAAGTCGTCATGCCCTCTGTCATTGCCGACGTTCTCCTCGTTTCTCCGAATTCATTGATCCGACCGGTTTGTGTCGAGATCGATGACGCCGGAAAAATTGGTCAGGTTTTCGAAGGGCACGACCCTCCGGCCAAGAGTCACGTCATTTTCGACGGCGCCGGCGACACTTACCTCACCGCAGGATTCATCGATATTCACACCCACGGAGCGAACGGCTTCGATCTCTCAGACGCCTCGCTCAAAGCCGTCGAGACCATCGCCGAAGCGAAACTCGCCGAGGGAGTGACCACTTTTCTCCCGACGACGTGGACGGCGACACCGGATCACACCCGTGAGATGGCGGCGGCTGCCGCGGCTTATCGGGAGAACCAGCGCTTCGCGAGAACCCCTTTTCTTCACGTCGAAGGTCCCTACTTGAATCCGGAGCAGGCCGGAGCACAGGACGCGCGCTTCATGCGCCCTCCGGATCTGGCGGAAATGGAAGATCTGAATGCGATCTGCCCCGTCGGTCTCCTCTCTCTTGCGATCGAGCGCGAAGGATCAATCAGCTTGATCCGTGAGCTGGGGAAACGCGGAATCGTTACCTCGGCGGCTCACAGTGCCGCAACCTATGCCGAATTCGTCGAAGCGAGAGACGCCGGGCTGGGGCATCTCACTCACTATTGTAATCAGATGTCCGCCCTGCACCACCGCGAGGTCGGACTCGTCGGTGGAGGACTCCTCGATGATAACGTCATGATCGAACTGATCTGCGACGGAATTCATTTGAGCCCTGACATGATTCGACTCGCCTTCAAGCATCGCTCACTCGAGCGTCTCATGCTCATCACTGATTCGATGGCCGCCTCGCATCTCGGAGATGGCACCTACCCGCTCCACGATGGGGAAATCATCGTCAAAGACGGCGCCGCAAGAATCCCTGCGGGAAATCTTGCCGGCTCCGTTGTCACTTTCGATGAAGCTCTCCGAAATGCCGTTGCCTACACTGGTCTTTCTCTGAACGAAATCGTCAGAACGACCGGGGCGAATCAGGCCAAGTCTCTCGGGCTGAGAGATCGAGGCTCGATCAAACAGGGTTTACTCGCTGACCTGACCCTGTTGAGTCCAAGCCTCGAAGTCGTCGCGGTTTATGTCGGTGGCGAACAGCGCTTTTCGGCTTAGGGGTTGGGCTGTGCCGATTCATATCCGTTCCGCGCGCTGGAGTGAGGGCTTCAGCCCTTTGGGTCGGCCTCGCGAACTGGCCTCTTCAGGGCCTGAAGGCCCCACACTAACTTTTCGGCGAGTACAATAGAAAACCCGATCCTTTGCAGGATCGGGTTCTCTGACCACTCAACTAAGTCTCTCAACCACCTCGGGAAAGGTATCGGAGACAAATTGGTATTCGATCAACGCTGGGCCATTTCGCCCTGGTTGTGAAAAGCGTTGTATTCAGTCGTCGGCACGATGAGCTCGTCACCGGGATAAATCAGAGTGCTGGAACCAAGGCGGTTCAGACGCTGGAGTTCGCTCATGGAAGAAAAGAAATCACGGGCAAGTGCGTAGAGATTATCGTTCTTTCGGACCGTGTAGTAACCGTAGGTCTCATCGGCACTGAGAAGAGGATTGTCGTATTCGTAAGCCGCTCCCTGGGAAGAGTCGGAGGCAGTTCCAGCAACCGTGGCACCACCTGAAGGCAACTTAAGGGTCTGACCGAGACTGATAACATCGGACTTGAGGCCGTTCGTTGTCTTCAGTGCCTTAACGTCTGTCCCGTGCTTTTTCGCAATTGAGGTGAGCGTGTCTCCTTTGACGACGGTGTGAGTCTTCGTTGCCGGAGCAGGAGTCTTTTTGGTTTCACCAACGACCACCGACTTCTTGGTCGCATCAGCGGGCTTAGACGTCTCAGCAACTTTCGTCGACTTTTCCTCAGTCACCGAAGCCTGTGTTCCGGGGATCATGAGCGTCTCTCCGATGTAGATTGGCTGGCCTTCGCTGAGGCGGTTGGCAGCGAGAAGATCATTTCGCTCAACTCCATGCTCCCGGGCAATCGAACCAAGTGTGTCCCCATCCTTGATCAGATACGTTTTCGAGAGAGCAGACTTGGTATTCACCTTTTCATTCCCGCGAGTTGCATCGCGTGTCGCCTGATCCGAATAACTGTAGGATCCGGTTTCTCCGGCGATTGAGCTTTCCAGTGAGGAGATTCGGGCTTCGATCTTACTCAAGCGTGAGTTGATCTGTTCGCTAACAGGATCAGCTGCGTCAGCATTCGGAAGAAGGAGGCCAAAGGCCGCCATTGTCGTCAAGGTGGTCGCGATACGATTCATGGGTTAAAGATTATTGCATCTTTATAATTTAGGCAAACAAATATTTAATATTTCCTAATAAAATTATATCCGGTCGGTGTTTAAATTCTCAAAATTATAAGAAACTGGCTCTTTTCGCTAATTATTCATGTGTTTTGCACTGCTTAGAGACTTGCGGCACGAATTCTAACCCGCTAAAACTCACGCCATGAAAATCACCTTCTGCGGTGCGGCGCAAACTACGACAGGATCACAGCACCTCATCGAGGTGAACGGATCAAGGATCCTCCTCGACTGCGGACTTTATCAGGGGCGGAGGGACGATTCGAAAGATCGCAACCGTTCCTTCTTTTTTGACCCGGCCTCTGTAGATGCTGTCGTTCTCTCCCACGCCCACATCGACCACAGTGGGAATCTCCCGAATCTTACGAGCAACGGTTTCACCGGAAACATATACTCCACTTTCGCCACGCGAGACCTCTGTCAGATCATGCTGACGGATTCAGCCCGTATTCAGGGGCAGGATACCAAATGGCTCAACAAACGACGGGCAAAGCGAGGTGAGCCCGAAATCGAACCAATCTACACCGAGAAGCAGGCCGAAGAATGTATTCGCCAGTTTGTGAACATCGGCTACGACCGCGCCATCCCGATCGCTAACGGAGTCACCCTGACTTTTATCGACGCCGGTCACATTCTTGGCTCTGCTCAGGTCATTCTCGATATCGAGGAAGACGGGAAAAAGAAGCGCCTTCTTTTCTCGGGTGATGTGGGACGCGGAAACAACGAACTCCTGCGAGATCCGGTCGATGCGACCGATGTGGACTATCTCATCATGGAGAGCACTTACGGAAATCGCGAACACGAGCTGCCGACGCAGGCGAACCATCTCCTGCGCGATATCCTTCTCGAAGCCCTCAAGAAAAAGGGAAAGGTCATCATCCCCGCTTTCGCGGTCGAGCGGACCCAGCAGCTCATTTATGTCCTCCACGAACTTACTGAATCGGGCGAAATTCCTGAGGTTCCCATTTTCGTGGACAGTCCTCTTGCCGTAAACGCCACGGAAATCTTCCGGATTCACCCGGAGTGTTTCAATGAAGAGGTCTACGATTTCCTCTTTGATAAGCGGAATCCTTTCGGCTTCGAATCGCTGAGTATGGTTCGTAAAGTCACCGAATCGAAAAAGCTGAATGAGGTTCATGAACCATGCATCATTATCTCAGCCTCCGGCATGTGTGAGGCAGGCCGCATTCTTCATCACCTTCGCAATAACATTGAAGACAAACGAAACACGATCCTCTTTGTCGGCTACTGCGCCCAGAACACGCTTGGGTGGAAGATTCGCAACAAATGGGAAAGGGTTCCGATCCTCGGAGATGACTTCAAGGTCCTCGCCGATGTGGAAATCCTGGATTCGTTCAGCGGCCATGCTGACAAAAGTGAGCTCATCGACTACTTCAATCGCATGGGAGGGACGAAAGAACGCGTCTTTCTTGTCCACGGCGAACCGGCGCAGTCCGAAGTGCTCCGTGACACGCTCCAGGCTGATCATGATGGGAAAGTCGAAGTCGCGGTCTGGCGTTCTACGGTTGAAATCTAGCGGGAACAGTCTCTCTTCTCCTCATCTATGAAGTCACTCCTTCTCACGAACGAATATCCACCCAATGTCTACGGAGGAGCCGGCATTCACGTTCAGTATCTCTCGCGCGAGTTGGCAAGGCTTTGCGAGGTAGAGGTTCGCTGCTTTGGAGATCAGATCGATGACTCAGGAAACCCACGGGTGAAAGGTTCCGAGGTCGATACCTCGGATTACACCGCGCCGAAACCCCTCCAATCCGTTTTTTCGGCCCTCCAGCGT
Source organism: Verrucomicrobiales bacterium (assembly GCA_029210205.1). Classification (GTDB taxonomy): domain Bacteria; phylum Verrucomicrobiota; class Verrucomicrobiia; order Verrucomicrobiales; family DEV007; genus Arctic95D-9. Next base: position 14,057 of record JARGOD010000069.1, on the reverse strand, counting down.
TGTTTGGATTTCAACACTGAAAAAATCGACGCCGATGTTGTCCATCTCCACACCTGGTATTCCCACTTCGGCGGACTTCTCGCGAAAATGAACTACGGCGTCCCCATGGTTCTCACGGTCCACTCTCTCGAGCCTCTGCGCCCCTGGAAACGGGAGCAACTGGGCGGCGGATACGATTTCACGCTCTGGCTTGAAAAGACCGCCATCGAAATGGCCGACGCCGTCATTGCTGTTTCACACGAAACCAAGGCCGATATTCTTCGCCTTTTTGATGTGCCTGAGGAAAAGGTTCCCGTCATCTACAACGGGATCGATCCTGAAGAGTATCAGCCCACCTTTAATCCCGATGTTCTCCGCAAGCATGGCATCGACCCGGCGGTCCCTTTCGTGCTCTTTGTCGGGCGTATCACCCGCCAGAAAGGAATCGTTCATCTCGTCAATGCGATCCAGCACCTCGATCCCGGGACTCAGGTCGTTCTCTGTGCCGGTGCGCCGGACACCCCGGAAATCGCGGCGGAAATGGAAACAGCGGTTGAGACAGCCAGAGGCGGGTTCGATGGCAATATCGTCTGGATCAAAGAAATGCTTCCTGATTCAGAAAAGATCAATCTCTACAGCCACGCCCGCGTTTTCTGCACTCCATCAATTTACGAGCCTTTCGGGATCATCAACCTCGAAGCGATGGCCTGCGAAACGCCTGTCGTCGCCTCGGCCGTCGGCGGGATGAAGGAGATCATCCTCCCCGGCGAAACCGGACTTCTCGTTCCCCTCGCCCAGCAGATGGAGTCTCCTTTCGAAGCGATCCACCCCGATGTCTTCGCCCACGATCTCGCGAGTAACATCAACGAACTACTTCGTGATCCCGCACGCTGCGAAGCCATGGGCAAGGCCGGCCGCGAGCGAGTTCTCAACACTTTCAGCTGGGCGGAAATTGCGAAGGAAACTCTCGCGCTCTACGAATCTGTTTCGCGATAGCCGAATTCCGGATATTGCACCTTTCCCTCTCCCGAATCATCTTTCGGGCATTCCGGTATCGATGAAACAGCTCAGTCTCCTTTTCACTTTCGTCATTTCTCTTTCGTGGCCACTACATGCGGCTGACTTGTCAGAGCATCTTGCGAAGCTCAAAGCAGTCGGACCGGAAGGGAAAGGTAACAGCGAAGCCGCCGCCGCCTGGAGTGAGATCACAAGTGGACCCGCGGCAAGCATTGTCACCATCCTTGAGGCAATGGACGGATCTTCGCCACTCTCGATGAACTGGATGCGCTCGGCGGCTGAAGCCATACTGGAGAAGGAAAAGGTGTCAGGGAGTGAGCTTCCTTCGGACGAACTTCAGGCCTTCCTCCTTAATCGTGAGAATGATCCCAAGGCCCGTTATCTCGCCTACGACTTCCTCGTTGAAATCGCCCCTGAGGACACCTCCTCTCTTGTGCCTGACATGATCGATGATCCCAGTCCCCCACTCCGTCGGGTTGCGGTTGCTGAACTCATCGCGCAGGGCCGCTCACAACTGAGCACATCGGATCAAGCCGCAACCACGCTTCAGGCGGCGCTCGATGCCGCCCGTGACGTCGATCAGATTAATGAAATCGCAAAACTCCTTCGCGAAGACCTCGAAAAGTCCGTCGACCTCCCGACGCAGTTTGGATTTCTGATGCGCTGGCATCTCATCGCGCCCTTCGACAATACGGATCGCGAGGGATTTGATCACGTCTACCCTCCAGAGGAGAATGTCGATCTCAATGCAGCCTACGAAGGGAAAGATGGCAAAGAAGTGCGCTGGGAAACCTACGCGACCTCCGACGACTACGGCATGGTCGATTTCAATCAGCCTTTCTCTCCGCTCAAAGAGGTCACCGGGTACGCCTACACCGAGTTTCAGTCCGACGGGGAACAGGAAGTCGAACTCCGCCTCGGCTGCAAAAACGCGTGGAAGATCTGGCTGAACGGTAAACTGCTTTTCGGACGTGACGAGTATCACCGTGGTATCCGTATCGATCAATACACTCTCCCCGTAACGCTCAAACCCGGCCGAAACACTCTTCTCGTCAAAGCTTGTCAAAACGAGCAGGAGCAGGACTGGACCGTGCAGTGGGAATTTCAACTTCGGGTTTGCGATAGCACCGGCGCAGCCGTTCTCAGCACGGACCGTCAGCCCACGCCGAAGCCGGAAGAGAAAGCGCGCCGACGTTCCGCTGAATAATTTTCCAACTTTTCACTGCTCATGAAATCCTTTCTTCTCTGCCTGTCATTCCTCACTTTGGCTTCAATCTCTCAGGCCGATTGGTTAAGTTTCCGCGGCCCTCAGGGCTCGGGGTATGCCGAAGAAATTAAGTCTCTTCCGAAGTCACTCTCCAACGAAAGTATTTCATGGAAAGCGGCTCTTCCGGGAAGAGGGCTGAGCAGTCCCGTCATCGTCGGCGACAAGCTCTTTGTCACTGCCGCAAGTGGTCCGGATCAGAAGCAGCTTCATATTCTCTGCTTCAACCGGAATTCCGGAGAACCAATCTGGGAGCGCCGGTTCTGGGCAACCGGTCGCACCATGGCCCACAAAAAGACAAACGTGGCGGCGCCGACTCCTGCCAGTGACGGGGAGAGAGTCTATGCCCTCTACTCCTCAAATGACCTTATTTGCGTCGATCTTGAGGGCAATCTCATCTGGCTGCGCGGACTTACCCTCGACTACCCGAATGCTTCGAACAGCCTCGGGATGGCTTCATCTCCGATTATCGCCGGTGACACGCTCGTCGCTCAGATCGAAAATGACTCCGAATCCTTCGCTGCCGGCTTTGATCTTCTTACCGGTGAAAACAAGTGGAAGCTGGATCGGCCGAAGGCAGCCAACTGGACCTCCCCCACTGTGCTCAAGGTTGGCGACGATGAAGTGGTCGCACTTCAGTCCAGCAAGGGCGTCCTTGGCGTTGTCCCCGCAACCGGCTCTCCGATTTTCAATTTTGAAAAGGGAGCCTCGACGGTTCCTTCGAGCGTCGCGAGCGGAGACCGCCTTTACATACCCTCAAATGGTCTCACCGTTCTCACAATAGCAGACGATGGCAGTGAGCCTTCTGAAATCTGGAATGAATCCACTCAGCGTCCCGGAACAGCGAGCCCGCTCGTGATCGACGATACCCTTTATCTCTTAAACAACGCCGGAGTGCTCACTGCCTCGAATATCGACACAGGCGAGCGGCGCTGGAGAATCCGCCTCAAAGGCCCTTTCAGCGGGAGTCCCGTTGCGGGGCGAGATCCCTTTCTCTACATCGTCAACGAAGCCGGCATCGTTCAGGTCGTCGATCTCAGCGGAGAAGAAGGAATCGTCGCTAGCGAGTTGGAACTGGGGGAAACCATCCTGAGCACTCCGTCACTCAGCGACGGTGCCATCTACGTCCGCAGCGACAGCAGTCTCTGGAAGCTCTCGAAGCGGTAAGTCACTGCCTCAGCTCTTGCGGGCTGCTTCAAGCATCTTTGCGATTTCAGCAAGCGAACTGAATGAGTCTTCGGTGAGAAGGTCGTCAGGAATTGCGAGGTCAAAGCGCTCTTCGATGTCGAGCAGAAGGTCAATCGAAGCCATCGAGTCCAATCCAGCCTCGCCCAGTTTCTGGTCAGGAGAAAGTTGGTCACCTTCTTCGAGGAACTTCAAATGCGGTCGAACGACAGCTTCGATTTCAGTGAGTGATTCAGTAGTTTGCATGGAATAGGGAGTTTCTGAAGATTCAGGAAATGGGTTCGTGCCCACTGCGAATCCGGGTCGCGGCGATGACTTTACCGTCACGATGAACGATTTCAGCTGGAGTGGGGCGGCTTAAAAATCCGAGGACACTGGCGCTTGGACCGTACGCGCCGGTGTTTGGGATCGTGACGAGATCTCCCTCTTTAACATTGGGAATCGTGATGCGACGTCCGATGCAATCCAATGGCGTGCAAAGCTGCCCCACGACATCGACCGTAATCTCATCGTTCTCTTCACGAGCGGCGGGTACTTCAATGTCGATTGAGAATCTCGGGATACGTCCGAGACCTGACATTCCTCCAAGATGATGGATGCCTGTATCGAGAATCAAAAACCGCTTTTCATCTTTCGACTCCTTGATGTCCATCACTTGAGTCACGAGAGTTCCTGAACGCGCCGTGAGATAGCGTCCAGATTCAAAATACCAGTCGGCCGACGAGTCAGCTCTCAACGCTGCCAACTCTTCCTTCATCGCAGAAAGGTCAGGACCCTCCCCTGCCTTCGAATAGGGCCAAGGGAAACCGCCCCCTTGATTAATGATCTCAAGAGGAAAACCAATGAGCGCACTGATTTCGGTAGCGATCCTGACGGTCTCTGAAAAGCAATTGAGAAGCGCTTCGGCGTCACCGATCTGGGTTCCCCAATAGATGTGAACTCCAACGAGATTCACCATCTCGCCGACCCGGTTCATCAGTTCACGCCCTTCATTTCTCAGGTAGTCCTCTTCAAAGCCGAACTGGCTCGCCACTCCTGACATGGCGAGCTTTGCTTTTGGTGCCTGCTTTGGATTAATCCTCAGGAGCGCTTTGACCGGCACGTTCAAATGAGATGAGGCCTTGTTCAATGCCGCGAGGTCATTTTCTGATTCGACTGAAAATTGTCGGACTCCCGCGTTTATTGCCGAAACGAACTCTTCAACGCTCTTACCGGGACCGCCGTAGAGAGCGAAGGAAAGATCAAAGCCTGCGGATAAAGCCGCCTCAATCTCTCCAAGCGACGTGAGATCAGCGCGACATCCATTTTCTCGAATCACTTGCGCAACGGCAGGATTTGGATTGCTTTTGAACGAGAAGAATAGCTCTGACGCCGGCAGAACTTCTCTCAGCGCGCTGATTTGATGCTCGATTACCGAAGCGTCGTAGAGGTAAAATGGAGTCCCGAACCGGTTTGCGAGAGAAGCCAGTTGATCCTCATTCTGTGCTGCATCTACCAATCGAGGACTCATGTGATGCGAGCCATCTGATTTTACGCTGTTCTTTACCGTTGGCATTTGCGACCAATAAACCCCATAAGATTATAATAATCAAAATTATATTTAATTATTGTAATTTCAATATAAAAGATGGATCATAAGCGATCTCGGCATTTTTGAGCCGTTATCTCCGCTCAGAAACGAGCACTCAATGCACCTTGCCCTATCCAGTCAACCCAGGCGAAAAGATCATGGCCTTACTCTCATCGAGGTTACTCTCGTGATTTCGGTTCTCCTCGGACTGATCGCTTTCACCTTCATTGGAACTACGGCATACAAGCGCGGCGCAGACCGTGCCATATGTATCGTTCAAGTCTCCACAGGGCAGAAGGCATTGCGAAGCTTTTGCAACCTTCACGAGTATAGGCCCGGTGACTCTCTTCCCGATCTTAAAGGCGCTCTTATCGGCCCCGGACGTTTTCTCGAAGATGAACCGCAATGTCCAACTAACGGTTCCTACTCCTACTACAACAACGAGGTGCCACCGCTTGGAACCACGTTCATGAGATGCTCGCTCGAGGCACACACGCCGACAACGACTTACAGCTGGTAGCCGAACTACTGCCCTTGCTCTTCGGAACGAACTATTTCCAATCGCTCGATTTCACGACGGTTCGAATCTTGAGAAACGAAACCCTTGAACACTAAGAGTGTGGTGGATCGGTTTTCTCAGGAACAGAAGGCGCTGCTTGAGTCGTTTCCACACTCTGGTCCTTCGCCTTCGGCTCTGTTGATGCATCGTCAGCACAACCAACCGTTGCAGCAGCTGGCGTAGCCATCACTGCGATACCGGCAGCAGTTGCCGCCTTCTGAAGGAGAGACTCTTTGCGCTTTTTCTGCGTATCCCCGAAACGGGCACGACGGATCTTAAGCGAGTTCGCCTCGTGGATGCGGTAGACGACATTGCGGACTTCATCGTCGCGGAAGAAAACACCGCCGACCTGATGCATACGATACCAGAGGTGATAGTCATCCGCACCGAGTCCAACGGCCCGTTCCTGATAGTTACCTGCCTTGCGAGCGACTTCAGCGCGCATGAGGACGGAAGAGTGAGGCAACATGTTGTCATCGGAATTGCCCGTGAACATTGTCTCCACGCCTTTGTTCGGCCAATGGAGGCGAGGAGTGATCTCCTCGTTCTCATGCGTGAGGAGAAGACAACCGTAAACGTCGGCTTTCTTCTGCTCGATCATGTGAACGGCACGCTCAAGGTAGGTCGGCATGATCTGATCATCATAGTCGAGTGGCTTGTAAAATTCAGTATCACACTCGGCGACAGCCTGGCGGTGAAGCCAGCTGCAGTGCTCGATATCGGGCTCGAGGCCGGTGCAGATGAGAGGAAGACCATAGCGCTTCGCGAGCGGCTCGGCAAAAGACCAGGGACCATCAACAAGCAGCTTCACTTTGAATCGCTTGTAGGTTTGAGAAACAAGACTGCAAACGGCATCATCGAGTTTGGAAACGTCGGTCCCCTTGTGGATGCGCAGACCGATCGTGACGCGGGCGTCAGCACGGTTCAATGACGTTCCCGTCATTTCCGCGAGAATGTCGCGATGAGCTTCGGCATAATTTGCACCAAGTGAGAGATCGGCGGCAGAGGCGAGACAATCGACACTGGAAAGAGTCGCCGCTTTTAAGAGGGCTTTGCCTGCTGTCTTCGCGAGCTTTTTCGGATTCTCATTCCAATCGATGAGGTAACCGTTGCGACCATTCTGGATAAAATCGGCGATACCGCAGCTTTTTGTCACGACGACCGGAATACCACAACTGAGCGCTTCCGCTGCCGTGAGAAGAAAGCCTTCCTTCTCGCTGTTTCCGAGGAGCGCGTGGCACCCCTCGAGACGGTGGCGATAGTTGAAAGGATTGAAATCGAGCGGGCGGATGTCGAGACGATCTGAAACGCCGAGCTTCTCTGCAAGAGCCTTCACTTTCGCAAGTGCCTCCGCTTGCGTCCGCTGCGTGTATTCGAGGCCGGCAGTATCAGCACCAGTCCACGCACGAATCACCATGCGAGGCTCGGCTTCGAGTAGGTAGGGAAGCGTCATGAGCCCCTTGGACTCAAGCGGGCGACCCATCCAGCCGATAACGATGCGACCCTTTGGATCAAATTGTCCCTTGGCAGAAGTGAACTCAGATACCGGGGGTGTCATCACCCCGACCATCCGGTGATCTTTCTCCTTCGCCCAACCTGCATAGCGATCGAGGACCTTCTGCGAAACGCCGGCGACGGTCATCCCGTGGAGGTCGTCATAGGCACGATTGATAAAGCGCCAGCCCGCGTCATCCCAGGAATGCAAAACCAGCGAAGTCGGGCGCTGGGGAAGTCCGGAAAGATCGCCATAGCTCAAAAACCACGAAGAAGGATCGACCGGAGCCTCACGAGTCACCTCACCACAGGTAAAACCACCTTGCTCAGCCGTCTCCAGCAAAGGCATGTCATCGGACTGAGAATACAGTGTCGTCCGCTCGCGAACCCACTCAGGAAGAGCACTGATGTAACGCAAGACCGCAGTTTGTGCCCCGCCAAGAGCGAGGTTATGGGTCACAAAGCAGGGATTTACGCGAGGAAGTTGGTAGGAGGAAGCCATGTCTAAAAAATGCTGAGATGCTCGTAGATACAACGATACTGAGCCCGTATTCGTAGGATAAATGAACCATCATCTACCCCCTTGGTCTAATCCCGTCAGGGTCCAGCATCGCGTGAAAGATTGATTGCATACCCCGTAAATCAAGTGACGACGACCGGACATCACCCGATTTTAAGCTTCAAAAAACAGTTTTTGCTGTTTTTGAGCGGATTGATCGTGTCCGCGCTCCCTGTCAGCGCCGAAGATCACTGGTCTCTGCAGGCGATTGAAAAGGCGGCTGTCCCTGCCGGAATGAACCCTGTTGACCACTTCATCCAACAGGGTTTGATCGAAGCGGGGCTTGAGCAAAACCCGCGAGCCGAGCGCTTCTCGCTCCTCCGACGTGCCACGATTAACCTCACCGGCCTCCCGCCGACGCCCGAAGATATTGAAGCCTTCGGCGGTGACAGCTCGGACGATGCCTGGAAAAGTCTCATCGATCAGCTTCTCGAATCACCCCACTACGGAGAACGCTGGGGGCGCCACTGGCTCGATATCGCACGATACGTGCAGGGAACGATTAAAGTGCCCGGTGTCGACGAAATCGATCTCGCAGCTCCTTATCGCGACTACGTCGTTCGCAGCTTCAACGCAGACAAACCCTTCGATCGCTTCATCGCCGAGCAACTCGCGGGCGATCTTCTCGGGGCGCCGGGGGAATCGGAGCAAACATACTTTGACCGTATCACCGCCCCCGCTTTTCTATCGATTGGACAGTGGTTCGATGAATGCACCGACCCGAACAAGCTGCGCCTCGACATCGTCGATGAGCAAATCTCTGCCACGACCCGCGCCTTCCTCGCGATGGATTTCTCCTGCGCCCGCTGCCATGACCACAAGTATGATCCCATCCCGACGCGGGATTATTATGCGATGGCCGGGATCTTCCGGAGCACCGAGATCACGAGCAAATTTTCGGAGGAATGGAAAGACGGGCGCCCGCGGCTGCTTATCCCCCTCGCGACCGAGCCGGAGATCGAAGCAATCGTCGAACAACGGAATGAAGCTGCAAAACTCGTTTCGGAACTCTATGCACAACTGAAAGCGCTGCGGAAAAACACCGTCCTGCCACGGGAAACCTTCGACGTTCCCGGCAAAGTCGATCGGGAAATCCTGAGCTTCGAAGCCGAAGATTTCGATGGTCACAAGAATCTCAAAACCACTCGGATCGGAACGGGTGAAGTCATCGAAACCCGCAAGGCGATTGATCGCTGGACGAAGTATCGCGTCATCATTCCCGAACCGGGCGACTACACCCTCCTCGTGCGCTACGCCTCGCGGGAGCCAGCACCCGTCATCCTCGAATTCGATCTCAAAGACGAGCCCGAACGCATTCTCACTGAGCCGACTTTCGGCTCCGCGCCTGAGTTTCTGAAATGGCATCCAGTACCACTTCACGATCTCGATGAAGGCTCGCTCCACATCCGCCTCAAGGTCAATCCCAACGAGCCCTTCCCCGTTCTCGACTCTTTCCGCATCGTGAAGGGCATCCTTGAACCGGACGATCCCACCTGGATGCGACAAATCGGAGAACCCACTCTCGGTGAGACCGTCGCCTACCTGACCGAAGCAGAAAAAAAACCGATCCTCGCTCTGGAGAAAAAAATCCTCGCCGCCTGGGACTCCATTCAATATCCCGCCGGAACCCTCGGCGTCACTGAGGCAAAAGACATGATCGCCCTCCCCGTCCACACCGGTGGCGACACCTACCAGACTGAAGGCGACCCGGTTCCCCGTGGCGTCCCGACGCTCGCCGATCATCTCGTCGCCGCGTCGTTCCCCGTCGAGAAACAGGAAAGCGGTCGCGTCGAGCTCGCGAAGTGGCTCGCGCACCCCGACCACCCCCTCACCGCCCGCGTCATGGTGAACCGGATCTGGCACTGGCACTTCGGCTCGGGCATTGTCCGCACGACCGATGATTTCGGGAAACAAAGCAGCGGCCCAACCCATCCTGAGCTGCTCGATTGGCTCGCCGCTGAATTCATCGAGAGCGGATGGTCGATCAAGCACCTGCATCG
>JARGOD010000069.1:0-4330 GCA_029210205.1 Verrucomicrobiales bacterium | reverse complement strand
CGACTTGCAAAACAACGAAAACCAGACTCCAATCGAGGCCTGGACCCGCGCCGGGCTCGGTCTTTTTTCCTCACATCCTTTCAGCCACCTTGAGTGATTGCCCTCACAAAATCCTGACACGACGCGACTGGCTCAGAAAAAGCTTTCTCGGCCTCGGCTCCGTCGCGGCGGCCGATCTCATGGCACGGACCGGCGTCGCATCTGCCGCAGACGGATCACTACTCCGACTCCATCACACGCCGAAGGCAAAACGGATTATCTATATTTTCCTCGAAGGCGGGCTTTCGCAAATCGACTCCTACGATCACAAACCGGCCCTCGAAAAGTACGCCGGACAACCTCTCCCTGAATCGATCACGCCACCGAGCTTCACCTTTGCGAAGCAGGGCACTGTAATCCCCTCCCCCTTCGCCTGGCAGCACTGGGGCGATAGCGGCACTTTCGCGAGCGACCTCTTTCCTGAGATCAATTCACGTCACATTGACGACCTCTGTTTCATTCACTCGCTGAACCACACCAGCAACGACCACGTCACCGCGAAAAGGGTCCTCCACACTGGTGTCCCCATCGAAGTTCGCCCGACGCTTGGCAGTTGGTTAGTCTACGGACTCGGGGCGATGAATGATAACCTCCCGTCCTACATCGATATCACTCCGAGTGACCCGAATCGCCCCACCGGTTTTCTTCCCGGCAAATACGGCGGAACTTCGATTGATCGTCCTGATAAAAAGAAACCCGACCTCGCGTGGGATAATCTTAAGCCGCAATTTTCAGAGCAGGAGCGCCATCTCGACTTCATCCGGCAAATCAACTCCGCCGGTCGCGAAGAGGCTGCCCTCGACGAGATGGAGCTCGCTTTTCGGATGCAAACCGAAGCCCCCGACCTCCTTGACATCGACAACGAATCTGAAGCGACACGAAAGCTCTACGGCATCGACGAAGACCACACAGATGAATTCGGTCGCGCGCTCCTTCTCGCGCGACGTTTCGCCGAGTCAGGGGTGCGCTACATCACCGTGAACCATGCGACCCCGCGCTACGGGAATCTTTGGGATCAGCATTCGGAATTGGAGAAAGGCCATCGAGGTAATGCCAACGCCGTCGACAAACCGATCGCCGCATTGCTCGATGATTTGAAAATAAGAGGTTTGTTAGACGACACCCTCGTCATTTGCGGCAGTGAATTTGGACGTACCCCGACCTTTGAATTTTTCGACGGTATTACGGGTCGCCATCAGAACGGCCGTGATCACAATCCGCATGGCTTCACAACCTGGTTCGCCGGTGCCGGAGTGAAGCCCGGTTATCACCACGGCATGACCGATGACTTCGGCTTCTACGCCGTGAAAGACAAAGTCGATATCCATGACTTCCATGCCACACTCCTTCATGCGATGGGCATTAATCACGAAGCGCTGACCTATTTCCATGGCGGGCGGGATTTCCGTCTTACCGATGTCTACGGGCGCGCTGTGGAGGAAATGTTTGCGTAGATCTTCTTTGATCAACGCAGCGCAACTCGACTGGCGTTTTTGAAAACGAGATAACGAGGATAGCCGTCCAGCTCCAGCCGCGCCGCACCACCTCGAATGCGTTGCCTCTCATTCCCCATCGGGTCGATCACCATCACCTCTTTCGCGTCGCTTTCGAAAGCCAACTCCCCTTTGTCGCTCAGAGAAAAAGCGCTCACAATTCGGTCTTCCCCACGGGTGAACTCATACGCATAGACTTCTCCCTCCTCTATCAAAACCGATTCAAAGGAAGCACCGGACAAAACTTCAACCAGGCCCGAAACAGCTCCGTAGGCAAACCTCGGACAAAACTGATAATCGACGAGCCCAAGATCACGCCCCTCACGGCCCGGGCCTCGAGTCATGCGTCCGCAAAAGAGCATCACACCGACATGGTCATGCGCCCAGCAATAGAGCACCTTCTGCACGACCGATTGCGCCTGGCGGCGTTCCTGATCGAGACGCCAGGCATCGAACCCGGTCTCGGTGTTGACCCACCTCGCGGAATCGATTCCGACACTGCGATGATGTTCAACGAGGAGCTCAAGATTCTCGATCATTCCGGTGAGCTCGCCGTGGGCATGATAGGCCGGGAGATCCACAAAAGGGTGAAGTGCATCCACGAAGAACTTCGTCTTCTCGAGATCGACAAACGCGTAGCCGCCATTGGCAATCGGAACTCCAGGCAGATCGCTCTGAATCTGCTCACGCGAAAACTCGAACTGCTCGACAAACTCATCCGGAGTTCCCGACCAGAACTCCACCTGGTCCGGTTCATTGAAGACCTGCACAAAACGGGCTGACTCGCCGTATCGCTCTAACAAAGCAGCAATGTAAGCGCGTTGCGCGGCTTCCGCATGCGGATACCGCCAACGATGTTCGCTCACCCCGGCATACTTTTCAGCGACAGCCCAGTCAGCGGCGTTCATGAGTTGAAGACCCAGTTCAAAGCCACGGGAAGTGTAGGCTTCGACCGCCGCATCCATGCGTCTGGAATCGAAAAGGTATTCGCCATTGTCGCGACGCCCCATCTCGAGGGACTCATCGACACGGACAACTTGAAATCCAACCCGCGCCATCATCTCTGCTTCAAGAGTTCGGGCTTCGCTTTCGCTGAGTCCGGCAGGCAGGGTTGGCTCACCTCCCGGCGTCCAGTGATAGCGCCCCGGAAAGGTGCAGATACCAAGGAAGAATTCATCGGTTTTCCAGCTTTGGCGAGCAGCATTGAGGTCAGGAGTTACGGCGATATTCCGGATGAGCCTTTTCCGATATTCACCATCACGAAATCCATCGACGGTAAGAAGGTAGCTGCCGGATCCCTCGATGGCCACCTCAACGACTCCAGGTTTCCCCGCGACGATGCGCCGCTGCTGAACAGCCTCATTGTTCCAATTCCAGACCGTGAGGATGCCGTGTTCGAACTGGGTCGCATCCACCTCGATGTGCAGGTGAAAGGCACCGTGAGACGTCCAATCGTACGGACCACTTTCCGGCTCTAAGAAAAGCCCGCTTCCACTACTCTCATGCTCCGCAATCTCTTCGTGAAGCCGGGGAACGCTGAGCTGTTCAAGAAGTGGCGATTCGGGCCGCAGATCAATAGAAAGCAACTCCCGTTCAGCAGAGTGAAGTCCGGAAATAGAACCCAGAAAGAGCAGCGATACGCAGAAAGCTCTCTTCATTTCGCTAATCCGCTTCAATATCCTGCAAGGCAGGAAACTCATCTCGCCATCCCTGCACCCTTTCGAGATCGATTTCCGCCTCAAGCAGTCCGTCCCCGCTCCCAGCGTCCGCGATAATTTCCCCTTGCGGATCAATGACAACACTTCGGCCCGGATAAGCCACATTCGGATCGCTGCCGCAACGATTGACGCCGACGACGTAGGCAAGGTTCTCGATTGCCCGCGCGCGGAGCAGCGTGATCCAGTGTTCAACGCGCACCGTCGGCCAGCTCGCAATGACAACGATCAGCTCAGCTCCGGCAACAGTGACGCGACGGAAAAGCTCAGGGAAACGCAGATCATAACAGATCAGGGGAGCAACTTTCCAATCCTGCCATTCCCACACTGGAATTTCCGTTCCGTTTTCATAGAACTCTGATTCACCAGTGTAGCGGAAGGTTCGGTTTTTCTGATAGCGTCCCAGCTCCTTACCCAGAGGATTGAAGGCGATTAGCTCGTTGGTTCCCTTTTCCCCCTCTTCGTGCCGAACCAGCCCACCAATGACGGCACTGTCTTTTTTCGAAGCGAGTGACTTGAGAAACTCTTCGCTACGCGACGGCGTGAACTCCGCGATCTGCTCGACGTTCATGCTGAAGCCAGAGCTGAACATCTCCGGCAAAATGATGAGATCTGCCTCCTCGACCGGAGCGAGCAGTTCCTCCGCCCGCGCGTAGTTTGCTTCCGGATCCTCCCAGGCGAGATCCCACTGACAGCCGATAATTTTCATGCAAAGTGAACAGGGTCAGGTCACGCACCTAACCCTCTTAAGTCGTCAAACCTATCACAGATCGACCCGTCCCGCGCCTTCCATTGAGCGGAGCGCCGCTTCGAGCACTTTGATGATTTTCACGCCATCGCTGAAGTCGGGTTTGATCCCCGTGCCGTCTTTGACTGCCCGCATAAAGTCGACGGCAGCGTGCACGAAGCTCTGCTCATACCCGATGATATGACCCGGAGGCCACCAGGCGTTTGCATACTCGTGGCAGGGCTCAGTCACGAGAATATCACGAAAACCCTTTAGGTGAGCAGGATCGCTGTCGTTATAGAATTTGAGACGATTCATGTCTTCCATGTCCCAGGTGATGGCCCCTTTTGTCCCAT
>JARGOD010000194.1 GCA_029210205.1 Verrucomicrobiales bacterium | reverse complement strand
TCCTTTAGCTTTGACTCGATTGAAGCGACTTTGGAATTCGGAATGTAGGTGATTGGGAGCGCGGAAATCTGGTCTTCGATTTTTGCCATAGCGGGAACCATCGAGGGATCGTTCCGCAGATAGCGTGAACTGCGAATCGCGGTCCCCGTTTGCATGTATTTGACCCGTCGGCGCAAGGGGATACCGCCAAGCGAAGAGGTAACGTTGCGCCCGAGGCCGCGTCGTTCGTTGTTGGCGAAGACCTCTTCGAGGTGATGCATCCGACTCACATAGGTGCCGTCACAGCGACCGTTGCGATACCGCTCGAGTTCGATGTAGTAGAGCAGCGCCTCGCGCGACCAGAGGGAAGAAGGATTCTTCACGAGCCGCGCCATCGCGAGGGAGACTTCGTAAAACGTCCAGCAGTCGAGAGCATTAAAATTGACCGAGGGCGATTCGATTCGGTCATCGATCTCAAGGGTGTAGTTCTCGTAGGGTGTGCCACAAAGTGCGGTTCCGAAGGCGGCGGTTCGATCACCGATAGAAAGGGAACTCCAGTTTCCCTTTTGCGCTTTGATGCAGAGTTCTTTGAATTTGTTTTGGCCTTTGAACACGGTGGGCCAGGGCAGTCGCGGAGGGCGCATCACGCTGCTCGCGGATCTTCCGTCCGGTAGGGTCCGGCAATGGCTGAGAAGGAGGGCGGCAGTGGTCCCTCCTGCGATGCTGAGAGCGCGCCGGCGGGAATAAGGCAATGCAGAACGCAAGGTGGACATGAGTCGGAAACGGAAGAGCAGGAATCTTATGATAGATACTCGTCGCTATTTCTAATTTCAAGCGACGCGATTGCACCGCGGATTATGCTGGAGTGAGATCTTTTCTTTGTTCAGCGCACGGTTAATCTTGATCAGGCCTGAAGGCTTCGCTCCAGCAGGTGATCAATGCGCCTCGAGCCAGTTGTCGCCCGTTCCGGACTCCACCACGATCGGCACACTGAGCGGCAGGGCCTCTTTCATCGCTGTCTCGATTTTCGGAACCAGCTCATCTGCTTCTTCCTTCTTGAGATCAAAGACCAGTTCGTCGTGAACCTGAAGCAGCATTTTGGTTTCGTATCCACCTTCCTTAAGAAGATCAGCAACCCGAACCATCGCAATCTTAATCATGTCGGCGGCGGTGCCCTGGATCGGGGTGTTGATCGCGGTGCGCTCGGCGGCGGAGCGGATCATGCCGTTGCGGGAATCGATGTCGCGGAGGTAGCGGCGTCTTCCGCTTAGCGTTTCCACATAGCCGTCAGTCTTGGCCTGCTCGATCGTCTCTTCTTGAAAGGCCTTCACACCGGGATACTGCCGGAAATATTCCTCGATGATCTCGTGCGCTTCGCTGCGGGAAACTTCGCCATTGAGGCGCTGCGAGAGACCAAAGGCGGAGATACCGTAAATGATGCCGAAGTTGACCATCTTGGCGGTGCGTCGCATCTCGGCGGTCACGTCATCATCGCTGACACCGAAGACACGGGCGGCGGTCGCGGTGTGAATCTCCTGATCGTTTTGAAAGGCTTCGATCATGTCCGGGTCTGTGCAAAGGGAGGCCATCACTCTGAGATCCACTTGCGAATAGTCAGCGGCAAGAAGGGTAAATGACTCGTCTCTCGGAACAAACGCCCTTCGGATTTCGCGTCCCTGATCGGATCGAATCGGGATGTTCTGCAGGTTCGGATTGTTTGAAGCGAGGCGACCCGTGGCGGTCATCAACTGATGAAAGGTCGTGTGAATGCGACCTGTCCCGGGAAAAATTGCCGTAGGAAGAGCATCGACATAGGTGCTCTTGAGCTTGGCCGCTTCCCGATGGTCGAGGAGGTCCCGGACAATTTGGTGGCTCACCGCAAGAGAGGTGAGGGTTTGTTCGTCCGTTTTGTATTGTCCCGTCTTCGTTTTTTTGGGCTTCTCCACCAGCTTCAATTTGTCGAAAAAGACTTCACCGACCTGCTTCGGGGAGTTGATGTTGAATTCAGAGCCAGCGGCTTCGAAAACTGCTTTCTGAAAGCCTTCGATCCGTTCCCCGAGAATCGCCCCGATGTCTTTCAGAGTCTTGGGATCGACGCGAATTCCTTCGGCTTCCATCGCGACGAGTACCGGGATGAGCGGGCACTCAATCTCGTTTAAGACCGGCTCCTGATGCATTTCTTTGATCTGTTCTTTCAGCTTTACGGCAAGCTGCCAGGTGATGTCAGCGTCCTCGCAGGCGTACTCGGCGATGGCTTCGAAACTTGGTCCGGTCTCTTCGCTCGCTCCGGTCATCTCCTCTTCGTCGAAGAGGCTCATTTGGCCGGTTTTTTCGCCCGGTTTTCCGAAGACTTCGTCAAAGGCAATTGGTTTATACCCCAGCATCGACTCGGCAAGGTAATCCATTTTATGCCGCTGGTCCGGCTCGACAATGGTGTGAGCCAGCATCGTGTCGTAGACAGGGGTGGCCACGGTAAACCCCTGCCATTGCAAGACGCCGATATCGAATTTGAAGTTGTGTCCGATTTTTTCGTGAGTGGCATCGGCGAAGATTCCACGAAATTCTTCGAGAATCGGCTTTCCGGATTCTCCAGTGGGAACCTCGACGTAGGTGGCCTCGTTTTCTTTCCATGAAAAAGCGATGCCGATGATCGAGGTGGTTTTCTCATCCAGCGAAT
>JARGOD010000068.1 GCA_029210205.1 Verrucomicrobiales bacterium | reverse complement strand
AGAAACGCGACGTCAAAGGCACCACCGCTTCGAAACGACTTCGTCGTTCCGGAATTGTTCCTGCGGTGATCTACGGATCGAATCAGCGCGAATACATGATCCAACTCAACTCGAAAAATTTCTTCGATGTTGCAAAGAAGCAGGGGAGCAAAAACTTTATCGTCAGCCTCGAGATCGAGGGTGCTCAGGAAAAGACTAAACTCGCCATTGTTCAGGACATTCAGCGCGACCCGCTTACTGGAAATCTGATTCATGTCGATTTCCGAGCTGTCAACGAGAACGACACCATTCACGCAACGGTTCCAATTAAGCTCTCCGGGGAACCAGCAGGCGTCAAAGCCGGTGGCCTTCTCGAGCAGGTTCTTCGTGAAATTGATGTCTCCTGTCGTCCCGGCGATCTTCCTGAGGCAATAGCCAACGATGTCTCCGCCCTCGAAATCGGAGATTCTCTCAAGGTTAAAGATCTCAATCTTCCCGATGACGTGATCGTCAAGATGGATGGAGAAGTGATCGTTTCACTCGTTGTCCAGACTCGCGCAGCAGCCTCCGAAGGCGGCGGTGAAGATGGCAAAGGCGAAGGTGCTGAAGAGGCAGCGGCCGAGGACGGTGAAGCTGGCGAAGAGGCAAGCGCTGAGTAGTTCAGAAGGTAACCGCCCATCATCGCAAGTTACACGAGAGGCCCCGGTAAAACCGGGGCTTTTTTGTGAATGAAGAAGCCACTCGTCTCGGTCGTCATGCCGACAAGGAACGCTGCGGCAACGATCGGCGATTCTGTCAGGAGCCTTCAGACCCAGGATCTCCAGGACATCGAAATAGTCCTTGTCGATCATGCCTCTGACGATGCCACCGCCGGGATACTGGAAGCTTTTGCCAAAAAGGACTCACGAATTCGACTTTTCCGCTGCGATGGATCCTTCGTAGAAGCAGCGAATCTTGCCTGGGAAGAAGCAGCCTCCGACCTCATCGCTCGAATGGACAGTGATGATGTCTCACACCCTGCTCGACTTTCTTCCCAGATTCAGTTCCTCCGGGAAAACCCCGGACTCGATGCGTGCTGTACTCAGGTTAGAATCCTGAAGCGCGCCAGTGAGACAGGGGAAGTTATCCCTGCTGATGGCGGATACTCACGTTACGAATCCTGGGTGAACTCAGTGGTCACTCACGAGGAAATCTCAGCCCAGCGTTTTATCGATAGCCCCATCCCAAACCCGACGATGATGATCAAACGGGATGTTCTACAATCCCTGGGGGGATACGAGGACCCGACCTGGGCAGAGGACTATGACTTCTGGTTGAGGTTTCTCCAAGATAACTATCGTATTGGAAAGGTTCAAACTCCGCTTCTCGACTGGTTTGATTCCCCCAATCGCTCTACCCGAACAGTTCCACGCTACGAACAGGATCAATTTCAAATCGCAAAGGCCCACTTCCTGGCCCGTATTGAATCACTTCGCACTCATGGAGTCATGATCTGGGGAGCAGGACCTATCGGAAAGCAAATGGCCAAGTTACTTCAGGATGAGAACATAATGGTCCACTGCTTCATCGAAGTGAATGACCGAAAGATCGGCAACAAGATTAACGGAGTCGAAGTCGTCGACTTCAAAGATCTCAACACACTTTCTTCCCTTCCTATTCTCCTTTCGGCTGTCGGAAATCACATTGCAAGAGAACGCATTCGTTCGGAAGCCGGGAGGACTAATCGGGTGGAAGGCGAAGACTTTTTCTGCGTCGCTTAATCCTGATTCATCGGCTATTTTCCCCTCTCATGTCCTCCCAAACCCGTTTTCGCCCCTGCATTGACCTACATGAAGGTCAGGTGAAACAAATCGTCGGCGGAACTCTCGACGAATCCAGGAACGGGCCGAAAACAAACTTTGTGAGCAAGCAGTCATCCGCATGGTTTGCAGGTCTTTACGCAAAAGACCAACTCACTGGAGGTCACGTCATTATGCTCGGCCCCGGGAACGATGAAGCTGCAAAACGAGCACTGGAAGCGTACCCTGGCGGCCTCCAGATCGGAGGAGGCGTCACTCCTGAGAATGCAGCACAATGGCTTGAAAATGGTGCTTCTCACGTCATCGCAACCTCTTGCCTATTTGACTCGAGAGCCCGATTTCAGCCCGATCAGCTTGACCGGCTTGTTGCCGAAGTGGGAAAGAGTCGCCTTGTCGTCGATTTGAGCTGTCGACGTAAAGACAATCACTGGATTGTCGCGATGAATCGCTGGCAGACGCCTACTGATCTCAAGATCGAAAACTCCGTCCTCGACGAACTGAGTGATTCCTGCTCCGAATTTTTGATCCACGCAGCTGACGTCGAAGGCCTCTGTTCCGGCATCGACGAAAGCCTTGTCTCCTTCCTTGGCGAATGGGGGGGGATCCCGATAACTTATGCCGGTGGCGCTCGCTCCCTGGAAGACCTTCATCTTGTAAATTCACTTAGCGCAGGAAAAGTCGATCTAACGATTGGCAGCGCGCTCGACATTTTCGGCGGAGGTGGCGTAAGTTATGATGACTGCGTCGCCTATAACGGAACTTAGCTCCATAATCCCGCCTGATTTTGCAAACAGAACTCCTACCGAACTACGCTTACCTTCAAATGATTCCAAAACCCGCCTTCTTTGCTCTCCTCATCTCCTGCCTTACTGCCGTCGCATTCTGGCAGACGAGCGCGATCGGTCAAGATTCCGACTTAACCGCTTCCCCAATCCCATTACCGCATGAGGACAGTGATATCGCCCCAGATCCTGCCGTAAAATGGGGTGTCTTCGAAAACGGGCTTCGATATGCCATTCTTCCGAATGAGGAGCCCCCGAACCGAGTCAGCATGCGCCTCTTCGTTGATGCTGGCTCGCTCATGGAAGCCGACAATCAGCAAGGTCTCGCTCACTTCCTCGAACACATGGCGTTCAATGGGACAACGAACTTTCCCGCCGGTGAAATGGTCGAGTATTTCCAGCGGCTCGGAATGGGATTCGGCAATCACACCAATGCCCACACCACTTTCCATGAAACCGTCTACAAGCTTGAACTCCCGAACGCCGAAACGGAGATTATTGACGAGGGCATGAAGCTTCTGCGCGATTACGCTGACGGAATGCTTTTCCTCCCCGACGAGATCGAAGACGAGCGTGGCATCATTCTCAGTGAGAAGCGCGACCGGGACTCAGTCGGCTGGAGGACTTTCGTTGAGCAAATCAAATTCGCTCTTCCTGACATTCGTGTGAGCCGTCGCATGCCGATCGGAACTGAGGAGGTGATCACGAAGGCCCCTCGTGAGCGTTTTGTCGAATTCTACGAAAGCTGGTATACCCCAAACCGCATGGCGATCGTTGTCGTCGGCGACATCGAAGTTTCAGCGATCGAAGAAATCGTATCAAAATACTTTTCGGATCTTCCGACCCGTGAAAAACGCCCCGCGCCGGCAATGGGCGATCTAACAAAACGTGGGCTCTCCGCTCACTATCACTTTGAAGAGGAAGCCGGAGAAACTTCCGTATCAATCCAAGTGACCAAGCCACGCGTCGATCCCCCCGACAACCAGGCCCGCCGGGAAAGTGATCTCAACATGATGCTTGCCGCCCGGATGATGAATCGTCGCCTCGAAAGGATTGCGAAACAGGAAGACTCTCCGATTAGCTCAGGCAACATGCATGCCGGAGACTTTTACGATCTCGGTTTCGCCCTCTACAGTTCCATCAGCGCCGACTGCAAACCGGAAAACTGGGAAGCTTCCCTGACCTTAATCGAGCAGGAACTGCGCCGAGTTCTCGAGTTCGGTTTCACCGAAGCAGAGCTCGCAGAATCTAAATCTGTCATCAATCGCCTTTACGAAGATGCCGCCAGCCAGATGGGCACTCGAAAATCGCGAGATCTTGCCAATGAGATCGCCCGCCGCATCGGCAATCGCCGAATCTTCACGAGCCCCGCGGATGACCTTCCCCGCGTCCAGATGACACTCGAAGAAGTAACGGCAGATTCCTGCCGTGACGCGCTTCTCAGCTTATGGACTGATGCCGAAGAAACGCTGCTTTTCCTCTCCGGTAACGTCGAGGTCGATGAACCGGTCGCAAAGCTGAAAGATACCTTCGAGAGCAGCCAGCAAGTGGCGGTGACAGCACCTGAAGCCAAGGAGATTTCCCAGTTTGCCTACAGCGAACTTCCGGGGCCGGGCGCTATTTCCGAATCGAATGATATCGAAGACATCAGTGTGACTCAGCTTCAGTTTGAAAATAATGTGAGGGTTAATCTGAAAGTGACAGATTACGAAGATGACACCGTTTACGTCAAAGTACGTTTCGGCGCAGGCCTCCTCACTGAGCCGAAGCCGGGGCTTTCCTTCCTTCTCTCCAGCATCTTCACCAAAGGTGGCCTCGAAGCGCACAGTCAGGACGATCTAAAGCAAATCTTCGCTGGAGAATCCGTCAATGCTGCCTTTGGCATCGATGATGATGCTTTCACCTTGACTGGAAAAACCAATCCCGAAGACCTGCTCACACAATTGACCCTGATGCGGGCCCACTTCACTCACCCCGGTTTCCGGGAGGAAGCGACTACTGAGTTTCGGCGTGCCCTCGACTACATCTATCAACAACTGGAAAGAACTCCCGGCGGCTTTGTCCAGGACGAGGTCGCGCTCTTTCTCCACGGTGGGGACGAGCGGTTTGGTTATCCGCCGCGTGACGCCGTAGAAGCTCTCACAACAGAGGACGCCAAAGCATGGATCGAGCCCGACTTAAAGGAAGGTTATCTCGAAGTTTCTGTGATCGGGAGTTTCGATCCGGAGGCAGCAATTGAGGCACTTTCAGCCACTTTTGGAAATCTGCCGAAGCGAGCAGAAACCAAGCCAGATTATGTCGAAGAGCGAATCGTCGAGTTCCCCGCTACAACCACCAAGGTGTTTGAATTTAATTCCGAAATTCCAAAAGGCATGGCAGTCGTCTATTGGCCCACCGCCGACATCTATGACATCAGACAGTCGCGTCGCCTCGGAATGCTCGCAGCTATTATTGATGACCGCCTCAGAGTGAAAATCCGTGAAGAACTCGGTGACGCATACAGCCCATTTGCCCATAACCTTCCAAGTGACACATGGACAGATTATGGATATCTATTTGCCTCTGTCACCGTCGATCCAGATCAAGCCGAGTCAGTCACTCAAGTGATTTCGCAAATTGCGGACGACCTTGCCACCGGCGAGAGCATCACCGAAGACGAGCTTGAACGCGCAAAGAAACCACAAGTGACCCAGATCGAGGAAATGCGCCGGACAAATCGCTATTGGCTGGGAAGCGTCCTTGAATCGAGTCAGGAGTATCCAGATAGACTGGACTGGTCCCGTAGTTTTGTGGATGACTACAAAGGAATTACGGTCGATGAAGTAAACCAACTGGCCAAAAATTACCTTAGCGAGGACACACAGGTCTCCGTCATTGTGAGACCCGCAGAGACAGAGGATTGATAAAAAGGCCGAAGGAGATTTTATCCTCTCTTGTCCATGAGTTTGCTCCCTGGGATCAGGGAGTGAGCGTACTCACGAAGTTCTTCTTCGTTGGTTCCTTCAATCAATTCGAGTAACCGTGCAAGGTCGACAGCCGGCGTTTCACCTGGAGAGTCTTTTTCAACGACCCAGATTCTATCCAAGTCGGTCCTGACAACATTTTCATCGTCAGTGAGCAGTTCCTCATACTCCTTCTCTCCGGATTTGAGGCCCGTGTAGACCACCGGGATATCCACATCGGGAATTAATCCTGACAGTTCGATCATGCGACGAGCCATCGAGTCAATTTTCACAGCTTCGCCCATCTCCAACACGAAGATTCGACGATCCTCGGGAACAGCGCCAGCAGCAAGAACCAGCTCAACGGCTTCCGGTATCGTCATGAAATAGCGCGTAACATCCCGGCTCGTGACCGTAACCGGTCCTCCATTGGCAATCTGCTCTCGAAAAATCGGAACAACGCTTCCGCTACTTCCCAGAACATTCCCGAATCTAACCGCTTTGAATGAGGTAGTCCCAACTGGGCGCTCCATCAGCAAACGTTCAGCCATCCTTTTGCTCGCGCCCATCAAGCTCGTGGGACGCACCGCCTTGTCGGTTGAGATCAGGACGAAGTCTTTGACACCTTCCTCCTCAGCAACCGATGCCGCAGTTTCAGTTCCAATGACATTATTCTGAAAACAGGATGCCGGATTCCGCTCCATCAAGTCCACATGTTTATAAGCGGCCGCGTGGTAGAATAGATCAATTCCTCCTGCCTGCTTAATCGCAGAACGAAGCTGACTCCGACGCTTAACGTCTCCGGTCACCGCAATAAGCTTAATACCCGAATCAGACGCTTTGGCTTTGAGTTCACGCTCCACCAGAAAGAGATGAAATTCACTTAGATCAAAGATAACAATCACTGATGGCTTTAGCTCTATTAGTTGCCGACAGACTTCGGAACCGATACTACCGCCAGCACCGGAGACCATGATCTTTTTCCCGGTTATCGCTTCTTTCAAATGTTGCCTCTCGACTTTATAGGGAAGGCGCGGAAGGAGATCTTCGATCGCTACCTTCCTGATACTGCTTACTGCGAGGCGGCCAGAGGCCAGCTCATCCATCGAGGGGATGACCCGATAGTCACATGTAATCTTCTGCTTACTTAGAGAGTCAATCACTTCCCGAATTCGCCGAGGACTTGAGAACGGAGGAAGAAATAGCAGAGTCGACGCATTAAGCTTCTTGATGACCGAACTAACGTCTTCAGGGCCTGCGAAAATCCTAACACCCCGCAGCTTTGATCCATCATGCTTCCGGTTGTCGGAAACGATTCCTACCACCTTACCAATACTCGTTGCGTAACTTTGAAGGCCCCTCAATAAAGCGTCAGTATCTTCGGGATTCCCGAATACAACCAGCCTACCTGTTTCACCCGATGCGGACTTAATCAGACGACTCTGGCGAGCCTCACGAAATAGCCTGACTGCTCCTCTTCCTCCGATTTCCCACAGTAACAAAAGCAAAAACGAAATGATGAAAATGGATCGGGAAACGTTGTGAAACGAGAAATCGTTAATCACGTAAACTGATAGCATTGCCAATACGGTTCCGACGGAAAAAGCAACGGTGGTAATCAGGCAATCTCTCAGCGTAAAGAAACGCCATAACCCCTGATGCATCCTGAATGCAATAATCGAAGCCAAATATGCAACTAGCACCACAGGCAGGGCGGACCAAAAAGTCTCCCAATGATACTTTGGCACATGAAAATCAAACCGAATGAGGTGCGCCAAGAGGTAGGAAACAACAATGCCTACAACGTGAAAAAGAAACGCAACAGTCCTTCTCACAAACACATTTTCCTTTAGTAACTTTACCATAACTTTCAATCAGGAAGTCGTTTTCAGTAGTTGCAGTGTTTGAACAAAAATTCCCGGCCCAGTTTCGAGGAAAAAGAGTCCGGTCTCAGCGAACCACCGTTGCGATAGTTTTAACGATTTCATCTATCTCTTCGCTCTTAACATATGGACTCATCGGCAGACTTAATCCTTCACCTGCCACACTTTCAGTCACTGGGAAATCTCCCTCACGATATCCAAGGGAGGCGAAAACAGGCTGTAAGTGCAGAGGGACGGCGTAGTAGGCTACCGAAGGAATCTTTGCTTCTTGCAGCCTCGATTGAATCTCCTCTCTCAAGGGTGTTAGAATTGTATACTGTGCAAATACTGATGTATTCCCATCGGAGACCTTTGGAGTAACAACAGGCAAGTCCGAGAGCAAGTCAGTATATTGGCCCGCAACTTTTTGCCTTAAGTTAATTTCGTCCTCAAAGATTTCCATTTTCGCGAGGACTACGGCCGCTTGCATCGAGTCTAATCGCCCGTTTACGCCAAGGAGCGGATGGTGGTTCTTCGCAGACTGCCCGTGGAGATGAATCCACCTCATCTTCTCGGCTAACTCCTGATCACTGGTGAAAATCGCACCTCCATCACCGTAGCCTCCAAGTGGTTTTGATGGGAAAAATGATGTACTACCTACAGAACTCAAATTCCCTGACGATTTGCCGTGATGGGTCGCTCCGAAACTCTGGGCAGCATCCTCAATTACGGGGATACCACCGGCATCTTGCGCAATCTGATTAATGCGAGTCATGTCCGCGGTTTGACCATAAATCCCCACCGGCATGATCGCCTTCGTCTTTTCAGAAATAGCGGACATCAGAGTATCCGGATCAAGATTCCAGGTATCCGGCGAGATATCCACGAAAACAGGAGTCGCTCCGGTCAAGGCAATCACCTCTGCAGAAGAGATCCATGTGTAGGGGACCGTGATTACTTCGTCACCCGGTCCAATATCTAACGCCATGAGCGCAATCAGGAGAGAATCTGTTCCAGAAGAGACGCCAATGGTGCGACGACAACCGATGAAATCGGAAAGAAGATTTTCCAATTCTTCAACCTCTGGACCAAGAATGTATTTGCCATGATCAAGCACGGCTGAAATCCTGCGATCAATAGATTCGCGGATTCGAATTTGTTGGGACTTGAGGTCGATAAATTCCATGTGTGCCAATGTATTTCGCGTCGATTCTATGAATCATCGCGCTGCTCAAAGCGCTCGAAACTACTCGGGGCCTATGCAGATCGCCAGCCCTTTTTACATCCCCTGTCTCTTGTTTATCTCATATTCAGGGAGTTGCCGAGTTAAGGCACTCCTCCAGTAAATTGATGAGACGCTCACGGTGAAGCGGATTTGATGGCTCAAAATAATCACAGGACGCCTCGAAAAGTGAGTCGATTCGAGAGTCCCAACTGATTGGCTCTCTCTCTAACGATTGCTCTTTTCCCGCCCATTCCAATCGTCTCCACTCGTTCATCCAGGCAATCAAAGCTGGAAATGACTTCCCATTTAGCTTTGCGAGAGTGAAGGACCAAGCATTGTCGTCTCCAATTTCGATGACATATTCCGACGGAATCTCCACGCGAATTCGAATTTCCCAGGCGGGCCACTCCGAAGATGGTAGCGAAACCAAATCATTCCAGTTTGGAAGCTCATTCTCCATGGGGAGGTACACTTCGATTTGCCAGGGGCTGTCTATCTCGAAGGGGAGTTCTGCACTGCCAAACTGGGCCAAAGCTTGAGAGATTTTCTTTCCAAGTCGAAGCACTTCGTCTGATTCAAGGCCACCCTTCAGCTGAATCAGCGAAGGAAGCGCGATTCCATAGGTGATGTCAGAAACTACTAAGGTGAAGTCTTCTTCACAAAGCAATGATCTCGTCCTTAGCGTATTCGGATGAACCGCAAGGAAGGGATTCGCCATCTTACGATTCACTGACTGGATAAGTGATGTTTCAAACCACCTCTCAGGAGGAAGTAATGTTGCCTGCTGAAACTCACACTCACTCTTGCCCGACTCGACTTGTAAAACAAAAGAAGATCCGAAAAGACAAGAACTCAACGCACTTTTCTCAATTAATTTTTCAGGAAACTTCGAGGCAAGTTTCTCCATGAGATAGCTTCTCAGAGGGCCGCGGGGAGGAGCAGGCACCGCCTTGATGAGATCGGTTTCAGGTCTCAGAGAATCAAGCTCTCTGCGAAGGCAACGCTCTAACTCTTCGAAAACTTCGACCGTATCGACCTCTCTACCTGAACTAATTGCTTTGAGCAGCCTCCTGAAAGGTCGCTGACTTTTTGGTTCATACACTTCCTTCGGCTTTGACCAACCGTCCTTCGCCGCCCCATAGATCTTCGCTATTCCTTCGACCCAGTAATGGGTAATTTCGAATTCGCTTTTGAGCACTTCTTTTCGAATAACCGGAAAACATGGGTGGATCTTAGACTCCAGGAAAACTCCTGAGCGAGTTGTCACCAAAAAGTCGCTAAAAAGGAGGCTTGAAAGTAATCGCGGAGCCCTTGCAACCATGCGCCCTTCAGACACCATCCCGCGAAGGACCTCAAGAGTTGCCCTTATTGACGGACCCGTTCGTTTCAGATAGCTCAAGAGAGGTTCGCCTTCAATTGACTCGGCCAGTATTGAACACGAGCGGTCAGTCAAATCGAAGCGCTTTAATCGTGTGCCATAAACCCCTAGTTCCCGGGAAAGATTATAGCGCTGTCTGACCGAGTCGATGTATCCCCGTGGAAGAGCGGCAGGATCCTCTTTCAACCGAATACTCCACTCAATTGCCCGATCGACAGGGGACACTTCAAAACCTAAATCCCAAAATTCAAAGAATTGGTCGTTCTCCAGATTTTCGAGATATGCAGGGCTGAAGCTGTGTCGGGATTGAGAATCCAACTAAACCCTTCCTGGTTTGAGAGACCAATACGACCGGACTCTCACAAATTTCAGGTAAGCCTCAAAGAGATGCCCGCCCCCGGTGGCGTATTCCGAAGCCTAATTACCCCAGTTGGTAATATATTTCGACTCTTCCTCCGGGTCGTCAGGGTCAGCATCAGTGATTGACCAGAGATCGTAAGTCGGATTCCGCATCTCACTATCTCTGTCTTCTGCCCTTACGTTGGGTGGTTCAGCGAGATAACGAATCGGACTGCCGTACGAATCAACGACTCTGTAGAGTCCACCTACATCAGTTGAGCGGGGATCCTTTGAGTTTTCATTCGCATCAAAGGCCAACCTCTGAACATACACCTTCTCATCTTTGCCCGCAGCATTGTCAGTGGTGTCTACTTCACCATCCAGATTCCAATCCCCGGAAAGGTGCTTGTAAAGCACATGCGCTCCATCGAAACCAGCCGAATCACGATCTCCGGTGGGCGGATTTTGGGGATAAATTCCATTGTCGATCTGGTAAACTGACAAGCCCGATTCCAGTTCGGCAAGAAAGCTTTCTACTTTCTGCCGATTGATTCGCGATTGGATGCCAGGTAGTGAGGCAACCAAAATTCCAGCTAACACAACCATGATCCCAACCACAGTCATGAGCTCAACCATGCTGAAACCAGCGCAAGTGTTCGTTTTTTGAGTCTTCATTTTGTTCATTCCCTCATGACGAGGCTAACAGAACCAACGCTTTCACGTCAATACATTGTAAATCTCAGACCGATGAGTGCCGCTAGCCAGACTGGTTATTCATTTCCGTGATGATTGAAATCATTGGCATGAAGAGGGCAATGACGATTGTCCCCACGATTCCTGCCAGGAGCACAATCATAATTGGCTCAATTAGCGATGTCATCGCGTCAACGGCGTTATCAACTTCGTCATCATATACGTCGGCAATCTTCAACAGCATATCCGGCAACTGTCCCGTCTCCTCCCCCACATCGACCATGCTGATCACCATCGGTGGAAAGATTCGACTCGCCTCGAGAGGCGCAACAACAGATTCACCTTCTTTGACAGCCTCATGAACTTTCTCGATCGCATCAGATACGATAACGTTTCCAGCAGTGTCACGTGTGATATTCAGGGCCTGTAAAATAGGAACCCCGCTAGTGACGAGAGTTCCGAGGGTCCGTGTAAAGCGCGAAATAGCACTCTTCAACTGCACCGGTCCAAAAACGGGAAAATAGAGCTTTCCACGATCAATCACTCGACGTCCCGCTTGTGTCCTCGCAAACACATTCCAACCTGCATACAGGACCGCACCAATGATTAGAATGATGAGCCACTTATCCTGAATCCAACGACTCATATTGATGACCACCTGAGTGATTGCCGGCAACGGCTTGTCACCTAGCATTTCTTCGAAAATCCGCTCAAATCGAGGAACAATTACCGCCATCAGGAACACAAGGATTCCGACTGCGATAACGATCACGATGATTGGATAGACCATCGCCGCGACGATTCGGTTCTTAAGTTTCTGCGCTTTCTCAGAGTATTCCGCCAAGCGGATCAGTACGAGCTCAAGCACACCGCCCAGCTCACCGGCTTTCACCATGTTAACATAAAGCTTATCAAACACCTTGGGATGCTGTCCGAGGCTTTCGGAAAACGTAGAGCCTCCCGCAACAGAATCAGCCAAATGGTTGATTGTGCTGGCCATCACCTTGTTCGTCTCCTGCTTACCCAGCACAGAGAGTCCTCGAAGCAATGGAAGGCCAGCGTCAACCAGCGTGGCAAGCTGTCGGGTAAAAATCATCAGGACCTTACCGTTAATCTTTCCACTGACGGCTGAGCCTTTTCCCTTTCCTTTCTGACCTTTTCTGGCCTTTTTCTTTGCTTCACCGGAGACTCCGCCTTTCCCAGCTGATACCACCTGCGTGGGATACAGACCTGACTTTCTTAGCTGCGAAATAGCATCCGCTTCGTCGCTCGCTTTAATCGACCCGGTCGTTTCCTCCCCTTTCGCATCCAGGGCAATGTAATCAAAATTCGCCATAGTGTTTTTCTTCTCGCGTAAACGTTCTCTAAATTTTGTTCGTTTTACCGTTTTATAAGAGCGCCTGTCGATGGAAATCGGAAGACGCTTTGTCCATTTAGGTATATTTCAGAACCTCTTCAATCGTTGTGATTCCCTGAAAAATATTCCTCAACCCATCTTCCCGAAGCGTCTTCATTCCGAGCTCTTGAGCTTTCTGCTTTAAGACCACCGTTGCTGCCCGCTCCGCCACCATTTCGCGGATCGGATCTGACATGTCGAGCAGTTCAAACAAACCCTGTCGACCTTTGTAGCCGGTATCATTGCAAGTATCGCATCCCTGACCTGTAAAGAATTCGTTTCCTCCTGTATCAGCATCAGTAAGGTTCAACTGCCGAAGAACCGCTGCGCTTGGCTGGTAAGACACTTTGCAATCGGGACAAATTCGACGGAGAAGTCGCTGGCCGAGAATTCCCTCAAGCGTTGCCGCGACAAGGAATGGTTCACAACCCATATCGACCAATCGAGTGACCGCGCCGGGCGAATCGTTGGTGTGGAGGGTGGAAAGCACGAGGTGACCTGTCAAGGAAGCTTGAATTGCGATTTGAGCGGTCTCGAGGTCACGCATCTCGCCTACCAGAATTCTGTCCGGATCCTGACGAAGAAATGCCCTGAGGACGCGACCAAAATTCAGCCCAATTGCTTCATTGACCGGAACCTGCATGATGCCGTCAATATCATATTCGACAGGATCTTCAGCAGTGAGAAGCTTTGCGTCTTCCGTGTTAATTCGGCGAAGACAAGCGTAGAGAGTCGTCGTTTTTCCAGCTCCCGTTGGACCGGTGCAAATGAAGATGCCGTTTGGCTTCTCAATTGTGTCTGTAATGTATTCAAAGAGATCCGGAGTCAAATTCAGCGCCTCGAGATCGAGATTCACATTGGAGCGATCCAGAACTCGAAGCACGACACTTTCGCCAAAGGCGGTAGGAAGTGTCGAGACACGCATGTCAATTGGCTGACCGTTGATCTCTTTCGTAATCCTGCCATCTTGCGGGAGTCTCGTCTCTGCAATATTCAGGGCCGACATCACTTTGATTCGGGAGACGATGGCCTGCTTTAAATGCTGCGGAGGTGGCGCCATTTCATAGAGAGCACCATCCACTCGGTAACGGATCTTAAAGTCGTCTTCAAATGGCTCAAAATGAACATCAGAAGCCTTCTCTTTAATCGCCTGATAGAGAACAAGGTCGACGTATCGGATGATTGGCGCTGAATTTGATTCTTCCTCGAGATCATCTTCCGAAATCGATGCAACTTCGGCCCGAATCGCAGCAAGGGCATCACTTTCGCCCCCGCCCTCACCCGGTCCCGCGGAATCAGTTCCCCCGCCGTAGTAGAAAGTCTCAATCAGCGCGGCGATTTGCTCGGGAGGAGCAACGGCCGGAATGATCGCCTGATTCAGCGAAAATCCAAGCTCCTCAAGATTTTGAGGGTCAAGAGGGTTGGCAATCGCAACCTGCAAGCCAGCATCAAGAAATTGAATCGGAAAGGCTTGATAGAGCTTCGCGGTTCCGGCAGGAACTGCTTTGAGCACTTGTGGCGCTGGTTCGAACTCGCTCAGGTCATAAAACTCCCCCCCAATATCCTGGGCCACGAGCTGGAAAAGTTGATCCCGCTGGATCAACCCCATTTCCTCGACAGCAAAGGTGACATCGTGCTCACTCCCCTCGGCGGCGGCAATGTATTCCTCTCGCTGCGAGTCATCAACGAGTCCTCTTGAGATCAAAAGATCAATTACACTTTCAACGGTCATATACCTGGAAAATCTGGATTCTTACTTTTGCTCTCAACTCAGTCTGAGTCTGCCATCGTCACGCGAATGACCTCTGACGCCGTTGTCGTTCCGGCCAATACTTTTCGAACTCCATCTTCTCGAAGTGTCCGCATTCCCAGCTCCCGGGCTCGTTTCCTCAGAGCTACGGTCGATTCGTCTGCATTGACGAGAAGTCTCATTTCCTCATCGATGTTAAAGATTTCAAACAAACCTTTCCGTCCTTTAAATCCTGTCATTCGGCAAGTTCGACATCCCTCACCTTTCTTTACCTCCGCTTTCGCAATTTGATCCTGCGTCAGTCGCAACGCATTCACATCTTTCTCGGTAAGCTCACCCTCAGTTTCACAGTCCGCGCAAATCGTTCGAACCAATCGCTGGGCCATGATGGATCGAACCGCACTGGCAATGAGGAATTTCTTCACTCCAATGTCAGCGAGACGGGCAACGGCTGCCGGCGCGTCATTCGTGTGAAGCGTACTGAAAACGAGGTGACCGGTCAGTGAGGCGTTGATCGCAATAGACGCAGTCTCAAGATCACGAATCTCACCAATCATGATGATATTCGGAGCCTGTCGCAGAATTGCACGAAGTGCCGCCGCGAAGGTCATCCCAATCGCCTCCTTCACCTGGACCTGATTGATTCCTGAGAGGAGATACTCGACAGGATCCTCAACCGTGATGATTTTGCGGTCTGATTTATTGATCGCGTTAAGGCACGCATAAAGCGTCGTCGTTTTTCCCGAACCGGTGGGCCCTGTCACCAGAATAATGCCATCGGGAAGACGGATAAGCTCATTGAACTTCGCCTGATCATCGCTGAAGAAACCGAGCTGTGGCAGACCAATCGTAAGCGAACTCTTATCAAGAATACGCATGACAATGCTCTCACCGCAGGATGTCGGCACGGTCGAAACACGAAGGTCAAGATCGCCGCTGCCAAATTTTGCCTGGATTCGTCCATCCTGAGGAAGTCGTTTCTCAGAGATCGCCATTGTGCCAGTCATAATTTTGATTCGACTAACGACTGAGGAAAGCAACCTGAGGGGATGGCTTTGAACCTTATGAAGCGAGCCATCAATCCGGTAACGAACCCGCATCTCCTCCTCCATCGGCTCGATATGAATATCAGAAGCCCTGTTTTGGTAGGCTTCTTGCAAGATCTGATAAACCAATTTGATAATCGGAGCGTCGCCTTCTCCTCCAGAATCGCCTTCCGTTACGGCGATCGCATCGGCGTCCAACTTGGCAATCTGGTCACCATCAAGCTCGCTCTGATAAAAGTCTAACTGACGCTGCTTAATCGCAGACTCTGAAGCGACAACAAATTCCGGTTCGACCGAGAGCACATGTCGAACGGAATCGAGCGCATCAAAATCCATTGGGTCAGTCACCGCAATGACAAGTGTTCCGCCCCCTTCTGCGATTGGGACAATCCCGAAACGAACGGCAGAATCGGCAGGCACATGCTGAGCCACCGAGGGATCAACCTCTAGCTTGTGGAGCTCCACATAATCCATCCCGCAATTTTTGGCGAGGACTTCGGCGATCTGATCGTCGTTGATAATGTTGAGCGCGAGAAGCGCTTCTAGCGTGGAGTCCTGTGCTTTTTTCTTGTGACTTACATCTTCAAGGGCGGCATCATCGAACAGATGAGCCTCCTGCAACAGATCAAGAAGGTAGGATTCGTTCGAGTACAAGGCTGATAAAGGATTTCTTGTTAAGGAAGGGAGGTTCAGATAACACCAAAAATCACGCGACGGACACAGGTGCACAGACCGCGGGACACGAAAACTAGAGGAATCAGCCTCACACGGGAAGAAAAAAAGACACGAATTCCCAAATTAACGACTAGTGGATCCGAAATTCGTAATTTCCTTCGTTAACGCTGACGTCCGGCGGGACATTCACATTCTCAAAGAAGTCGTATCCTTCTTTGAGATTTACCCAGAAATCGATCCATCGTGGTTGCCGCTCCCATTCCTTTTCCATGCGTTTGTCAGTCATGCGAAAAGGAAACGCATTAACCCGGAAAAATGTCTGACCTGATTCCAAGGCAAGAGTAGCGAGGGTGAAAACCTCATTCATATCATCAGGCGAGAGCGCATAGGAACCCCGCGAGGTCCCTCCTCCATGAATCATGATGCCGCTTCCCCCGCGACCATGGAAGCTGTCGAAATCGTTGGGGAATCCAATATCCATTCCGAGATGATGCCGCGTCTCAGGCCGAAGTCTTGATCGTGAGATGAAATAGAATCCTTCCGGCGTTTGCCCATCACCTTCCTGAAGTTTGGGTCCCGGACCTCCCGACCAATCGAGAATCCGGTATACTTTAAACAGCGTGTAATCCGGATCAGGAGAATTGCGAAGCCAGACCTCTAATTCGTGCTCCTCTTTGAAAACCCTGATAAAAACGGGATCTCCGGGAGCAAGACCGAGACTTCCCAATTCTGAGTCGAGGCGTGCCTTTGTCTCTTCGATGATCAACTTGGATGACGCAGTCGCATGCACTTCGGCTGGCTTGAAGTACGGATGATTAGGACTCGCCTGAGTCGCCATCGAAGCCGGTATCACCCCTTTTAACATTCTAAGAGTTTTAGAGGCGAAGGGATAAGGCTCTTGATCGGCCTCTTCGCCAGCCTCATCCGTTGATTCAACCGAAACAAGGCTCCCCTGATCGGATGTCTGAACCAATTGCTTGAGTCGGTCCGAAAGACCCGTGACCCGATCATAAAGACGATCAGCCCTTTCCTCGTCAGCCCGCCAGTCCATCCAATCCTTCACCAGCCACGGCGAGGCGATACCTGCAGCGATCAAAAAAATTGAAATGACAATCCGGGCGAACATTCTAGTTATTTTATTAATTAATTTTAATTATCAATAAAGTCAAGGTTTACAGTGTGTTCTGAAAGCCAATTTGTGACTTGGATTGAGGAACGCCTGAATTAACGTCTCAACTCATGAGCAATACATCCCAGCAAACTCCAGCTATTGGAGTTATCGGCGGCTCGGGCCTTTATGACATCGAAGGCCTCAGCGATATCGAAGAGATCCAGGTTGAAACTCCGTTTGGACCTCCTTCGGACACTATTATCTCCGGCGATATGGGTGGTCGAAGGGTTTGCTTTCTTCCCCGGCACGGCCGCGGCCACCGAATCCTTCCATCCGAATTAAATCATCGCGCCAATATCTGGGCGCTCCGCTCGCTCAACGTTCGCTGGATAATCGCCGTCACCGCTGTGGGATCACTGAAGGAAGAGTATCAGCCCAGGGACATTGTATTATTTGATCAGTTCTTCGACCGTACCAGTCAGCGAGCCGATCATACATTTTTCGGGCGCGGAATCGTTGCTCACATTTCCTTCGCCGATCCGATTTCGGAGAATCTCCGACAGCTCCTCCTCACGGAAGCCAGGACTCATGGCAAAACAGTGCACGACCGGGGAACCTACGTGAACATGGATGGTCCCGCCTTCTCGACGAGAGCCGAGTCAGAAACGAATCGAAAACTCGGATTCGATCTCATCGGAATGACGAATCTACCGGAAGCCAAACTCGCTCGTGAAGCAGAAATCTCGCTAGCGACCCTCGCGATGATCACCGACTACGATTGCTGGAGGGAGGAAGAGGAAGCCGTCAATGCGCATGCCGTGATTGAACATGTTCAGGCTAACGCGGCAACAGCAAAGGCAATCCTTCAAACCGCAATCCCAAAAATCCCGGAAACTCCCGACTGGCCTGAGCATCAGGCTCTGGACAGTGCGATCTTCACGACACCCGATGTTTGGCCCGCGACCACTTCGCAGGAATTGGAGCCAATTTTGGGGCGATTTTTAAAATAATTAAGAATAATTGCAATTCTGATTTGCATTATTGTAAAATTTTCTTAAATTTCGGCCTTGTTTCGGAATAAATTTAAATTTTCCTCTTTTGATCGCTCGTTTCAATCTCTTCGCCGGATTCATTTTGATTCCGGTATTTTTTCTCACTGGCTGCCAGTTAAACTCTAAGTCAAAGGGGAAAGGCTCTGAGGCGGCGGCGGTTGAAGGATCTAACGCGAACCCACCAGCACGCGGTCCGCTACCCACTTCCGTCGGGACTAAGAATTCTTACTCAAAGGTAAACACGAGCCTTCCATTCATCGCTCTCACTTTTGATGACGGACCTCATGCAACAAACACGCCGCGACTCCTCGACATTCTCAAGCAGCGCAATGTGAAGGCGACATTCTACGTGGTCGCGACCAACGTGAAGCGCTACCCTGAGATCATGCGACGGATCGTTGCGGAGGGACACGAAATCGGAAATCACACCGTGACTCATGGAAACCTCACAAAGATGTCGCCCGACGAAGTGCGAAGCGAATTAAGCCGTTCTCGGGATGCGATTGTGGCCGCGACCGGAGTCACACCCCGCACGATGCGCCCCCCCTACGGAGCCATCACTGCCGACCAGAAAGACTGGATCCGACGAGAATTTGGCTATCCTTCGATTCTCTGGTCCGTCGATCCTGAAGATTGGAAAAAGCCAGGTGCTTCAGTTGTGACAAGACGGTTGGTCTCAGGTGCATCTCCCGGAGGTATTCTTCTCGTGCATGACATTCACGCCCCCACGATCGATGCAATTCCTTCCGCCCTGGATCAACTCAGCGCTAAAGGATTCCAGTTCGTCACCGTGACCCAGCTCATCGCAATTGACGGAAACGGGTGATCATCTTCACCGTTTCCGGTAGCGAATCTCTACGCACGGGAGCTGCAATCTCTCTTGCTGAGGAATAAGGCTCACAATTTGATCTTGTCCCAAACAGTGACTCTTGAGTTAGATTAGCTTCCCCTAAAGTCGGCTGACTTCCCGATCCTCAAGGACAAGCGGAATAAGAACGCTCTAATGCGCAAAGATCTGAGGTTTTCAGCGCGACTCAAAAGCTAAGCGTCTAGGCCGGGGCAAGCTCACCGGGAAAATCATCACCGGTGTCTTTTTCCTCTTTCTCGACAACTTGATCTTTCGACTCACTTTCCGCAGGAAGATCGGGAGGTGTCGGAGCCGAGGGAGGATTCTGAATCTCACCATGATCCATAATCTCCTGAACATGAACGCCATCAAGGGTCTCATACAAAAGGAGAGCCTGGGCAATTGCTTCCAACTTGTCTCGATGCTCCTTTAGAAGCTTGGTCGCTTCCGCGTAGGCTTCATCGGTCAACTTCTTCACCTCATCATCAATCGTCTGC
Organism: Verrucomicrobiales bacterium; assembly: GCA_029210205.1. Lineage (GTDB taxonomy): Bacteria > Verrucomicrobiota > Verrucomicrobiia > Verrucomicrobiales > DEV007 > Arctic95D-9. The sequence goes on along the minus strand of JARGOD010000068.1, from coordinate 6,609 downwards.
GCGGTGGCTTCTGAATAATTCCGTGGTGTCGAAATATCGCGAGCGAGAAAAACCTCTCCCTGCCCCTCTCCGTATTCGATCATCCCGAGGCGATCACTCATGCCCCAGTTGCAAACCATCTTGCGGGCAATCTCGCTCGCCTGACGGATGTCACCGGCGGCACCGTTGGTGACGTCACCAAAGACGAGTTCTTCGGCGACACGACCACCCATGATGAGGATGAGACGGTCGAGAAGATACTGTTTCTTGTAGCTGTGCTTGTCTTCGACCGGAAGATACATCGTGACACCAAGCGCTGGACCGCGGGGAATGATGGAAACTTTGTGAACTGGATCGGTATCCTTGACGAGCATGCCGAGAAGCGCATGGCCGGCCTCATGGTAAGCGGTGAGCTGCTTCTCATCTTCGCTGAGAGCAAGGCTGCGCCGTTCTTTACCCCAGCGGACCTTGTCGCGGGCTTCTTCGAGCTCCTCTGTGTTGATCGCCTTAAGTCCTTTACGCGCCGCGAGAAGTGCCGCCTCGTTGATGACATTCGCCAGTTCCGCGCCGGAATAACCCGGGGTTCCCCGGGCAATAATGCCGAGATCGACACCCTCCGCGAGCTTCACTTTCTTGGCGTGAACCGTGAGAATCTCTTCGCGGCCTTTCACGTCGGGAAGGCTGACAGTGATTTCGCGGTCGAAACGTCCCGGACGTAGCAACGCCGGATCAAGAACGTCAGGACGATTTGTCGCGGCAATGATGATGACGCCCTCCTGGGTGTCGAAACCATCCATTTCCACGAGGAGCGCATTTAAAGTCTGCTCGCGCTCGTCGTGTCCACCACCCATACCATGCCCACGGTGACGACCAACCGCGTCGATTTCATCGATAAAAATGAGGCAGGGAGCGTTCTTTTTCCCCTGTTCGAACATGTCGCGAACGCGGGAAGCTCCCACTCCGACAAACATTTCGACAAAATCCGATCCACTGATCGAAAAGAATGGCACGTCCGCTTCACCTGCGATGGCGCGAGCGAGAAGAGTCTTTCCGGTGCCCGGAGTGCCTACCATGAGAACTCCTTTTGGAATGCGTCCCCCCAAGCGCTGGAATTTTTTCGGATCACGGAGGTATTCGACGATTTCCCAGACCTCTTCCTTTGCTTCCTCGACTCCGGCAACATCCTTAAAGGTGACCTTGCCTTTGTCCATCGTCATCATCTTGGCCTTACTTTTCCCGAAGCTCATCGCACCCTTGCCGGCCGCCTTGATCTGGTGACGGAAAAGAAAGTAGAGAAGAAGAAGGAGAAAGATGATCGGGAGGTAAAACGAAAGAAGCATCACTCCAAGTCCGTCGGACTCGGTTGAAAGCTCAGTAATTTCGAGTCCCTTCGCGGCAAGGAGCTCCTTCACCTCTTCGTCCGCCCACTCCAAAATGATCGGAGCAGAGAACTCGCTGTATTTATTCCCGCCGTTTTCCTCGGGGTTATCCACGATATACCATCCCTGAATGAACTGCTTCGAACTGCCGTCTCTCTGCACAAGCTTGAGCAACTTTGGCGGTTTTGCATCATTGTCGACATAAACGCGGTCGTTTTCGACCATGTTCTTGAATTCTCCGAAGGTGACGGTTTTCGAAGCGTCTGAAAAACTCTTGGACCAGATCGCGAGTCCAAAGAGGCCCATCGCGACAAAAAGGAGGATGAGACCTTTCCAGTTGAAGCCACTCTCCCCACCGGGACGCTGATCATTATCGTTGGGCTCTTTATCTTGCATTCAAATTGTCGAGTTGAGGATCGAAAAGTCGGGAAGACTAACACAGTGAAGAGAGGGACGCAATGAACGGGGAACCCGCTCGAATATCCCTCCGGAACACTCGGGCGACCGACTGGAGGAGGTGAAAGGAAGGGTGGCTCAAGTAGAGCTTGGCCCTTTCCAATGAGATTACGCCGAAGAAGAGCATCATGCCTCAAAAAACAAAGCTCAAACTGCTAATCCCTAAACATTTAACATTAAAATTTCTAATCTTTAAATAAATTGAAACCGGTTTCAGGATAAAATAAGTATACCTGATAATGAAAACAAACTCGGAAGGTAAACCTGCATACGATGACGTGCTCGATGAAGCGCGCATCAAGGGCATAGCAAACGGCGACAGGACAAGCTTTCGGGATCTCTATGAGCGCTACGACGGTCTCCTCTTCACCACGATCGACAAAGTCCTCAATGATCGAGAGGACTCGCAGGAGGTTCTCCAGGAAGTGATGAGTTCTCTCTGGAGAAAATCACACCTGTATCATCCGGGAAGGGGGCGCCCGATCACCTGGTTGGCCTCCATGGCGAGAAACCGCGCCATCGACCGCCTCCGTTCAAAGCAACGGCAATCGCGACTCAAAAATGCCTACACGGAGGAAATGGATGTCAACCCGCGAGGCTCAACCGGGCTCAGTGGTCCGGAAGCGGCAACTCGCCGCGACACTTGCAGCGCAGTTCGCTCGGCAGTCATGGATCTCACCGACGTCCAGCGCGAAGCAATTGAAAAGGTGTATTTCGAAGGGCTCACCCAGCAGGAAATCGCAGACCAGCTCGGCCAACCCCTTGGAACGGTCAAAGCGAGAATTCGACGTGGACTCGCAAAGCTCCGGAAGACGGTTGAAGTGACTTAGATCTAGCTCCTCATTTCATCTCCCCGATACGGGCGAGAATTTCAACGTTCGCCGTAGCGTCGAATCCGGCGAGAGCAGCTTTCTGCATTTCCACGATCTCTGAAGAACCCTTCTTCGCGAGTTGCAACATTTCCAGCATCTGCGCCTCCGAGAAGGTTGCCTCTTCTCCAGACCCTTGCACCTCGATCATTTCGAGATCTGAAGTCATCGCGTAATTGAAATCGACGCTCGCATCTTTGTCCTCATGGTAGTTCAGGTCGAGGACACAGGTGTCTTCCCAGACCCCCGCGCTGATTGCGGCTGCAAACCCGCTCATTGGTGAGGTCTCGAATTTTTTCGCAGCGATGAACCGCTGGAAAGCCATCTCGACCGCAACCGAAGCACCGGTGATGGAGGCCGTTCTCGTTCCCCCATCGGCTCGAAGAACATCGCAGTCTATCCACAAGGTTCGTTGCCCAAGGCCTTTCAAATCTACGACCGCTCTCAAACTGCGTCCGATGAGCCGCTGAATCTCCGAGCTCCGGCCATCGAGCTTACCGCGGCTGATGTCGCGAGACTTTCGCTGCAGCGTGGAATACGGCAGCATACTGTATTCCGCTGTGAGCCAGCCACCGGGTACGTTTTGCTGAAACATCCATCGCGGCACGCCGCTCTCGATCATGGCACTGCAGATCACCTGAGTGCCGCCAAAACTGACGAGGACACTCCCGTGCGCATGGGGAGCGATATCGAGTTGAAAAGAAATATCACGTAGCTGGTCCGCGGCACGGCCGTCGATTCGAGTCATGCCCTAGGAAATGCTCTAATAGTAAGAGGATTGCAACCGTTCACATTCGCGGTTGCGTCACAGTCCTGATTGACGACGATACCCGTCCTCTCACATTTCACGATGCGACCCGCCCGGGAAAAACTCGAACAATTCGCTATCGACGTCATTCTAGACCGTCGTCAGGGGCTTCGTGCGGGAACGTTGCGCGGATTCCTTGGATCCATGTCGAGACTCTACGAAGGAGCCGTGGGTCTGCGCCTCTGGCTCTACCGAAACCGCATCATGCGGGAACGAAATCTCGGATGCCTCGTCGTCAGCATTGGCAACCTCACGGTCGGTGGAACGGGTAAAACCCCGGTCGTCGAAAAATTCGCACGATCTCTGCAGGACGGTGGACGCCGCGTCGCGATTCTCAGTCGGGGATACAAATCCGTTAAACAACCCTTCATCCGACGGCTCATCGGAAAAATTCAGGGGAAAAACGAAATCGATCCACCACGTGTCGTCAGCGATGGAAAATCACTTCTCCTCGACTCTAAGACAGCCGGCGATGAGCCCTACATGCTTGCCGCGAACCTTCGTGATGTCCCCGTCGTCGTCGACAAAGATCGGGTCAAGAGCGGAAGGCACGCCATTGGTGAACTGAACTGTGACACGCTCATCCTTGATGACGGGCTCCAATATCTCCGCCTCAGACACCGGCTTGATATCGTGCTTGTTGACCGCTGGCATCCTTTCGGCACCGAACGCCTCCTTCCGCGAGGCACCTTGAGAGAGCCACCGCGAAATCTGAAACGAGCTTCCTATATCTTCATCACAAAGTGTAACGGCGATCCCAATGATGAACTCATCGACCGTATCCGACTTTATAACCGGACCGCAGAGATCATCGAATGCGAGCACCGCCCCCGCTACCTCCAGCACATCGAAACGCGCGAGTCCCGTCCCCTCGAGGATCTCAAAGGAAAAAAAGTCGGCACCGTCAGTGCCATCGCCGTCCCCGAGAGTTTTGAAGACGGGGTTAAGAAACTCGGCGCGACTCTTGAGGCGACCTGTCGCTTCATGGATCACCACCGTTTCACGGAGCAGGAGATCATTTCTTTCATCAACTGTTGCGTGGAATCCGGCGTCGACATGATCCTCACGACCGAGAAAGACGCCGTTCGATTCCCCCGCCTCGGCCGCATGGACGTCCCGATCTACTTCCTGCGGGTCGAGATCGGAATTCTCAGCAACGAGGAAAGTTTCGACCAATGCATAGCCCGAATCTGCACCCCGTCTGCTGAGACCTCGGCACGACGGTTTTTCTAGAAATCTAAACTCCGCTTCTTACTCTCCCACGCAGTGGAATCGGGCATCGGCTCACTCGGGACTTATCTTTGCGGACTCCCCGAAGAAAATCAGAAGGCCGTCTTCGTCGATGACATGGAACTCGCGCTGTCCATAGGGCTGGTCGAAGGGCGGCTTAACTCTTCCGTCCCCAAGGAGATCCAAGCGAGGTTTAAGCTCTGCATAGAGATCTTCGATGTTCTCGACGCAGATGTAACACGACTGCCCACCTCCGCTGGAATTATCATGGGATGCAATCAGCCGAATCGCGACGCCTTCACGAACTATATATGCGTATCCCTCCATGCTCGCCCCGACACGGAAACCGAGGACGCGCACGTAGAAATCGATCGCACGATCCAGGTCACCGACATAAACGATGGGCGAAATTGCGGTGCACTTTCCCTGCTTCATTTTTTTGTACTGACGTCCGAGGCCTGTCGCGAGATCCAAGAGCGGCAGTCGCAGACAGAGTCGGGTGTTGGATCAAACAGGGACTTTAGAACGCCTGCGGAACCCTTCCACAAAAACGCTTAATGTTGCACTTCATTGTTGAATTCAGCCCTCGTTTTCTCGGGGGATAGATCGCCATCTCGAAAGCGACTCGAACTCGATTTCGAAATATCCGCCACCTGATTTGCTGTAGAGAAATCGCTTTCCGTCAAAGCGTCCTAGTGTCACTCGCCGCCCATCGACATTCGGAACCGAAAACTCTCTATCATTCGCGTAGTCAATAATCAAAATTTCGGTGTAGGGCCGCTCTGAATCTGCGGCTGTCAGTGCCTCGACGATGGCGAGATACTTAGAGTCGTTCGACCACAGATATCGCATCAAAAACAACCTGTTAGAAAAGTCGAAGGGTTGGAGTTCAAGACTGAAGAGCGCAGGCCCCATGCGAATCGATCCACGCTCGCGCAACTTTCCACGGATTCGCCCACTCGGGCTTTTAATGGTTTTCGAAATCATTTCCTGGAACAACGTTTTAGAGCACTCAGCCCTGACGGGGAGCGCGGGTTGATTGTGGAATAGACTGGCAAATCAGAAAAGTCATTTCGACTCGGTGCGGTCAGGGCTTGAGTGACTCGGCTTGTTAGCGCCGGTTTTTTGTTCGATGCGAGAGGCGACTAGAACTTCGATTTGTGAATGGTTTGCGGTGGCCAGACTCTCGATCAGTGCATCATCCTGCCGGAGGTTGGCGGCGTTGAGTGTTCGGATCGATTCGATGATCAGTTGGTTTCGTTGGTAATGCTCTCGCAGTATCTTCTGTCCTTCCTTCGTGAGAGCGAGGCCGAAGCCAAATCCTACTGCTTCGGGGTCGGGATCCTCGTAGGCAGAAATACCTGGGGGAAACTCGTGAATATCTTTCGTCTCACGTGCGAGGCTCCGAATGATCTCGCGTGACTTGTCGACGGAAACCTCTGTCTCGAATCCTAGCCGAAGGCTCTCGAACGAATCCTCAACAGGTCGCAGAATGGTCGGCTCAATACTGCCATCGACAATCGCATCGATATACCGCCAGATCACCTGTTCGGGGCTCTCAAAATTGCGGGTAAGGGCGATTCGGACAGCTTCGCGGCGTTCGTCCCGCTTCTCGTCGATAGTACAGTCGGTGGTGAGGCCATCGATAATTTTTTCAATCTGGCGTGCCTCGCTCGCAGCGGTGTTTCCAGAAACGAAAAACACAGAGAGTAGAGCAGTCGCAATCAGCTTCATTTTCTAGCGCTAACGTCAAGCATGAGGCACGGCTGACCGGGAGCGCACGCTCGATGCAGTGTTGGGGTTGGAGTTGTAGAAAAACATCCGAACTCGGAGCGGGTCAGCCGTCATTTGCGTCAAGCTAGTGTCACAACACGTTGATTATAAATGA
>JARGOD010000193.1 GCA_029210205.1 Verrucomicrobiales bacterium | reverse complement strand
CCTTGATCAGACAAGGAAATTTAAGCCGCGAGTGCGTCTCCCTTTGCGCCATTTCTTTCGGATAATGGCTATGTTTGTCGTGGGTAGGATTTCAGACTAACTAACTTTCAGCGGCACCTAGTGAAAGACATTCGGGCCTGTTTAGGGAGGTGTTATACGCATTTTGTGGTTGTTTTTCGAGTTCTACTTACGATATTCACCTACAACTGCGATATTGGGACGCTTTGCAGAAATTGATCGCGCTGAATGCAAGACCGCCTCTCTTCTATCTTCTCAAAGAACAGCGATGTTCGAATTCCTGCTGAATTCGAACCGCAGGAGTCGCTTGTTTTTGGCTGCGGCCAGTTGGTTCGTTCCTACCCACAGACATTTGTAGACTTCGTCAGTTTACTTTATGAGCGAATTCCACTTTTTGGAGTGGCTGCTCCTGACATTATTCAATTAGGCGAAATTTTGCTTGGAACTGCGGGACTTCCCAAAGATGCAGTGACTTTCCTGCCGTTGAGAACTTCATCAGTCTGGTTACGTGATTACTCTCCTTTCTCTGCGTTAGACCGTCAGGGCAATCGGTTTCTGTTGAAGTTCAGGCATGGGAACATGAAGAATCGGGACGATATCGGAGCTTATGACGCGATTCATCGAAATTTCAGGGGAGTTGGACGTGATGTCGGGATCACTCTTGAAGGGGGAAATTTAATTTCGAATGGTGCGGGCCTCGCAATCAGTTCGAAGACAATCATCACACAGAATTCGAGATCCTATGATATGGACGGAATAGCCCAAGTTCTGGACAAGCAATGCGGCATTGCGCAGTGGGCCTGTGCGACGCCTTTAAACGGAGAGCGAACCGGGCATATCGATATGTTGGCAACATTTCTCGCTCCTGACCTACTGGCCGTCGCTGAGTGCGATCCTAGAGAGGATCCGAATAATATTTCTATTCTTAACGGTCTTGCGGAAGCTTTCGAAGGATTTGCCGTGGGAGCAGGGCAAATGAGAGTCGTCCGCGTGCCTATGCCGTTTTCCGGAAACGGGGATTATCGAAGCTACAATAATGCGATTTTTGCGAACGGCCTTTTTCTTGTCCCAACTTATCCAAGTCTAAATCCCAAAATGGACAGAGCAGTATTAGAGATGTATTCGGAATGGCTTCCCGGATACGAAGTAAAGGGATTGGATTGTGAAGAACTCTCGCTCCGAGGCGGAAGTCTTCATTGCATAACGAGAAATATCTGTCCAAACCGGATCGCGCGGAGGCGCGGCTCAAGTTTGGAATCAGAAAACGCTCAGGAGATTTTACCACGATGAAAGGGTTCTATGCCGGTAAATGGCAGTCTGGAAGCATTGAACACGAAGTTACAAATCCCTATTCCGGGGAGCTTATTGGGCACGTCCCACTCTTCGGGCCTGAGGTATTAGACGAGGCTTTCGAGACTTTGAAAAAAGGGGCAAAGTTGCTTTCATCGCTGTCCCGTGAGGAACACCATCAAATCTTCGAACGTTTATTGGCGCTTCTGATCAAAGATGCGGATGAGATGGCAAAGCTGATTTCTTCAGAGCAGGGGAAAATACTTCGTGAGGCGAAAGAAGAAGTGGAGATGACAATTCGTTCAGCTGAGAGTCTCGCGGATTCTCCTTCCCTTGTTGGTGCGAGGATACAGCCCCTCGCCGGAGAGGCGTCGGTGCAAGACCGGGTTGGGTACACGGTGCGGCACCCTCATGGAGTGGTAGCAATTATTTCGCCAAATCCTCAGCCCCTCATTCTCATGGCGCTCAATACTCTTTACGCTCTTGCGGCGGGTAATGCCGTCCTTATCAAGCCCTCCCTCCACACTCCGCTTATCGCGCTGCGATTTGTGGAGTTGCTCTTGCAAGCAGGGTGTCCGCCTGAAGCGATTGCCTGTGTGACCGGTAAGGGAAAGTTGCTTGGCAGGGCTATCTGTAAACATCGCGGGGTAAATCATCTTATCTGCTCTGCTTCGCTACCGGTGATTCGGGATGTTAGATCACAAATGGAATTTGTTACCTCTCAACTCCAGTGGGGGTGCGTTGCAACTTGCGTAGTAGGGCGCACTGCAGATTTGTCTAGAGTGGCTGACGAGGTAATGAGAGTCGCTTTTGAATGCTCTGGACAGGCTGCGTTTACTCCTACTTGGATTGCATGCTTTGAGAAAATGCATGATGATCTTCGTTCGGTCCTTAAGGAGAGGATGGAAGCGTTAGTTCCCGGGAATCCGATGGATTCATCTAGTGATCTCGGGCCATTGGCTGAGCCTCGAAAGATGAAGAAGTTGGAGGAGCGGATCGCTTTCGAAACTAGCCTGGGTGCTGAACTGGTGACCGGAGGCCGGGTTGACGGACAGCTCTATCGGGCAACTCTACTAGATCAATGTTCGATGGAGAAGACACGTTTCTCGAGTCGGGAGATTGCTGCTCCGGTCATCGGAATGACCGCAATCAATAAAGCGGAAGACGCTACACAACACATTCGAAACCAAAGGCATCACATCTTAACGTTATTCTCATCAGATCAGGACTGGTCTTCGAGACGAGCTGTATCAATGCCTTTCAACAACGTGCACGTGAACGGAATCCCGACTTGGAGAGATGGTCTGATTTGCCTCCCCGGACACCCTATTCGGACAGGCCGTCGATTGTCAATTGACCGAGTCTCCGATATGTCTCATTACAAGGATGTGGTTTTTCACTCCTCTTAGTCGGGGACGCGCTCGATCTGGGCACCGAGGTCGATGAGTTTATCATCAATGTG
>JARGOD010000067.1 GCA_029210205.1 Verrucomicrobiales bacterium | reverse complement strand
CTAAACCTCGCTTGCACCCTTGCTCAGGGGCTGTATTTTCCCCGCCTTCCGCGAACCGCGGCTTATTTGACCTAGGAATACCATGTACCGAACTCACCACTGCAACGAACTCCGGAAATCTGATGCCGGCGAGACAGCCACGCTCGTGGGATGGGTCAATACAAAGCGAGATCAAGGCGGCGTTATTTTCATCGATATCCGTGACCGCGAGGGCGTCACTCAGTGCGTCTTTCGCTCCGAGGAGAGCGCTGAAGCAACCGAGTTGAGCCACAAGCTTCGCGGCGAGGATGTTGTGCAAATTACCGGCAAGGTCGAAATCCGTCCTGAGCTCGATGGCGAGTCGACCTTCAACGAAGCGATTGAGACGGGTGAAATCGAAATCGTAGCGACCGAGCTGAAGATTCTCAACAAGTCGGAAGTCCTTCCTTTCCAACTCGATAAGGAACTCAGCAACGAGGACCTGCGGATGAAGCATCGCTACCTCGACCTGCGTCGTCCCCGCATGGCGAAGAACCTGCGCACCCGCCACTCGATCACGAAGGCAATCCGCGACACGCTCGACGATCAGGGTTTTCTTGAAATCGAGACGCCGGTTCTTTCCAAGTCCACCCCGGAAGGCGCCCGCGACTTTCTCGTGCCTTCACGGTTGAGCCCCGGCAAATTTTACGCGCTGCCTCAGGCGCCGCAACAGTACAAGCAGCTGCTCATGGTTGCTGGAGTCGAGCGCTATTTCCAGATTGCCCGTTGTTTCCGTGACGAGGATCTTCGAGCCGATCGTCAGCCTGAATTCACGCAGGTCGATATCGAGGCAAGCTTTGTCACTCAGGAGGAAATTTACGAGACGATCGAAGCGATGCTTTCGAGCGTCTTCGAAACAGCTCGCGGGATCAAGGTGCCGACGCCATTCCCGCGGATCACCTATCAGGAAGCGATGGACAAATACGGCAGTGACAAGCCGGAGCGCCGCATTGGTTGTGAGATCGTCGATGTCTCGGACCACTTTAAGGATTCTGGATTTGGGGTCTTCAAGCGGGCCATTGAAGGCGGTGGCGTCGTTCGTGCGATCAACGCTAAAGGCTTCGCTGGTGTTTCGACCGGTCAAATCAAACGTCTGGAAGAAGTGGCCAAGGAAGCAGGTGCTGGTGGCCTTGCTTATATCCAGGTTCGCGGTGCGGCGCACGATACCTGGCGCTCGCCGATCGTGAAATTTTTCAGCGAAGAGGAACTCGCCGCGATTGAAAAAGATCTCAACATCGAAGAGGGCGACCTCATTCTTTTCGGCTGCGACAAGTGGGCCACGGTCTGCGACGTCCTCGGACGACTTCGTCTTGAATGCAGTGAAATGAACAACTGGCTCGAAGGCAAAGACGATGAACTCGACTTCCACTGGGTTGTCGATTTCCCGCTTCTCGACTACGACGACGAGGAAGGAAAATGGAACGCCGTTCACCACCCCTTTACCCGTCCTCACGCGGACGATGTGGCTTTGTTAGACGACGAATCGAAGTGGGGTGAGATTCGAGGAGCTGCTTACGACGTCGTTCTCAATGGAAATGAGCTCGGCGGGGGAAGTCTCCGGATCCACGAGGGTGATCTCCAGGCGAAGATGTTTCGCGTTCTCGGAATCGACGACGAAGAGCAGGCTGAGAACTTCGGCCACATTCTTGGAGCCTTCCAGTACGGCGCACCTCCCCACGGTGGCATCGCCCTCGGTCTCGACCGGCTTGTTATGTTGGCTTGTCAGGAAGACAGCATCCGCGAGGTGATCGCCTTTCCGAAGAACAACAAAGGCATGGATCTCATGTCTGCGAGCCCGGCCGAAGTGGACTTCAAGCAGCTTCGTGAGCTCTATGTGAAGTCCACCGTGCAGGAAAAGAAAGAATCATGAAAAACGCCCGCCTCATCCGCATTGTCGTCATTCTCGGTGTGGCCGGATTTCTCTACTTCAAGCGGGGACAGGAATCGGGAACGACCAGCACGACTTCGCAGAGCGAGGGTGGGAGCGCCGTTCTTAAAAAGAGTCCGCTCGGGGGAAATGCCTCCTCAGAAAAAGTAAACGGCTACGATAAGTTCACTGACGCTAAACTCATCAACGATGAGGGCAACGACGGTGACAGCTTTTACGTGAATCTCGATGGGAAGAAAATTCAGCTTCGTCTCTATTTCGTTGATGCCCCCGAGAAATACCTGAGTGACCGATACGAAAGCCAGCAACGTCGCGTTGCTGAGCAGGCAAGCGAGTTGGGAGGTGTTTCGTCAGAGCAGATTGTCGAAGTCGGCAAAGCCGCCAAGCTTTTCACGGAACGTGAGCTCAAGGGGAAAAAGTTCATCGTCTACACCTACTGGGAAGAGGTTTATGACGGAGATCGCTACTACGGTTTCGTCGAACTGGCAGATGGGAGTTATTTGGGGACCAAACTCGTCGAAAACGGTCTCGCCCGAATCCACACGAAGGGACCCGGTTCTAAAGAAAACCCGGTGCCCACTCCTGCCGGGAAAAGCTTTCACCAGCATCGTGACAAACTCTTCGATCTGGAGAAGAAGGCGCAGCGAGCAGATCGTGGTGCGTGGGGACTGTAGTCAGTCCCGGCGGATTACTCCTTTGTCCAGATTCGGGTATTGAGATCGAGTTCCTCGACAGTCTCGAGGAAGTATCGAATGTCATTTAACATTCGGATCACCTGGCCCTTATCAGTAGCAGCGAGGTTCGTCCCCGGTTCGAGATAAGAATGGTGGTGCGGTACTGCGAGCATCAGGGAGGATTGTTTGAAACCCAGCCTGACATCTTTTCCGAAACGTTTCTGCATGGCGAGAATGCGGCGCATCATGGCATTGCTCAAGACGTAGCGCGCTTCGACCTGGTCCGTCGCGTAAACTTTGAAGTCGCGTTCGAACTCCGGATCGTCCATCTGGATGAGGTCTGTCTGACTCCTTCCGCCCATCTTTTGAAAAAAGCGGGCGAATCCTCCGAATGATTTTTCGGCTTTGTCAGGAAAGACAAAAGTACGCCCGTGAAAGTGTTTGTGGAAATCAGCGATGAGAAACAAGCCGTCGAAAAACGTCACATATCGGGTCGTCGTTCGGCCTTTACTGTCAGTCGATGTCTGTCGCTGCTGAGCATTGACCTCGGCCAGTTGGAGATAAGTCTTCCCATAGCGGCCTTCGATCAAATCCTCAGTGGTGTATCGATCCGGTCGCGTTCTGAAAAGTTCGCTCTCTACAAAAGAGGAAGAGGGTATTCCGCGTTCGGCTGAGTGAGTTAGCGACGAGTCGATCGAAGAAAGCAGAGCCGGTATGACGGTCTTCTTGTAACCGCTTTTGAAGCGCGATCCGATCGAGGCCGCTTTCACCTGATAGAGAATCAGTCCGACCACCAGCCAGACGCCGGCGCCGATGAATAGAAAAATACCCGAATTTCGAAAGACGATCCCTGCGCCAACCAGTGCCAAGGTCGGAATTAAAGTTCCGGCAAGATACACTTTGGAGCGTTTCCGGTAGAGAAGGCGATCGGGCTCAAGCTGCTCAAGAGTCGGGAGGAGCGTTGCGATGATCTGATCGTTACTCTTCATGAAATATCCACTGGCTCACGGGCCGACCCGGTTGCCTCAAAGAAGTCATGGCGTTTAAACCCGAACGCGCCGGCGATGAGGTTTGATGGAAAACTCTCAACGGCGTTGTTGATTTGATAGACCGCTGCGTTGTAGGCACGACGTGCGGCCGAAATCTGCGCCTCCGTTTCCGTCAGGTTCCTTTGCAGGTTCAGGAAATGCTCGCTGGATTTAAGATCTGGGTAGCTCTCAGCAAGAGCGACCACCTTTCGTACACGCGGACCGATTTTTTCTTCCGCCCGGAGGCGCTCGGATTCAGACAGACCGGTGCGGCTCGCCTCTTGCCGTGCTTCGATCAGTTTCGTGAGCGTCTCCTGTTCGTGTGCCGCGAAGCCCTTGACCGTCTCGACTAGGTTGGGGATGAGATCGTGGCGGCGCTTCAAATTCACATCAATACTGCTGAACGCGTTGCGAACCATATTCCGCTTCGCGACGAGGCTGTTGTAGATGAAGATCAGAAGGAGCCCGGTGAAGGCTCCGCCTCCAATCAGCAGCATGAGGGTGGATCGCATGATGGTGAAAAGGTAGCGGACAAAGCTACTTCCCCGCCACTACAATTCACACCGTTGATCGGAACCGGCTACTTCGATAGGCGCCGACTCGCTTCGCTTTTCAGACGCAGCGCATTCAGCTGGATGAAGCCGGTCGCGTCGTCCTGGTTGTAGGCGTGCTCGGCGCCGCCTTCCATCGTCGCGACATCTTCGTTATAGAGACTGAGCGCGGAACGGCGTCCTGCCGTGATCATGTTCCCTTTGTAAAGTTTCGTACGGACCTCTCCGGAGACTGACTTCTGAGTCTCGGTCACAAGAGCCTGGAGGGCCTCCCGCTCAGGAGCGAACCAGAAGCCGTTGTAGACGAGCTGCGCATACTTGGGAATGAGTCCGTCGCGAATGTGCATGACCTCGCGATCAACGGTGAGGCTTTCCATCTGGCGGTGCGCGTTCATGAGGATCGTGCCACCGGGAGTTTCATAAATGCCGCGGCTCTTCATTCCGACAAACCGGTTTTCGACCATGTCGATCCGTCCGACTCCGTGTTTGCCGCCGAGAAAGTTAAGGACGCGCATGACGCCGTAGGGAGTTAACAGGGTATACTCACCTTGTTCACCCTCTTTCGTGACGTCGCCAAGTTCGGAAATGATCGCGTCAATGTTTTCGGTCGCGAGTCCAATGCAGTTTCCATTTTCGAAGAGGAACTGAACATACTCAGGCGTGTCGGGCGCTTCTTCGGGAGAAACACTGAGGACATACATCTCGCGGTCCGCGTCGCCGGTCGCGTCATACCAGGGGTCTTCAAGGACTCCGCTTTCGAAGCTGATGTGAAGAAGGTTGCGGTCCATCGAGTACGACTTTTTGGCGGAAGCCTGCACCGGGATATTGTGATCGGCCGCATACTGGATCATTTCGGCGCGGCCGGGGAACTGATCGCGGAAACGCTGTTGTCTCCAGGGAGCGATCATTTCGATATCGGGAGCGAGAGACGCAACAGAAAGCTCGAAGCGGACTTGGTCATTTCCCTTACCGGTTGCGCCGTGGGCAATCGCATCGGCGCCGTGCTCGCGGGCTGCCTTGACCATGCCTTCGGAAATGCAGGGGCGGGCAATCGAGGTGCCGAGGAGATATTGTCCTTCGTAGATCGCTTCCGCTTGAATCATTGGATAGATGAAATCCTTGGCGAAAGTCGCCTTGAGATCGTCAATGATGCAGGCGGAGGCACCGGTGTTGAGCGCTTTCTCTTCGAGGCCGTCGAGCTCTTCCTGCTGACCGACGTCAGCGCAGTAGGCGATCACTTCTGCCTGATAGGTGTCTCGCAGCCAGGTGAGAAGGACAGAGGTATCCAGCCCACCGGAGTAGGCGACGACGATTTTGTTGATGTTTTCGCTCATGAGAAAAAGACGCGTGTTCCGCTGCGCGCATTTTACGTGCGCGCGTCCGGAGTGCAAATGGGATTGCTTGTTGGAGTGACGGCTTCAGCCGTTTCAGCAGGGCTTGAGGGCAAGGCCTGAAGGCCTCACTCCAGCGGTGATCCAGAATTTTGCGTTCGCGAACTACCGTCAGAAATTTTCGCGAGATAGAAAAAGGGTAGCGGAAGGTGCCAAATCTTCCGGATAGGCTCCGCTGGTGGAGAAACCACGGAACACACTGAAAACACTGAAACGGTAGAGAATAAGGACAGAGTAGAGGTCGAGAAATTTCGAAACCCCTTCAGTGTCTTCCGTGTTTTCAGTGGTTAAAAACCTCGCTGCCCGAGCCCTCAAATTCCCGCCAGCACCTCGACGAGCTCTTCAGGCTCGGCGCGTTCGCTAATGTCGCCGCTCGTGAAGGCGTAGCGGATCCGGGCATCGCGGTCGATGATGTAGGTCGCGGGCAGGGGTAGCTCGAGACTATCGTCTCCATTCAACTTCTCGAGGTGAAGCCCGAACGACCGATAGATCTTCGCAATCTCCTCCCCAAGCGGATAGACCAGTCCATATCGTCGCGCGACGGCATTCCCTTGATCACTGAGATCCTCGAATCCCTGCGTGGCCGGACTCTCCTGCCGATCCTGCACCTGCGGACTCAGCGCGAGGATAACCGCGTCACGCTCGCGAAACTGCGGGAGGCGATCGAGTAGGGCCTGGAATTCCAGATTGCAGTAGGGACACCAGGTGCCGCGATAGAAACTGAGGATCGCGGGTCCGTTCTGCAATTTCTCCCCGAGCTGGACCGTTTCGCCCTTTCCATTGGTGATCGAAAAATCCGGCGCATCATCGCCCTGCGTGAGGCATTGTGAGGCGAGACCCGACTCGATGATCTCCCGCGTCTTCGCCGCGAAAATTTGCTGCACTTCGTCGGGGAACTCGGACGCGTGCTCCGCGTTCCAGAGCTGGATCTGTTCGTTCAGGGAGAGAGGATCGGAGTCGGGTTCCATCTAGAGTTACTCTCCCGCTGCCTTGCTGATTTGACGAGTGAAGATTTTGGCTTCGCAGGTTCGCAGGAAATAGGGACACAGGGGAGAACGGGCCTGTCGGTTCTACGGAACTCTGGGCTACTGAGCGGGCTCCTCACCCGCATCGACCGGTTCGATCCAGGCGATGGCGTCGCATTTCCGGTTTCCGTGGGTGATGATGTCGAAGGATCTTTCCGACAAAATCGGGATTTTCGGCAATTCGTTCACGACATTGGGGAAGCGACGGAGTCCGTATGGGGGAGCCTCGTCGGGTTTGTAGGCGTGACGCCAGGTGCCATCCTCCAGTTGGATCGCCGAGACTTCTTGGCCCACGGGTATTGACTTCAGATCGCTAGCGTTGCGATATTCGAATGGACCGATTTCGGACTGCCCGGTCAGGATGCAGAAGGCTTCTCCTCGATTATTCAGAGCGGTGAGCGCGTTCCAAGCCGCCCCGATTTTCGTCACGTTTCGGTCGAAATTCCGGGGTAGATCCCACACTCCATCTTTCGTCCAGGCAATCACTTTGCCGGTTTTGGTCAAGACGGCTGCAAAAGAAGGGTGAAGGGCAATCGCCTGAATCCCCTGTCGGGCTTCCTCGGGTGGCTCCGGCCATGCGGGAATGCCATTCGCCCCCTCATAGTAGGAACCCCACCATCGGATCGAACGATCACTGAGTAGAAGGAGGGATTGATTCCGGCTCACCATCGCATCCACGATGGGATGCGGCTGCTCCTTCAGTGGTGACTCTGGTAAGTTCTTGGTATTCATCAGGTAGTGTCCTTTCCCCGACTGATCGATTCCTACGGCACCATCCCAGAAAATGGGGTCCAGACCCGGACAGATTCGGACGATATTTTCAAGTCCCAAGCTGGTGACTCGATTGTCGTTGCTGACGACCTCGCCGTTCGCTCTCAAGGCTAGAAACGCGGCGACCATAAGATGAACCTCGACGAAATCAGTGATTCCGTCTGCAGCGGAAAAGTCTTTGGATGTCCCACCATCAAAGGCGCCCTGGAAACGTAAACGTCCCTGGATCGGAGCGGCGCTGTCCTCGACATCGGATTTCGGACTCGCCGGAATAGGTGCGATTTTAGACGGACCGGCCACGTCTGACTCCTGAGTTGGATTGTCGCCTGGCTCGACCGGTTCGATCCAGGCGATGGCGTCGCATTTCCGGTTTCCGTGTGTGATAATGTCGAAGGATCGTTCAGACAAAATCGGGATTTTAGGCAATTCGTTCACGACGCTGGGAAAGCGACGGAGTCCGTATGGGGGAGCCTCGTCGGGTTTGTAGGCGTGACGCCAGGTGCCATCCTCCAGTTGGATCGCCGAGACTTCTTGGCCCACGGGTATTGACTTCAGATCGCTAGCGTTGCGATATTCGAATGGACCGATTTCGGACTGCCCGGTCAGGATGCAGAAGGCTTCTCCTCGATTATTCAGAGCGGTGAGCGCGTTCCAAGCCGCCCCGATTTTCGTCACGTTTCGGTCGAAATTCCGGGGTAGATCCCACACTCCATCTTTCGTCCAGGCAATCACTTTGCCGGTTTTGGTCAAGACGGCTGCAAAATCATGGTGAAGGGCAATTGCCTGGATCCCCTGGCGGGCTTCCTCGGGTGGCTCGGGCCATTTCGGGATGCCATTCGCGCCTTCATAGTTGGAACCCCACCATCGGATCGAGCCGTCACTAAGTAACAGGAGTGAATATTTGGAGCTCACAATCACATCTGCGATCGGGTGCGGTTGCTCCTGCAAAGGTGCCACAGGATAGTTCGTTCTGCCGTAGAGGTAGTGTCCCTTCCCAGACTGATCGATCCCGACAGCATCTTCGAAGAAAACCATACCCAGACCAGGGCAGATTCGAACGAAATTCTCGACCCCATGGTCGTTGACTCGAACACTGCTGGTAACGATTTTGCCATTCGCTCTCAGGGCTAAAAAATTGCCAGTCGTGAGATGAACCTCGACGAAATCGGTGATCCCGCCCGCAGCGGAGAAGTCTTTGGTTGTCCCACCTTCAAAGACGCCTTGGAAACGCAATCGTCCCTGGATCGGAGTGGCGCTGTCCCCGTCGCTCTGGGAACTTGGACTCGCCGGTGCCGAAGCAACTTCGACTGTGGTTGTTGCGGAGTCGGAGCCGACTGCTTCAGCGAGAGACTCCCGATAGGTCGAAACTTTCTTAGCATTGTCGAAATCGCGGTCCCGGGTCAGCTGGCTTTCGAGAGCCTTGAGTGATTGCTGCAGGTCAAGATCCAGCGACTCGCGAATCTTTTGCCGCTCACCGGTCCAGATCTGGCGCAACTCGACGAGTTCGCCGGGGGTCTCTTCATCGAGCGATGGCAGGGTTACCTTCTGCGTGACTCCGGCAATTAAATCCGCAGGATGACTTGCGAGCTCCTCCTGAAGGTTCCCGATTTTCTCTTGCTCTCCGCGAAAGGCTTCCACGAGAGGAAGGTCCCCGGCATCTGCGGCTCGTTCGAGTCGGGAGTTCAGACCTCCCAGGTAACTCGTCGCGAGATTTCCCACCTTCGTGCTCTGGGTTTTCAAATACCAATCCAGGCGGGCCTGCAAACCGGGAATCGCAAGCAGGGGCGATGACTCCGGCTCGGGAGGTGTGTCCGCCTTCGTGACGGTCGGCTCTTCCATTGCTGGAGGTGCATCAGCCTCAGAAGGGGACGGATCAGATGGAGTGGGATCTGCTGCCGTAGACTCCGCCGGAGCAGTTTCTGAGTCGGGAGAGTCGGCGACCATTGCCACGGTGTCAGCCACAGGTGGTGCCTTGCCTGTGGGGTCAGGTGTTGCCACGGTGACTTTCGGTTCCTCAGGTGGAGGAGCAGGCTGGCTGCTCGCTTCGACTGCGGGCTCTTCTTGCTCAATCTCAGCGACTTCCGCAGCGTTCTCTGCAGTATCTGGTTTCCCGAGAAAGCTCACCACACCGACCACGACCAGCAGCGCTGCTATTCCGATCCCGAGGTAGAGACCTTTCGCCGGTTCCTTCTTCTTCACGAGGCGGGATCGCGACACATTCGAGGTTGGGGCCGGACTCGCCTCAGGAGCTTCCTCCAATTCGGCCGCCACAGCTTCCTCCCGAACAGCCTGCATCCGACTCATCGGCGTGGAGATCACGGGGTCCATCGCCAGCCGCATTTCGTCGGCCGACGAGAACCGTTCATCCGGATCGGGCTCAAGGGTCCGATCGAGAATATCGTCCAGACGTGGATCGAGGTCTTCTCGCAGGTCCGAAGGCAGTTTGAAACTTCCCCTCGGCAGCTTCCCGGTCAGGAGCTGATACAGCATCACCCCCACCGCATACAGATCGGCGCGGTGATCAGGCACCTGGTCGCCGTCGAGAGCCTCCGGAGCCACGAAATCCGGTGTGCCCACGGCGACATTCGACATCGTCAGCGCGGGTGCGTCGGCCTCGCCTTCGTCGGTCGACAGGGTCTTCGCCAGTCCGAAGTCGGCAATCTTGACCCGCCCCTCCTGGTCGAGGAGGACATTGGCCGGCTTGATGTCGCGGTGAACGATGCCGCGTTTGTGGGCATACTGCAGGGCATCGAGCACGTGAGCGGTGATCGAGAGGGCCTCATCCTGCGGGAGGGTGCCGCCGCGGTGCTTCAAGTACTGGTGGATGTCCATGCCATCGATGAACTCCATCACAAAATAGAGCTGTCCCTCACTGGTTTCTCCGAAGTCGAAAACCGAAACGATCGCCGGGTGGTCAAGCGCAGCCATGGACTGCGCCTCCAGCTCAAAGCGCTCGGCGAACTTCATCGTGTCCTCGCCATCACCGGTCAGGGTTTCCGGGAGCAGTTTGATCGCAACAGTTCGATTCAACCGCGCCTGTCGACCTTTGTAAACCGCGCCCATTCCACCACGCCCGAGAATACCGGTGATCTCATACTGCGGGAGCATCGCCTGCAGCTCTTCCGGCAAAGGAGGTTCCCAGCCACCAGAGGAAGCAGAGGATGATGGGTTTGTGGTCATGGTGGCAATTCGTCGTGTGGAACTGAGACGGAGGGTATCCTTTTTCTCGTCCAGTGGTCAAAGGAGAATGCAGAGATCAGGCCAGTTCGTTCTTCTACTTCTTCGTCTTCACGCCCCGTTTCCGTTCCGGAAACAGCTCTTTGCAGATCGGACAAACCGTCCCGTCGCAACCTCTTGCGGTGCAATATTCACGACCGTAGAAAATGATCTGGAGATGGAGCTTGTTCCAGCTCTCGCGGGGGAAGGCGCGCTTTAGATCCTTCTCGGTTTGGACGACATTTTTCCCATTGGTCAGCTTCCAGCGCTGGGCGAGGCGGTGGATGTGGGTGTCGACGGGGAAGGCGGGTTCGCCGAAGGCCTGGCTCATGACGACCGAAGCGGTCTTATGTCCGACGCCGGGGAGCTCCTCGAGCAGCTCCATGTTTTCGGGGACCCGACCGTCATACTTTTCGACGAGAATCTTGGATAGCCCGGAAATGGCGACCGACTTTCGCGGTGACAGTCCACAGGGCTTGATGATCTCGCGGATCGCTTCGACCGGAACTAGAGCCATCGCCTCCGGCGTGTTGGCGAGCTCAAAGAGAGCCGGTGTGATCTTGTTGACCCGCTCGTCAGTGCATTGCGCGGAGAGGAGCACCGCGATCAAGAGGGTGTAAGAGTCAGTGTGATCCAGCGGGATTGGCGTCTCAGGATAGAGTCCTTCGAGTCTTCCCAGGACATGCGCTGCCCGTTCCACTTTCGTCATGACGCGAAATCACGCGCTCCCGCCACTCGGCTTGCTGAGATAACCGGCTTTCCCCTTTTTCTCGATCTCGCGAAGCATCGTGCGGACGTGGTGCGCGTGCTTCACGTGAGTGCGACCACGGAGAATGTTGGCGCTTTCTTCGAAGCTTCCCCATTCGAGAACGCGGACGGGGAGATTGCGAACGCCCCACCTGCCGATGCCGGAGAGGTCCGGCTTGTAAATGTCGATCGTTTCGGTGCCGCAGAGCGCACTTCCGTAGTCGTCGACGACGTAAGTGTAGGGAAGACCCTCGATCTGAAACTTGGTGCCAAGCGGATATTTGGACCAATCAGCTGCCGCGCTTCGCACTTCAGCGCCATACATGAGATCATTTCCGGCAGCACTCTTGCGGCCATAGGGAAGGCTGTCGGCCTGAAGGTGGCTGTAGGCAGTCGTCCGAATCATCATGATCTGGTTGGTCGGACGATTCTCTACCGAGGTTCGCGGAACTGAGGTAAGAACGATCGGGGGGCCCGTCGGAGCGGGGCGATGCTGGGCGACTTGATCTTCGACCGCAGGCTGATCAGCGTTGAGGTCGTCAGCGGTAGCCGCCTCGCCGCTTGGCTCGGTGGGCGCAGAAACGTCGATCGAGTTTTGAGCGGGAGTGTTCGTCGATGAAACCGCCGTCAGATTGGACGTTGTCGTGCAGCTTGTCAGCGGGAGAGCTAACAAGGCTCCGGCGGCAAGCATCCAGAAAGGAACATGGAGAGTGTCACTTTGCATCGTTGGGCGTTTCTTTCCTATCCTGAAACGAAGGGAAGTCAACTGCTTCACTTCCAGCTTCGTCAAAGTAAACTCGAATAAACGAGGGGTCTAATCTCTTTTCAATGAGAGGAGGAATCCCGAGTTCCGCCTTCCGACAACAATGTGGTCGAGGTATGGACGGGGGATGGCCGTCAATTCTTAGAGAAATTCTCAAGTCGAATCGTGAGTCGACGTTCGGGAGTGGCAAAGGGCTCCACCTCAATTTGATGCGGTTGAATCGAAAGAGTCACCACTCCAGTCCTGTTCAGTTCGAGCAGGGGAATTCCCGAATCAGTTAATAAGGAACGGAGCGAAGCAGGTATTATCTGAGTCGTGGGAAATTCAGCTGAGGTCGAAATGACAAGCTGAGGTGAGATAGCTTCGACAAAAGCGGGGAGACCGGAAGGCGACTCGAGGTGCTGTCCGCGGATCCAGACTTCGGAATTGAGGTCGACCCCGGATTCCAGAAGTTGCTTTTCCGTTTCGAATCCAGCATCGGAAGTCATCAAAACTCGCATGTCTCCATATTGCAATTTGAGGACAAGAACCCGGTCGTCGGCGAGCCGACCCTCCGGATCAGGAGTTGGCGCGAGGATCCGAATGGTTGTGTTTGGGTGTGGTCGCAATCGTTGACCTTGTTTCAAGACTACACGCTGGATGGGAAGCGCATCTGCAATCTGATCGATCGCAGGATAGACCGGGGATCGATTGGGGAGAGAGGATTCGAATAAAATTCGGGGTCGAAACTGCGAAAGCACGGTCGAGGTTTCCCCGATGTGTTGGACGTCACCGTGGGTGAGAATAAGGGCGTCCAACAGATTGATTCCCCGTGATCGCAGAACCGGCAGCATCTGCCGCCGGTAGGTTTCTGATCCTCCAGGGTCAATCATCCAGAGCGACTGCCGCGCGGAATCCGCTTTCGGAAATTCGAGCAGCATCGCGCTACCTCCCCGCTCGCTCATGACATCGAGGGTCAGAACGTCAGGAGCGGGGGACGGTTTTTGAGAAAAGCCGCCGCTGTTTTGATAGGCGCCGGGGAGGGAACCGAACATCTGCGCCAGCGAGGTGAGAAGAATGGTGAGTCCTACGTTCACCTGATTGATCAGCGCACTCAGCCAAACACCATGCAGGCTGAAGGAGGCGAGCGAGATGGCCGCGAGGCTCACCACGAGCGAAGCGAGGGGGACCATGAAGATATTCGCGAGGACTCCGACGGGAGCGAAGCTTTGAAAATGCCAGACAAGCAGACCAAGTGAACCGAGCCAGGATACCAGTGAGACTGCGAGGGCCGTCGCCAATCCTGTGGCCATTTGATCTTTGACCCGCCGCAGAGGAGTTCGAAGGGTTTTCGGTATAAAAGGATCGGTGAGCCAGGGGAGGGAAATCCAATTCTGTAGCGGAGCTGCAAAGAGCGCAATAAACAGCAGGACCGCGAAAGACAGCTGAAATCCGGGGAGAAAAAGCTGCTGCGTGTCGAACCCGAGAATGAGGAGCGCCGCGAGAGCAAGGCTGTTCAGCAAATTCGGTTTTTCTTTCACCGCAAAACTGGCGAGGATCACGGAAAGCATCAGCGCTGCGCGAATCGCTGATGGTCGCAGGCCGGTAAGAACCGCATAGAACAGCACCAGTGGAATCACGATGAGCACCGCGGTTCGGCGTGGGAGGCGGCACAAGAGGAGCGTGCCGAAGAGGAGTCCGGCGATGACCCCAACGTGCAGCCCTGAAACGGCGAACAAATGCATCGTCCCGCTTCGGCGGAAGGACTCTTCGAGATCTTCCGGAGTGTTCTCCCGGGCCCCGAGTGACATCGCGGCAATCAACTTTGCGTAGGGAACTTGTTCGGTCGAGAGTCCGGCGAAAAGTCCTTCCTCAAGATAGTCCCGCAGTTGCTGCGCGACGGCGATGAGCTTTGACCCGGCCCTTCCCGGAACCAATCTCAGTTCGTCTCCTTCTCGGATTTCCAGTCGGGCGAGGGACCCTGATTCACGAAAGTAAAAACCGGCAGGATCAAATCCGTCCGGGGCGCTCGCCCTCTCGAGAGGTTGCAGCAGCCCGGTGAATTCAATTCGCTGACCGTATTGCAGATTCGTCCCGCTTTTGTCGATCCAGACCGGCACGCGATGATCGCAGCTGACTTCAGTTTCGTTCAGGCGGATCGAGTCTATCTGGAGCTTGCTCGATGTGCTTCTTTCGCTCTCGTCGACCCGATCTGCGATCCACCCGCTTCCCTGGATCTCAATGCTGTCTCCTTTCGCGAGTTCTCCCGTCAATGGAAAGGCTTTGATGGATGAAATTCGATCGTGGTGAATTCCGGCATAGGCGGCGAAACAAATCAGACCTGAAATAAACAGCGGCAGGACCGGCCCTCGTTTGGTCCATCGGATGGCCACGAATCCTGCTCCAAGACCGAGGATCATCGCAGCCGCGAACCAGCTTTCCTGATCCGCGAGGCAGATTCCGATCATCGCCGTGGTCGCAAGCACTCCCAGGGGGATTCGGCGAACCGCGATTTCAGCCTGTTTCATGAAGCTTTTGAAGTGATTGAATCTAAATGAAGAACCCATGAGAGAAGATTTCTCAAAAAATGAGGTTGGCATTTTCAAAGACATCGCTACATTCCACGTCCTCTCCGGCGACAAACCGGAGTCGGTTCTGAGTTTAACAACTTTGATAAATATTTAGAATTTCTAAAATTTAATTGAAAGTTTTATAAAATTCAGGCACCGTATGCGAGTGCGGGTATAGCTTAGTGGTAAAGCCCTAGCCTTCCAAGCTAGTTATGTGGGTTCGATTCCCACTACCCGCTCCACTTCTTCAATCAAACTCATGAAGCTCGCATTTTGTCTTTTGGCCACGGCCCTTATCTATTCGACGGCTCTTCGTGCCTCTGAGTCGGCCTCCGATTGTGAATCCGCCAACAACACCCTCGTAGCCGGCCTCATGGCCCATCCGAATCAGGCACCGATGCTTTTTCTTGATGCGCTGCGAACCAACCCCGGCTGCCGCCGTGATTTGTTGCGCCTTGCCATGCAGTTCGCGGATGAAGAGCCGGAAATGTTAAAAAATATTCTCTTCATCGCCCGCGAGGAGTTCCCGGGCGAACAAACCTCGTTCGCTGAACTGGCCCTCTCCGTCTTGCCCGATCAATCAGGTCTGATCCGGGAAGCTTTCTTTTCGGACCTCAAGCCTGCCGCCCCCGTCGCTCCCGCTGCTGTCACGACTCCATCAGCCCCTGCTCTCGTCGAACTCCCTCCGGAAGCGAATGATCTCGACGATGGGATTCGCGAAGCAATCGCCCGGATGTCCGCTAAAGTTGAAGGTAAACTCTGGCCCGAGCAGCACGTCTCGGAAGAGAAAATCAACTATCATCAGCCTGACGATGTTCGTATCCCGCGGGAGTCGCGAGATGCCGATGAAAGCAGTCTTGAGAACGGCGTCCCTATTGACACTCACGACGAGAGGAAAATTGCTCCCGGTCAGGTCGTGATCAATGACAGCTGGCGCCCGAACGACACAATCAAGCTCGATGAGTCAAAGTTCAGCCAGCGTCAGGATACCCGAGTCGCCCTCGAAGCCCGCAAGCGTGAGATCGCCCCGGCCGGAGCGGTGGGATTCCCAATGCAGTATCCCATGCCCAAATCGAGTATCTATTACATCCCGCCGGCTAAGGGAGACTTCCGATCAACGATCGACATGGATGACTCAGAGCGGGCGGCGCTCATTATTCGCTCGTC
Source organism: Verrucomicrobiales bacterium (assembly GCA_029210205.1). GTDB lineage: Bacteria > Verrucomicrobiota > Verrucomicrobiia > Verrucomicrobiales > DEV007 > Arctic95D-9. The sequence continues at coordinate 11,738 of JARGOD010000067.1, read as the reverse complement.
ATCGTCAGCCCCGACGACGCCGAAGTAGTTCAGTTTAGAATCTCCCGAAGATTCAGCCTCTTCGGCTAAGCTCTCCTATAGTCTGGGCTGATTAAACGGAGTTGTCGGCACTTTGCCACTCGCTTTCCCCCGCAGAAGTGGCCGCAGCTTTTCGATCACCGCTTGATCTGCTTCGCTCGGCTCGACTGCGAGATTATCAAATTCCATCGGATCCGCCCAGTGGTCGTAGAGCTCGACCCCTTCGGCGCCCTCCGCCCACTCGGTGTAGCGCCAGCGATCCGTACGGATGCTCGTTCCCATCACCGGAGTTTCGAGGCGGTCATCGGCTGGACGTAAAATTTGGGTGATCGCGTAGCCGTCCCAGTCAGCGCCGGGTTCGCTGATCAAAGGCATGAGACTCCGTCCTTCGAGACCCTCTGGGGTTTCGATCCCTGCCGCTTCCGTCAGGGTTGGATAAATGTCGACAAATTCGACAATCGCATGGCTTGGCGTGCCATTGCCTTCCGCACCCGGAACCCGGAAAATTAGAGGAGAACGTGACGACTGCTCGAAGAGGGTGCGTTTTTGCCAGACCCCGTCGTGTTCACCGAGGTGATAGCCGTGGTCACTCCAGAAGACGACGATGGTCTTCTCCGCGATCCCGAATTCATCGAGCGCATCAAGAAGTCGGCCGACCTGCGCATCGACGAATGAAACGCAGGCATAGTAAGCTTGCAGCGCTTTCAACAGTGTCGGCTCGTCGAGCCCGTAATTGGGAATCGGGCAGTTGTGGGCGAACGCGGCCGTCGGGATGTCTTCCCGATCATCGGTCGGAGCATAAGGCAGTCGCATTTCCTCAAGTGGATACAGATCGAAGTATTTTTTCGGCGCGACGAAGGGGGTATGAGGCCGGAAAAAGCCAACGCCGAGAAAGAAGGGTTCGTCCTTTTTTTCCTTCATGATCCTGATCGCTTCCGTCGTGATCATCCCGTCGGTCTGCTCCTCGTCGGCGCCATCCGCCGCGAGCCAGCTCAGGGCAGCACTGATCTTGCGATGCGGCTCCGCGTTAAAAATGAGATCCTCTTCGTCCTTATCGCGTCCTTTCGGATTTACGGTGAGTTGCCACGAGGGCGGATCATCGAAGCCATCAGTTCCAATGCTTGCGGGCACATTGTAATGATAAATTTTGCCGACGCGTCCCGCGAAATAATCGGCCTTCATGAACTGTTGCGACAGCGTCACCGCATCAGGCACTTCCTCGCGAAAGTGACGGTCGAGATCGTAAACTTTGATCGTGTCGGGCCGAAGCCCCGTCATGACACTCGCCCGGGTCGGATTGCACAGCGGCAATTGGTTGTAGGCCCGGTCAAAGCGAACCCCGGTCGCAGCGAGACGGTCGATGTGTGGCGTTTTCGCGATGAGGTCACCGTAGCAGCCGAGCGACGAGGCGAGGTCATCGACGGAAATGAAGAGGACATTCGGTGTTTCGGCGGCTTCCAGGGTTCCGACAAAAATGGCGAGAACCGCAAGCAGGGACCAAACAGGGTTGGGTCGATGAGTGAACAGGGTGGGGTCTGTCATGGTGATGACATATCAGATTGTTCTCTGAAACAAAATTGGAAATCGCCTTTGTGTGCACGGTGTGATTCAGTGACCCATGAATTACCCCCTTGAACTCACTTTCAAAATCGTCGCCTTCGCTCCGCAGTTGAAGGTCACTGATGCGAGTGGTGCGACAGTCTGTTATGTGCGGCAGAAGTTGTTCAAATTTAAGGAGGCAGTCGAGGTCTTCACTGATGAGACGAGGACGGAGAAGAAATGCGAGATCAAGGCAGATCGGATCATCGATTTTTCGGCGATGTACACTTTTTCTACGCTTGGGGGAGAAGCCTTCGGGGCGATCCGTCGGAAAGGGATGCGATCAATCTGGAGAGCTCACTACGAGATCCTCGATCACGAGACGCCGGAGTACGAAATTCGCGAGGAAAACGGCTGGGTCAAAGTGATGGACAGCTTTTTTGGGGAGCTGCCCATCATCGGAGCATTTGCCGGCTATTTCTTTAACCCGACTTATCTCATCACGCGCATCGACACCGGTGAGGTGGTGGTGCGGATAAAGAAGCAGCCCGCATTTTGGGAAGGGAAATTCATCCTTGAGCAAATCGGGAACATTGATGACGGCGATCAGCTGCGCATCATGCTCTCAACTCTGATGATGGTTTTGTTAGAGCGCTCACGGGGTTAAGATCGCCAGTTAGCGACGGGCAAGGCGTGCTTCGAGCTCCTCCATGCTCACGACTCCGTCTTCATCCGTATCCATTTGATCGAAACGCTGTGCCATCTGGCCGGTCGCTTCGTCGCGGCTCAGTTTCCCGTCTTCGTTGGTGTCGAACCGGCTCAGGATGTTTTCGGCGCTTGGCATGCCGCGACCGGGCCCTTTTCCGCCGCCTTTCATGCCGCCACCCTTAGCGCCGCCGCGCCCACCACCGGGGATTTGAACTCTCCCGGCGTCGCGATCGGTCTCGAGCGTGATTTCGAACGTTTGTGAGACTGGCTTGCACCATCTTCCGGCATCGTCGCAGGCGAAATAGTCGACCGTTACCGTGATCGGTGACCCGGTATCGTCTGCAGTGAGGTCGACGTCGACCAGAAACTCACGCGGGTCCATGTCTGCTTCGGCAGCGGTCACTTTTTCGGATTCGCCGGAAGAGGGGGTGATCGTTGTGCCTTCCGGGACCGCGATCGAATACTTCAAGGGCGGGGCGAGATTGTTCCAATGCACCGCATGGATGGGATCAAGCTGAAAGCTGAGATGAAGCTTCCCCTTACTTTCCCTCGCAACTCCCTTTTCCGCCTCAGCGCGCAGCTTGAGGTAGAAGGGTTCATCCCCTCTTGTCGCGACGATCAGAGGTTCGGATGAGTCAGGACGGGCGACGCGGGGAACGATCCCGCGCGGGACTTTTGCATGATCTGCCTCCGGGGCAGAGGAATGTCTTTCGAGATCGGAAACCTCGGTGAGCGTCTCAGCTTTTCCAACGAGCCTCTCAAGATCGAGCCGAAGGGCGGCCGGATCGCTCCAGTCGCGGGCCACGACCATGGTGCCGTCGGGCGAGACGACGATCTCTGAGTTGTTCCGTTCTCCGAGCGACTTCTTTAGCTCATTGCTCATCGAGTCGGCGATCCAGGGAATCGTCGTACCGAGCTGTGCTTTTGCTCTCGCGACGTGGGCGAGACGCTCTTCGATCGTCACCGGCTGAACGAGGCCATCCTTTTCAGGGTGGGCGAGCGCTTTATAAACGAAGTAGAAATCGACGTCCTTGCTTTGATAATCACGATAGATCGCCTCCAGACCGGGGACGTTTCTGATGAAAGGGGGTCATGTCAGACAGCCGAACACAATGACACCGTGGCGGCCTTTCAGTTTTTGCTGCAGGGGAAAAGCGTTGCCCTCTTCGTCGAATCCAGAGACATCGGGAAGGGCTTCGCCCTGGAGTGGCATGGGGCTGCCCTTTCCTTTTGGACCGCGTTCCTGAGCGGGAAGGGTGGTGCAAATAGAAGCACCGAGGCAGACAAGTAAGCAGATTTTTGAGACCGTCATGGGAACTAAAACCCCCGCTCCCGCCAATGGTTTCTATTTCATCAGCTTTCGGAGTTTTTCGAGCCGGTCTCCATAGGGCGGTTTCACCAAAAACGGGTCTTTGCAGAACCATCGCTTCGTGACCGCACGCTCATAGGAAAACGCTTCGTATCCTGCTTTACCACGGTAGCGGCCCATCCCACTTGCCCCAACGCCACCGAAGGGGAGCTCAAGATTGGTCGCCTGTTTGATGACATCATTGAAGCAAATTGAGCCCGAAGGCACTGCCGCCGCGACAGCTTCAAGAAAGTCGTTTTGCTTGGAAAACACGTAGAGTGCAAGTGGGGACGGCATCCGGCTGAGGCGCTCAATTTCCTCATCGATATCGTGATAAGGAATGATCGGCAGGACCGGTCCGAAAATTTCCTCCTGCATCGCTGGAGATTCCCAGGTGGAGTAGGGGATCAGGGTGGGGGCTAAAAACCGTTCCTCAGGGTTGTCTTGACCGATGCGGATAGCCTCCAGAGGAATAAGTGATCGAATCCGATCGTAGTGATCTTCATTCACGATATGGGCGAGGTTTTCGCGGGGATCTTCTGCGAAGGCACTTTCGAGTGCGGCTTTCGCGGCCTCGACGAATGCTTTGTGTTGATGACTGGGGACGAGAACGAAATCGGGGGCAATGCAGGTTTGGCCCGCGTTGAAAAACTTCGTTGTCATGATTCGCTCCACCGTGGCCTCAATCGGGGCATCACCGGCAACGACGACAGGACATTTCCCTCCCAATTCCAGTGTGATCGGAGCGAGACACTTCGCGGCCGCTTCACCGTAGAGTCGGCCGACCCGCTCACTTCCTGTGTAAAACCAGTAATCGAAAGATTGCTCGAGGAGCGTTTTGCCAAGCTCCGCACCTCCTTCGACCACCGCGACGTGTTGAGGATTGAAGACCGCTTTGATGATATCAGCGAGAATCGCTGAGGAAGCAGGGGCGAGTTCAGAGGGTTTCAATACTACCGTGTTTCCTGCCGCGACCGCGGCGATGAGGGGGCTCAGGGAAAGTTGGATCGGGTAATTCCAGGGCGCGACGATCAAAGTGTTGCCGTAGGGTTCGTGACGGATCTCGCTGCGAGCCGGCCAATAGTAGAAAGGATTCCCAACCCGTTTGGGTTTTGCCCAGCGGGAGAGCTTTTTCACGACGAGTCGAAGCTCGGCAATGCTGAAGAAAACCTCGGAAACGTACGCTTCGAGGGCCGGTTTTCCGAGATCGGAGGCGAGCGCAGCCAACAAATCGTCACTGCGTTTCACCAGCTCATTTTCAAGACCGACGAGGCGTTCTTTGCGGAAATCAACTGATCGGGTTGAACCGAGACGAAAATACGCTCGTTGTGCTTCCAGAAGGGCCTTCAAATCGTAATCGTCAGGGTCAGTGGGCGAATCAGACATGCGTGAGTTGAGCAGATTGTGCGGAAAGCTTCGTATCGTTAGCCCTGATCCGCTCTCCAGTCGAAAAAAATAGTCGACTTCACCCTGACCTGAATCGAAGAATAAACAGCCCTATTGGCCTTAGAAAAAGGATGAAAGGGAGACAACAGACAGCCATTTCAGATACTATGAGAGGACCAGATTCTGACGGATCGAGCGGAAGCCGGAAAAAGGTGATCATCATCGGTGGTGGTCCCGGTGGTGTCGCCAGTGCTCTTCTCCTCGCGAGCCGGGGAATCGAAGTGCATCTCTTTGAAAAGCACGACCGCCTCGGCGGCCGGACCGCTTCGCATGAGATCAATGGCTACAAGTTCGATATCGGGCCGACTTTCCTCATGATGAAGGCGCTCCTTGACCGCATCTTCACCGAAGCGGGAAAATCGTCAGAGGACTATCTCGATTTTGTCAGGCTCGATCCGATGTATGAGCTTCGCTATGACGACGAGGTTTTTCGCGCTGGCGATAATGTTGAAGACACTAAAAAAGAGATCGAGCGCCTCTTTCCCGGTCAGTCTGCAGGCATGGACCGTTTTCTGAGTCGTGAGAAGTCCCGCCTAAACAGGCTTCTCCCTGCGTTTGAGCGCGATTTTTCGAATCCGGCGAGAACCCTCGATCCGACCTTGTTGCCGGCATTGCCCCATCTCTCGCTCGGCACCACTGTCTTCGACAATCTGAAAAAGTATTTCACTGACGACAAGCTCGCGCTTCTCTTCTCGTTCCAGTCAAAGTATCTGGGTATGTCAGCCTGGGAGTGCCCCGGTGCTTTCGCGATGCTCTCCTACATGGAGCACGAGCATGGCATTTTCCATACCACGGGCGGACTCAGTAAGATTCCGGAGGCGCTTGGAAAAGCGGCCGCTGACTGTGGTGCCCGGATTCACACGGGGACTGCCGTGAAGGAACTCATCCTCGACGGGCGTAAGGTCGCCGGCGTTGAGTTGGAGAACGGCGAAAAGGTCATGGCCGACAGCGTTGTCATCAATGCTGACTTCGCCCAGGCGATGTCGCAGCTCGTGCCTGACGGAGCGCTCAAGAAATACACGACCGAAAAGCTGAACACGATGAAGTACAGCTGTTCGACCTTCATGATGCATCTCGGGGTGAAAAAGACCTATGACCTGCCGCATCACACGATTGTATTTGCGAAGGACTACAAAAAGAACATCACCGAAATTTTCAATTCCGGTCAGGAATCGGCTGACATTTCTTTTTACCTGCGGAATGCCAGCGTCACCGATCCCACTCTCGCGCCGGAGGGTAAATCCAGTCTCTACGTTCTTGTCCCAACGCCAAACCTTGATGGCGATATTGACTGGGATGAAGCGCAGGCCCGCTACCGTGAACTCACGATGCGAGCCCTCGCAGAGCGTCTCGGCATGGACGATCTCGAAGAGCACATCGAAGTCGAAAAAATGTACACCCCCAAGACCTGGGAGACCGAGCTCGATATTTTCAAGGGAGCTACTTTCAACCTGTCGCACTGTCTCAGCCAGCTTGCCTTCATGAGACCGCACAACCGCTTTGAAGAGTTCAAAAATTGCTATCTCGTCGGTGGCGGGACCCATCCGGGGAGTGGACTTCCCACAATCTTCGAATCGGCGCGCATCTCGTCGAATCTCATCTCCGATTCCTTCGGTCTTTCCTACAATAAAACTCAAGTTTCTGTATGAGCGAAACCGCTTCCCCAAGAGGGAAAAAAGTCGTCGTCGTCGGAGCTGGGCTCGGAGGCCTTTCTGCTGCTATCTCTCTGCGGGGTGAGGGCTTCGATGTCGAGATCGTCGAGAAAAACGAAAAAGTCGGCGGGAAGTTGAACTTCAAAGAGATCGACGGATTCGGTTTTGACCTTGGTCCCTCGATCTTCACCCTGCCTCAGTTTTTCGAAAGCCTCTGGGAGCGTGCCGGAAAAAAGATGGAAGACTACGTGGAGCTTCAATCAGTCACTCCACATTGGCGAAACTTCTTCGAAGACGGACTCACCCTCGATCTTTACGAAGAAATGGAGCTTCAGAAGAAGGAGCTCGAAAAGCTCCCCGGCGATCTCGAGAAAAACTGGGCACAATTTCAGGAGTTTCTTGAATACGGCCGCGAGCAGTATGCGCTCACCGACGAAGGCTACTTTGCTAAGGGTCTCGACAATGTTTGGGAAATGTTACGGCACTACGGCTGGCGTCTCATTTTTAAAATGGACCACGGACACACCATGTCGGAGTCCATCTACAACAAGCTCGACGATGAATACCTCCGTCTCATCTTTGAATACTTCATCAAGTATGTCGGCTCTTCGGCGAAGGACGCGCCGGGCTACATGAACATGATGTCTCTGATCCAGTTCGACTATGGTCTCTGGTATGTGAAGGGCGGCATGTATAATCTCGCCCGCGGTCTCGACAAGCTCGTGTCTGACATCGGGATCGGGATTCGCTTCAACAGCGAAGTTGAGACAATCAATCAGTCCGGCAAGGATGTCACCGGAGTGACGCTGAAAAACGGTGAAACGATCGAGGCCGATTACGTCGTCTGTAACATGGAAGTCCTCCCGGCTTACGAGAAGCTCCTCAGCGAGCCGCCGGAGTTTATGAAGAAGCTTGAGAAGTTCGAACCTGCCTGTTCCGGTCTTGTCATCCACCTCGGCACCGACAAGATCTACGATCAGCTTGCTCATCATAATTTCTTCTACTCAAAGAATCAGAACAAGCACTTCGACACCGTCTTTCAGAAGGGCGAACTTCCCGAGGATCCGACAATTTACCTTGTCGCGCCGACACGGACAGATCCATCGAAGGCTCCGGAAGGTCACGACAACATCAAGATCCTTCCTCACATTCCGCCCATCAACCCTGACAAGCCACACACTCACGAGGAATACATGGCTTTGAAAGAGCGCGTCATCGACAAACTCGAACGCATGGGCCTGACCGATCTTCGCAAGCACACCGTCGTCGAAGACGTCCTCACTCCCGTCGACATCGAGTCGATGTACAATTCGAATCGGGGATCAATCTATGGGGTCGTCAGCGACTGGAAAAAGAATCAGGCCTTCAAAGCACCCAAGCAGTCGTCGAAGTATCGAAACCTATTCTTCACCGGGGGCAGTGTGAACCCCGGAGGGGGCATGCCGATGGCGATCCTTTGTGGACAGAAGGTTTCCGACCGCGTCATCAAGCAGGAAGCGAGAATGTCGTGATCTCGGGCTCGAAAAGCTCGACGAGGTTTGACCCAACGCTATTCGCGCCAATTCGCGCTGGCGCGACTCATTCGTTTTCATTCGCGATAGATAGCTGGTAGAGGAAACGCGAATGGTCGCGAATTCCCGCGAATGAGAAGAATGCGCGCAAAGACAAACCAAGGCGATTCGCAATGAACGGTGCAAATTCGGACGACGCGAAACTCCATCGCTTCCCATAGCAGAAGAGGCCAATCGTCTGAAGCCGCGTTCCTCCTCCAACCGATTTCTCCTAAACCCCGTTGCTCCATCGTGCTTTGATCCGTAACCTCGTTCATTCGCGCTTCCATGGATCTCTTCATCTGGCTCTTCCTCCTCATCGTCTTCCTTTGCTGGTTGAGCGGTTGGGTTGTCTCCGCCCGCTTTCGGACCGTTCCCAAACTTGCTCCCGGCGCGCCGAAGCCTTTCGTCAAGGTTTCCGTTATCATCCCTGCGCGCGATGAAGAGGAGAATCTCGGTCGGCTCCTTCCCTCACTCGAAGAGCAGGACTTCACGGCGCACGAGATCATCGTGGTGAACGACCAATCGACCGACAACACCGCCGGTCTCGCTTCCGAAAACGGAGCCCGGGTCATCAACGGGGAAGCGCTTCCTTCCGGTTGGTACGGCAAGCCGTGGGCTTGCCAGCAGGGGGCTGACGCTGCAACCGGAGACTGGCTTCTTTTTCTCGACGCCGACACCGTTCTCGAGCCGGGTGGACTTCTCCGGATCGCTGAGCTGTCGAGCGATCCTGCTAGTGTGCACTCCATCTGCCCCTATCACCGTGTCGAAAATGGATACGAGCAGCTCTCCGCTTTCTTTAATGTCATCATGATTCTCGGCATGAACGCTTTCACGCTGAAAGGATCAAAGGCGGAAAGGGTTGGCCTCTTCGGCCAGGCGCTTTTCATTTCGCGAGAGCAGTATGATCGGGTCGAGGGGCACAAACCGGTGAAGCAGGAAGTTCTCGAGAATTTTCACCTCTCACGGTTTCTCACCGCCGCCGGATACACCTGTCGCTGTTACCTCGGCCGGGGAACCATTTGGATGCGAATGTTTCCGACACATCTTGGTGATCTCGTCGCAGGTTGGAGCAAAGGTTTCGTCTCTGGTGCTGATAACACCCCGAAGAGCGCCCTCATCGGAATCTCAATCTGGCTTTCCGGATTGATCATGAGCGTTGTCGCACTCACCTTTATTCCACTTGCCTCCGGGGCTGCTCTTCTCGGAATCCTCGGGCTTTATCTCCTTGGTGTGATCCAGTCGCTCTATCTCTTTAAAAATGCCGGGAGTTTCTGGATCGCCGGTGCGATCTTCTTCCCCATCGGATTGGCTTTTTACCAGGGCGTCTTTTTCCGCGCCCTGAGACGACGAAAAGAAGGCGGAGCCGTGCAGTGGAAAGGGCGTGATGTTACTTGAGCTCTCCAACCTCTGGATCGTCATCCTGAACGTCATTGGAATCCCTGCGATTCATCTCGGGATTTCATGGATCTATACTCAAATGCCGCAGGAGCGATTTAATACACAATCGTTCCTCTTTAAAACGCGAGGCTGGGAAAAAGGCGGCCGCATCTATCAGAAGCTCTTTCGAATCCGTAAATGGAAGCATCTTCTTCCCGATGCGGCGCCATGGTTTCATGGTTTTGCGAAAGGAGAACTCAGCCGCCGGGATCCCGACTACTTCCGCGTCTTCATCGCCGAAACCTGTCGCGGCGAAGCGGCGCATTACGCCCAGATTCCGGGAATCATGCTCACCCTGATCTGGAATCCCTGGCCCGTCGCTGCCATCGTCATGATCGTCTACGCTTTCCTCTCGAACTTGCCGTGTCTGATTCTTCAACGGTTCACCCGGGCGAGACTTCGCGAGTTCCCTGTCGGAGTGGAATGAGAATCAAGGTGAGGAATCAGGAGTCGACGATTGATACCTCGCACGTTTCACGGTTTCCTTTTCCTGGGATCTCTATCGCATCAAGCGGACTCTCCACACCGAGACCGTTCACGCCCGTGGCGACATGAAGGTAAATCTCCGTTGTGGTGATGTCTTCGTGACCGAGTAGTTCCTGAATAGTTCTGAGGTCCATCCCTGCTTCCAGTAAGTGGGTCGCGAATGAATGACGGAGGGCATGACTCGTGACCCGTTTTTCGATCCCCGCCAGTTTTGCGGCTCGCTTGATCGCTTCACTGTAGACCTGACCGTGGAGGTGATGACGCCGCTTCACTCCGCATTCCGGATCTGTGGATAACTGTCGTGCCGGAAATAACCAAAACCATGCAAAGGTTTCCGAGGCTCGACTGAATTTCCTCGCGAGGGCACCGGAAATGTAGACTCCGGCCAGCCCGGCGTTGCGGTCCTTCTCCCATAGGAATCGCGCCTCCTCGATCTGTGACTCAAGCTCGTCGCGAAGACTCTTCGGGATGACCGTGATCCGGTCTTTGTCACCCTTTCCGCCCCGAATCGTGAGCGTTCCACGCGCCAGATCGACGTCCTTGATCCTCAAGCGCACCAATTCCGACCGCCGCAGGCCCGCCCCGTATTGAAGCCGGGCGGGTAGAGCATATCTCCCGTCGAAACGCTGAGGTGGGTTTGACGGTTCGGCCAGGGTCGTGAACACCGTCTGCGCCTCTTCTTTCGAGAGAACCACCGGAATCCTCGCCCCGGTCTTTTTCAGCTTTATCCCGAAGACCGGCTCCTCCACTCCGCACACCTGCTTGAAAAAGAAGGCGATCGCATTCAGGGCCTGCTTCTGCGTTGCGTAGGCACAATCCTCGTCGTCCACGACGTGGGTGAGAAACCTGGTTGCCGTCTCTACCTGCAGCGCTGCTTCGGCACTTCCGGCAAAAGTAGCATAGCGCGCCGCCCACGCCGAATAGGATTGCTTGGTGCGTCGGGCGAGACCACGCCTCGATCCTGCTGCTCGAACTGCGGTTCTCAATCGCTCGGGCAGGCTGCGGTGATCCGCCTGAGCTTCGGCGCAGGCGTCGAGCCAGTTGAGATACCATTGGATAGCCGCCTCCCACTGCTCCAGCTGCCAGAGTTCGCGAGAACGGTCCTCCCTCAAGACGTCGTTTTTCCAGAAAATTTTTGCCGCTTCGCGACCAGCCTCAAGCTCATGCCTCAATCGAAAGTTTTCGAACCACTCAAGAACGAGCAGGAAACCAGCTTTCTCTGAATCTGAAAGGCCCCGAAACTCGCCCAGATCCTTTCTCCAGCACCAGCGCATCTTGAATGTGTTCATTATGTTCAAAAACGCACCAATAAAAGAGCGCGCAACCTGAAAGTGCTTTTTTGAACAGTTTTTATTTCGGGCATGGGCAGCAGGATCGTTCCTATCAACGTCTCTCCTCAGGTGATATCAGACATGACATTTGGGCCAACGGATGCCTCGCAGAAGACACCTGATAGGAGCATGAAATTCCCGAAAAACCTTGATGGAATAGGGCTTTTGGAAGATCCTCTTCACAAGAATAGCCTCGTGATATCAGTTGGTGAGGTGATAC
>JARGOD010000066.1 GCA_029210205.1 Verrucomicrobiales bacterium | reverse complement strand
TTCTTTTGCTGAACAACTGGATCACCCTGCACCGACGTTCCGCATTCGAAGACTTCGCAGAACCCGACGAGAGACGCTGCCTCTTTCGCACCTGGCTCGCCATGCCGAACAGCCGCCCTCTCGATCCACGCTTTACAGCCAACTTCGGAGCCACTGGCGCGGGTGAAGTCAGAGGTGGATTTCAGGTCTCTTCCTGAGCGTCATATTAATCAACCCACGGAAGTTGCAAGAACCGCTGCCAACCACTAAGTCTTCTCATGCAAACCCGCCCCGTCACCTCAGACGACCTCGCAAACTCGGTCATCGCCGTCCCTCCGATGGCACGTGATGAAAACCTGAAATTTGATCGGACGGAGAATGAGAAGATCGTCCGCCATATCGAGTCCGGAAACGTCTCGACCCTTCTCTATGGAGGAAACGCAAATTTTTACCATATCGCACTAAGCGAATACGAAGACATCCTCAGCCAGCTCGCCGACATTGCGGCGGAAGACACTCTCGTTGTCCCCGCCGTCGGACCGGCGTACGGAACGATGATGGACCAGGCTGCGATTCTGAAATACGCAAAATTTCCGACTGTGATGGTTTTACCGCACCAGGGACTCACCACATCTGAAGGAGTCGTTACCGGGATTCGCCATTTCGCGGAGGCTTTTGGCAAACCAATCGTGCTTTACATCAAGTATGATGATTACATCACCGTCGAAGGTGCAAAACAACTCGTCGATGATGGCCTCGTCTCATGGATCAAATATGCCATTGTTCGCGAAGACCCCGGCGTCGATCCCTACCTTTCCGACTTAGTCAATCAGGTTGATCCGTCCATCATCGTCAGCGGAATCGGGGAGCAACCGGTGATCGAACACCTCGTTGATTTTGGCATCACTGGTTTCACCGCAGGGTGCGTTTGCGTCCGACCTGAGTTGAGCGATCAACTTCTAAAAGCGGTTCAAGCGAATGACCTTGATCGAGCCCGTGAAATACAAGCAATTTTCAGCCCCCTCGAAGATCTCCGGAACGGGATCAATCCGATCCGCGTTCTTCATGAAGCAGTCAAACAGGCCGGCATCGCTAACACCGGTCCGCCATTACCTCTCCTGAGTGGCATCACTGATGCTGAATTGGAAAAAGTCAACGCTGCTGCGCTGACACTCCTGAACGCCTAACTCTTACACCCACCCGCAACATGACCCTCACCGGACAACAACTCATCGGAAACAGCGAGTCAGCTGACTCAGCCGATACCTTTCAGGGGATGAATCCCACTACCGGCAAACCGCTGAAGACCCGCTATCACGAAGCCACCACCGCCGAAGTTGATCGTGCTGTCTCCATGGCCGACAAGATTTTCGGCACCTTCCGCGACCTCCTCGCGGAACGTCGTGCGGATTTTCTCGAGGCGATTGTTGAAGAAACCCTCGCACTGGGTGACGAGTTCCTCGAACTGGCCTCAGCAGAAACGGGACATCCGCTCGCCCGCTGTGCGATGGAGCGTGACCGTGCCCTCAACCAGGCACGATTTTTCGAAGAACTGCTTCGCGAGGGATCCTGGGTTGATGCTCGAATTGACCGGGGGGACTCGAACCGTCAGCCCTTACCCAAACCCGACGTCCGCAGTCTCCTTCAGCCGATCGGACCCGTTGCTGTTTTTGGAGCGAGCAATTTTCCAATCGCTATCTCGGTTCTCGGCGCTGACACAATCTCGGCCTTTGCGGCGGGGTGCCCTGTCATTGTCAAAGCTCACCCTGCGCATCCCGGCACCTGCGAAATGGCAGCGCGCGCCATCATAAGTGCGGCCAAACGCATGAATATGCCTGAAGGCGTTTTCTCACTCGTTCAGGGCAAAGGTAACGAAGTAGGAACACATCTGGTCCAACACCCGAAAATTCTCGCAGGCGCTTTCACCGGCTCACTCAAAGGAGGCCGGGCCCTCATGGATGTAGCCGCCGCGAGATCCGTTCCGATTCCTTTCTACGCTGAAATGGGTAGCGTGAACCCCATCTTCATCCTCCCCGGCGCCCTCGAGGAGAACCCTGAAGGGATTGCCGATGGATTCGTGAATGCACTCACCCTGGGTGTTGGCCAGTTCTGCACCAATCCCGGACTAGCTCTCGGGATACAGTCTGATCAATGGGATCAATTTTCCGCCCTTGTCAGCGAACGCGTCGCTAAGTATCCACCTTCCACGATGCTCCACGAGGGCATCCACGCCGCTTACACCGAAGGCATCATCGGGCGGAGCGAAAACGAGGACCTCCTCCTTCTTGGCGAGTCGGACGCTGAGGCCGACCCAAGCGCCTGCGAGGCTGCGGCCTACGTATTTGAAACGACGCAACAGGGTTTGGTCAATGATCCAACCCTCTTGGAAGAACTCTTCGGTCCCGCGTCAACTCTCGTGAGTTGCGCCGGAGTCGACGATATGGTTGCCATTGCCGAAAAACTTGAAGGAAGCCTTAGCGCCACGGTTCACGGGTCCGAGGAAGATCTCATCAAATTCAAGCCACTCCTGAAAGTGCTCCAGCGAAAAGCGGGACGTCTCATTTTTAACGGCTACCCGGTCGGCATCGAAGTGTGTCACAGCATGCACCACGGTGGCCCTTACCCCGCTGCGAGTCACAGCTTTTTCACCAGCATCGGCACCCGCTGCATCCAGCGTTTTGTTCGACCGGTTTGCTATCAAAACTGGCCTAACTCTCAACTCCCTCTTGCTCTGCAAGATGAAAATCCGCGCGGTGTCTGGCGTATGATCGACGGCGAGCGTACGCGGGACGAGTTGTGAGCTTGCGAGGACTTCGCTTCCTCACCCCAGTAGCGGAGAAGCTCTGACTCTCCGCAGGTGAACTGAAGATGGAACAGTCTGATAACTTTTCCGCGTGACGCTGTCCTTGGGCGCATGGTAGAAAATCAGTATGTCGAGGGCACGGGTACACCCCATCTTGCTGGCATTTTTCATCCTGTCGTCCAGTGGACTCGGTTTTGAGGAAAAGCTTGCTCATTGGACTACGGCTGAAGGGAGCGACGGCCGCCTCGTCGCGATCCCACCGGGGATGAAAGCTCATGAGGGCCCTGACGGTCGGATTGTCCCTCTGGAAAACGAATCCGAAGCCATCGCCGCCGCTGATGGGCGGGCAGTTGGAATTGCGCCCGAAAGAATCATTGCCAACGGCCTTGATGGTCGAGCTGTTGCAGTCCCCAATAACTGGAAGCACGAGATCGGACCGGACGGCCGCTGTCTCGCCTACCCTAGCAGTTGTCAGGTCAAAGCCGGAGTGGACGGCCGCCTCGTCGCCATTCCCCGAGGCTGGTATTCGACAGAGGGTCCAGACGGAAGAATAATCGCCTTTCCTCCTCTCGCGAAAGTTGGGAAAGGACCGGAGGGAAGACTCGTCACGATACCGCGAGGTTGGGAAAGGCTGGAACTAGACGGGCAACTTCTCGCATTACCTCCCGGCGGTAAAATTAGGCGGGGAAGTGACGGCCACGCAATCGTCGTTCCTCCGCGAGGAACCGGAGACTGGTGGCTCTGGCAGTGGACGCTCACCGGGGTCATCAGGCTACCTGAGGGATGGGGCCAGTCTGGAAGCAATCGCCAGTATTGCCTCATGCGTGATCCGGCGGAGTCGTTCGAGGGCACAAACAGCATGATGCTGGCATCAGGAACCGCTCCGGAAACCGGTTTCGGATGTTTCATTCAAACCTGCCGCGCCGGCGCGTTCGCCGGGAAACGGGTCAGAATGTCGGCCGCCGTAAAAACGGAAGACGTCGAAGACTGGGCCGGTCTCTGGCTTCGGATTGATGGTCCCGATGAAGGGCGTTCCATCGCGTTTGATAACATGCAGAACCGACCGATCAAAGGAACCCGCGACTGGCAACGGTACGAGATTGTTCTCGAAGTCGGAGCAGAAGCCATCAATCTGGTCTATGGCCTCGTGCTAATCGGAAAAGGAGTTGCCTGGGTCGATGATGTTCAATTTGAGATCGTCAGCGCAGACACTCCGCTCACACGAAAATTTTGGAATGGAGAGAGTAAGCATGAGTTGGAAGGACCATGGGTCAAAGACGTTCCCACCAATCTCGGATTTGAAAGATAGATAGGGCAGCCACAGGATCAATCTCCGGCAACTCGCCGAGCTTATCGTCAAGCGATCGTTGAATCGGATTTCCCGGTCCGTGGCATCGTCACTTAGAAAGATTGACAGCGAAAGGCCCTGTAAGACTTCCCGGGCACTACTTACTTATCACGGGCTCAATCCTCGCAAAAAATAAAGCCCTTGTATTCATGCCATTCCACGGTCTAGCCTAAAACGTTGGCATTAGTCTCGCAGAATTACTACTAATGCAGTCCCACCCCGGGCCAACACCAGCTTTAAAATGGTCAGAAAAAAACCACATACTTACACCGCGTGAACCTCGAAATCTCTCACACGACGCGCTACGAGTATGATCAGGTGGTCCAGTTTCACCCCCATCTCCTTTATCTTCGCCCCCGCGAAAACCCTCTTCTGCGTGTTAACTTTTTCGAATTCACGCTGACACCCGACGCGACGATCAACTGGATGAGGGACGATTTTGATAATCTTCCGGCCTCAGCCCACTTTTCGCTGCAATCGGACACCTTGGAAATCGGTGTCCGTTGCATCGTCGAAACTAGCGAAAAGCCCCCCTTCGATTTTCTAGTCCGTGACTACGCGACGGTATTCCCTTTCGAATATGAGCCGCTGCATCGCTTCAATCTCGCAATCTACCTGACTCCCCCCGAACCGGAGACCTCCACGGAATTGAAAAAGTGGCTGCAACCACGCTTTCAATTTCAGCCCTCCAATACGACGGCATGGCTCCTCGAACTGAATCAGGTCATCCACCGCAGCCTCAGCTACGGGCGCCGCGACGAACCCGGTATTCAATCCGCCCTCGAAACGATCCGCAGCAATACAGGTTCCTGCCGCGACTATGCCACCCTCTTCGTTGCGGTGGCGAGGATGCTTGGGGTCGCAGCCCGCTTCGTCAGCGGATATCTATATGATCCCACGCTCGACGAGGCAGTTGGCGGTGACATGCATGCCTGGGTCGAGGTGTTTCTGCCCGGCGCAGGCTGGCGCGGCCTTGATCCAACTAACGGTATTTTTTGCAACAGCTACTACGTGCCGGTCGCCCACGCGGTCATTGCGGAAAGCATCAATCCAATTCAGGGATCTTTCTACGGCGCCTCTTCGGCGACTTCAAAACTGACGAAGCACGTTGCCATCAAACAAATTAATCCTCAAAGCTGAGCCGTATCCCACGACTTCGCGAGACCTCCTTCCATTCATGAAAATCGACTACGACACCGGCGACTTCTACGACGAAATGTACCATCCTGACGGTACCGCACGCCCCCACTACGCAAGGCTCGCGGAAACCCTCTCGGCTCTCGGCGAGGAGGACTTTCACAAAAAGCGCGAGGCCGTCGAACTTGCGTTCCTCCAGCAGGGCATCACCTTCACCGTTTACGGAAATGAAGAGAGCACCGAGAAAATCTTTCCATTTGATCTCGTCCCGAGGATCATCCCTGCCTCCGAATGGTCCCATTTGGAAGAGGGGCTGATCCAGCGAATGACCGCGCTGAATCTCTTTCTGCACGATGTTTACCACGAGCAGAAGATCATCAAAGATGGCATCGTTCCGATCGAAATCATTAAATCCGGAAAACACTTTCGCGAGGAGATGGTCGGATTCGAACCGCCCAAGGGAATCTACATCCATATCTGCGGCACTGACTTGATCCGGGATCACAATGGCGAGTATCTGGTTCTCGAAGATAATGGCCGCTGTCCTTCCGGCGTCTCCTACATGATCGAGAACCGCCGGGCCATGAAAAAGGCTTTCCCGCAGCTTTTCCCCGCTTCGGGAGTGCAGTCCGTTTCGAATTACCCGGACAAACTGCACAAGGCCCTTCAATACATCGGCCCTCAGACCGGGGCGGCGAGGATCGCTGTGCTCACCCCGGGCATCTACAACTCTGCCTATTTTGAGCACTGCTTCCTCGCTCGCCAGATGGGTGCCGAAATCGTCCAGGGTCAGGACCTGGTCGTTAAGTCCGATGATTGCGTCTACATGAAGACTACGGTTGGCCTGAAAAAGGTCGATGTGCTTTATCGCCGAATCGATGATGACTACATCGACCCTGAAGTTTTCAACAAAGAGTCCATGCTCGGCGTTCCCGGCCTCATGCGCGCTTACCGGGCCGGAAATGTCAGTCTCGCCAATGCAGTTGGCACCGGAATCGCAGATGACAAAGTCACCTACTGTTTCGTGCCGGACATGATCAAATACTACCTCGACCAAGATCCCATCCTGCCAAACGTCGAAACTTTCCTGCCTTACCGGGAAGCCGACATGAAATACGTCCAGGAGAACATGGAAAATCTCGTGGTCAAAGCAGCCAACGAAGCCGGTGGCTATGGCATGCTGATCGGTCCGGCAGCTGCAAAAGAGGAGGTCGCCAAGTTTCGTGAAATGGTGAAGAAAAATCCACGGGATTTCATCGCCCAACCCCCGATCTCGCTCTCCCGTCACCCCACTTATGGGGACGAGGGCCTTGATGGCCGCCACGTCGACCTCCGGCCCTACATCATTCAATCAGACAAGATCCGGGTCGTCCCCGGCGGACTCACGAGGGTCGCCCTTCGCAAAGGATCACTTGTCGTGAACTCATCTCAAGGAGGCGGAAGCAAAGACACCTGGGTCTTGAACAACGACCAGTAGTCGCCGCGCCTCTCACTTATTTATAATTACCTCCAACACCTATTTCATCATGCTTTGTCGCGTCGCCGATTCACTCTTTTGGATGAGCCGCTATATCGAGCGGGCCGAAAATACCGTTCGCCTTGTGGACGTCATGCACCAGACCATTCTTGAGTCTGAGCACTCTAACGAGGACGTTGGCTATGCCCACTGGGAACCTATCCTCCTAACCCTCGGTGAGAAGGACTCTTACGACGCCCTCTACCCGAAGCGCACAAGTTTCAACGTTACCGAGTTTCTCACTTTCAATGAGAGAAATCCGAGTTCGGTGTTCAGCTGTATCACCAGCGCAAGGGAGAACGCCCGCACTGTCCGCGACCAGATCTCGACTGAGATGTGGGAAACCTTGAACAAGCTCTACCTCTTTGTTAAGCGAGCCGATTCACAAATGATCTGCTCGGAATCTGACTTCGATTTTTTCGGAAAGATCAAGGAGTTCGCCCATCTCTTCCGGGGTATTCTGGAGTCCACGTTTCCTCAGGATCTGGGATACGAGTTTGTCGTCTGCGGACGTGAAATCGAACGGGCCGCCAAGACCTGTCAGATTTTGGACACCAAACGATTCACCTCCGGTTCGACCAGCGAACCCGATGATGCGATCGATGCCGTTCAGTTCGCGGCGATGCTTCGCAGTTGCACTGGCTTCGAAGCGTTTCATCACGAACACGGATCCGATCTGGACACAGTCCCGGTCCGCCAATTCCTCCTTCTTTCCCAGAAGTTTCCGCGTTCCGCTCTCTTCTGCATCCGGCGTCTGCAAACCGCTATGCATGCAATCTCGAACTGCCCGATCACACTTTTTTCGAACGAACCCGAAAGGCTCACCGGCAGGCTCGTATCGAGACTAAACTACGCCCTTGCTGTAGATGTCGAAAGCGAAAGCGGTGACAGTCTAATCGACGATATTGAGAATGAGTTGGAAAACATCGCGATTGCCTTCAGCCGCCAATACATGCAGGCGGAGATCTACGACCCTACCGTCGAAACAAGCCAGAACCAGAGACAGGGATAGTCGGTGTAAAGATCTTTCAGGAGGAATAGCAGGCATTCGATAAAAGGTGACTAAACTTCCTTTGCTTACGCAAACACGGGCTTCCCACTCGCTTGCCGTCCTGAGACAATGACGTGGTGAAAACAAAACGTGAATTTCTCAAAACTTCTGCCCTCGCTCTCAGTGGGGTCGCAGCCGCAGCTCCACTCATTCATTCCGGCGCTCAAGGAGCCGAGATGACGGGCATCCTCAAAAAGGGAGTGAAGTTCTCGATGCTTAAAGAGCCTGATCTTTCCACCGTCGATCAGTTCAAACTGCTCAAAGAGGTTGGCTTTCACGGGACCGAACTCCGGACCGAGAACAACACGGACTATAAAACTTATCGTGAAGCGGTCGATAAATCGGATTTCCCCGTTCACGGCATCGTCAATTCCGATAAGCCCGATCTTGAGACGGCAGTGAAATTTGCAAGCGACATTGGCGGCGACTCAGTTCTCTATGTCGCTAGATATGACAAAAAGCGCCCCCTCATGGAAAGCTGGGATGAAACAATCGCAGTAATTCGAAAGGGGCTCCCCGCCGCCGAGAAGCATGAGGTCAAAATCCTCGTGGAAAATGTCTGGGCCGGATTTCTTATCAGCGCCCTCGACATGGAACGCTACGTTGATGAAATAAACCACCCCTGGTTTGGAGCCTACTACGACGTCGGAAATAATGTCCGCTGGGGCGTTCCGCAGCATTGGATCGAAATTCTCGGTGATCGCATCGGAAAGCTTGATATTAAAGAGTGGGATGAAAAAAAGCACGCCAGTGAAGGCCTGCGGCAGGGGTTTGGCTCGGAACTGGGCGATGGCACGATCGATTGGGCCGCGGTGAGAGCCTCAATCCGGAAGATTGGATTCAAAGGCTGGGCAACCGCAGAAGTGGGCGGCGGTGACCGCGAAAGACTCGCTGAAATCTCTCGCCGAATGGACACTGTCCTCGGTCTTGTCTAGCTTTTGTGCTACGCGATTTTCCTCAAAATGCCTTGGATTATTCTCAAATATGGTAGAGTCTAAACCAGTTCAGCCCCGATCATCGCGCCACCAGTTTGAGTCATTGTCATTGACTTCTCTCTCTGAAATATCACCGATAAGGCCTTGCCTTTCGGGTTACTGCCGAACCTTCAGAAAGCTAATTAAATGAAATTGTATATTGGCAATTTGCCTTACGAGTCCTCCGAGAACGAGCTCCGCGAATTTCTTTCCGAATACGAGCCCATCGTCGATTTTCACATGCCTCTGGACCGGGATACGGGCCGTCCCCGTGGATTTGCCTTCGTCACTCTCTCCAGTCGCGAAATAGGCGAAAGTGCTGTCGAAAACCTCGATGGAATTGATTTTAACGGCCGCCCTGTCCGGATCCGTGAAGCTGAAGACCGCCCGCGTAGTGGCGGTGGCGGTGGCGGCTATGATCGAGGTGGCGGCGGCGGCGGCGGCTATGATCGAGGTGGCGGCGGCGGTGGCGGCGGCGGCGGCGGCTATGATCGAGGTGGCGGACGCCGTGATGACCGAGGTGACGGCAAACGTCATCGCAGCCTTTGAAACTTTTATCGTGGCTTCCTACCCTTGGAAACCACTCCCCCCGCCTAAAATGTGGCGATTTGAGTGAATTCTACACAAAAAATGCGTAGCAGATCACTTTTTATCTTGGACTGTAAAGTCTAACCAAAACATATCATGTTCTCTAATATTCCGTTCAATCGAGTAAACTGGTTCACCAGTGGATTCCTCATTGTTACCTTCCTGACAGCAGTGATTGGGACTCCCCTCTACTTTTTTCACTTTGGTTTCGACCCTTTTCTCATCGTTCTCTTCGTTGCATACTTTATCGCCACGGGGATGAGTATCACTCTCGGCTACCACCGCCTCTTTGCTCACAAAGCGTTCAAGGCAAGCAAACCAGTCAAGCTTTTCACTTTGATTTTCGGTGCCGCTGCTTTCGAAGATTCCGCCCTCGACTGGGCTTCTGATCATCGTGAGCACCATAAACACGTTGATCACGAAGATGACGATCCCTATGCCATCTCAAAAGGTTTCTTCTGGGCTCACATGGGATGGATCTTCTTCAAGCTCTATCCACGCGAACTCACGAACGTGAACGATCTCAGGAAAGATCCTCTCGTCATGTGGCAGCACAAACACCATCAGATCATCGGAGTGCTTGCAGGACTTGTTGCCCCGGCGCTTATTGGTGCAGCTTACAATGGCTGGGTCGGTCTTCTCGGTGGATTTCTTATCGGCGGTATCGCACGCCTTGTTGCCGTTCAGCACTGCACTTTCTTCATCAACTCTCTCTGCCACACGATCGGTAATCGCCCTTACGATGCGAGCACCAGTGCCCGGGACAGCTGGATCATGGCGATCTTCACTTTTGGCGAGGGATATCATAACTATCACCACTCGTTCCAGCATGACTATCGTAACGGCGTAAAGTCCTGGCAGTGGGATCCCACCAAGTGGGCAATTTGGTCTTTGAACAAGCTTGGTCTCGCAGAAGATCTCCGACGCGTTCCGGAAGAGAAAATCGTTCTTGCCGAACTTCGCGAAACACACCGCCTCGCCGAGGAGCAACTCGTCAAGACGAAGCAGTGGAATATCAGCTGTCCCGACTACAAAGCAGCGATGCGCACCCTTTCAGAAATGTCTGAAAAGCTTGGCGAAGGCTACTCGGAGCTCGAGCAGGCGGTTTCCGACCGCGTTGATCTCTCTCGCGAGAAAATCAGTTATTGGCGTGAGCAAGTCGCGGAAACGGTGGAGCAACTTTCTGTAATGGACCGCCTTCAGCCGGCAATGGCTTAATCCACCTCGATATCAGTCGAATCTTTAGACGGGACTCTTCGGGGTCCCGTTTTTGTTTCACGTCCGAATTTGCCCTTGTCCCCTCCGGCGGTCCCTGCCAAAGTTTCGCGACCTTAACAACCTCAGTTTACTCTTTTCATGGCAGAAACAATCACGCTTAAAACGAATGTCGAACTCGGTATCGTACCGACCCACATCAAATTCGTCGGAGGTCTCGTTCCTGACGATGACGGTCGCCTTCCCCGTGGAGATGATGGAAATCTGCTTGTCGTCACTGAGATGGCAAAACTGACCGCAGCTTCTCGTGTCAAAATTCAAAGTGCCCAAATCACGGTATTCCCCGGCGTCGATGCCGGAGACACCGATGACCTCATGAAGGGCCTTCGTGCTCTCGGGCTTGAGGTTCATATCATCATGATGGTCGGTGGTGCCGACCCGATGAAGCCAGAAGATGAAGATGCCGTTGTCGAAATGCTCGTCGCCGGTATTGAAGTAGCTAAAAAATACGGTATCACCCAGGTCGCCTCCACCTCAATCGAGGCCTGGATGCAGCCGGGAGCTACTCCAAAGACCGGCGCCGATTTTGAAGCAGCGGTAGCGCAAAACGTCTCCGCGCACTGTCGGGCCTATCGCGAAGCGGACATCGCGAACAGTTGTGTCAAAAACTGGCACATAGAATTTCTTCGTGGTGGAGAATTCCAAACTTTCACCGACGTCGCGAAATGCTGGGAATTTGTCAAAGCAGCCAATGCCGAACTGGGAACTAAGTTCTTCAAAATCATGGTCGACGCTGCTCACTGCGGAAACTCGACACTTTCCATCCCCGAGAATGAAACTCTTATCGCGCAGATCGCAGAGTCCGACGAAATGGGAATGTTCCACGCGTCTGCCAAGACCACCCGTGGCTGCCTCAGCACCGACGATGGCTGGATCGGAGCGCTCATGACTGCCGCCGCCAAGACCGGCAAGCTGGAGTATGTTTTCGTCGAGCTCTTCCACCACGAAGATCCAGCGCTAGAAGGTCTTCGGGAGCTGGATTCCGGTCACGGGATCGACACCACCGACGGCCGCACTTACAGCGAAGCGGTCCTCGACGGAGTGGAATGGGTGGCGCGACGCCTCAACAATCTCGTGGCACGGGGTTTCTTGAAGAACTAGGACACCACTCTTCAAATACAGGAATGAGGGCAGGAATGCCCTCTCTACGGTGTTTTCTCCACGATGATCGTCAACGTCATCCTACCGCTGATTCTGGCGTTCATCATGTTTTCGCTGGGCCTCGGCCTGCGGAAAGAGGATTTCACGCGCGTCGCCAAATTCCCGAAGGCTTTCGGAACCGGCCTCGCGAATCAGCTCATCCTGCTGCCGCTCATCGCCTTCGCCATCGCGAGTCTGCTGACCGTCTCACCGGAGCTGGCTGTCGGCATCATGATCCTCGCTTTCTGCCCGGGCGGGGTCACTTCAAACGTCCTCACTCGCTTAGCCGGGGGAACGGTCCCGCTTTCGATCTCGCTCACGGCAGTCACGAGCCTTGTCTCGATCTTCACCGTTCCCCTGCTCGTCGCCTTCTCAGTGAATCACTTCATGGGAAGCGATGCGCCGGAAATCAATGTCGCCGGACTCGGGATCAAGATGTTCCTCCTCACCGCCGTGCCGGTCCTGCTTGGCATGGCATTGACCGCCAGCAAACCGGACCTCGTCGCTCGCATTTCCGGGATCGCTTCGAAGATCGCGCTCGTGCTGTTCGCGTTGATCATCGTCGCCGCAATCGCCAAAAACCGGGTCGTGTTTTTCGGCAATCTCCCCAGCCTTGGCCCGGCCCTGATTTGTCTGAATGTCATCATGCTGGCGCTCGGACTACTCACCAGTCGTCTTGCCCGTCTCAAGCAGGATGATGCCACTTCGATTTCCCTGGAATCCGGTGTTCAGAACGGAACCCTGGGCATCGCTGTCGGGGCCATGATCGCCGCCTCACCGGACGAAAGTCTCCCTCCGATCACGGTGCCTGCTGCCGTCTACGGCATCACGATGTATCTTGTGTCGTTACCCTTCGTCTTCTGGCGGCGAGGCGCAAAAGCGGACTGATCCTGCTGGATTCGCTCCCCCACCTTCTGTCATCGTTCACGCATGAGATTGCTGCTTTTCCCCTGCCTCCTCGTCGCCGCTTCCCTGCAGGCTGCCGACCCGGACCTCACGACTGAGTTCACCTGGTCAGAAAAAGAAATCGACGAGATTCAGATCGGCTACGGTCTTCAGCTCACCGACATCAACGGAGACGGGAAGCTCGACATTCTCCTCGCCGACAAAAGCACGGTGCAGTGGTATGAGAATCCGAGTTGGGAAAAACACGTCATCGCTGGGAAGCTCACCGTCCGCGACAATGTTTGCGTCGCGGCCCGCGATATCGACGGAGACGGCAAAGCCGAGATCGCCGTCGGTGGTCAATGGAACTTTCTCGAAACGATGAAAGACGGCGCGGTCCACTACCTCGTCGCGCCCGAGGATCGGACGCAGCGCTGGAAACCGGTCAAACTTTACAACGACCCCAGTGTGCACCGCATGCACTGGATCCTCGGCCCCACGGGCGAACATTCCCTCGTCGTGAAACCCCTCCGCGGAAAAGGCAGCATCGACGGCGTCGGTCCGGGCATTCGCATTTTGAACTACTTCAAACCGGCAGACCCAACCGACGAATGGAAAACCGAAGTGATCAGCGATTTCCTCCACCTCTCCCACAATTTTGACCCCGTGAACTGGGATGACGATCCTGAAGATGAGCTCATCGTCGCAGCCAAAGAGGGTGTCTGGTATCACGACAGGGTTGGGGAAAAATGGGAGACCACCCAGCTGACGGAAGATTTCGCCGGCGAGATCCGGCACGGGAAACTTCCCAATGGCCGACGTTTCATCGCCACCGTCGAACCGATGCATGGATCGTCCTGCGCCGTCTACGCCGAGCCGAAAAATGGCGAAGGGCTCTGGCCACGCCTCGCTATCCTCGACGACAAGATTAAGGATGGTCACGCCGTCACCTGCGCTGACTTCCTCGGGACAGGATCTGATCAGATCATAGTCGGTTGGAGGGCGATGCATCCGAAAAACGTTCCCGGTGATCCCGGCATCAAGCTCTTCTATCCACTCGATGCAGCCGGCAGCAACTGGGGTGAAAAACAGATCTCAGGCGCTGAAGTGGCGGTCGAGGATTTGAAAGCCGCAGATTTGAATGGCGACGGAAAACCCGATCTGGTCGCAGCAGCACGACAGACAAAGAATCTGAAGATTTTCTTCAACAAGACGGAGTGAATCCCGGGAGTCGCATTCCCCGAAAACGCGGACGGCCGTGGCGATTCAGGATCTTCAGCTACTTCAACGAAGAGTCACTCCATCAAAATAGCTTCCCCTTTGTCTTCGAGGTCGCAGCGATTCATCGGAAGGAATTCCTCGTCCGCATCGAACGATATCTGACAGTGGACCGACATGCCCGTTCCGACGATGCCGCCGAAAAGAGTCGCGACAGAGGCATCACAAGCATCACGCCCGAACGCGATTCTCACCATTCCATTGAGGGGTGCAATCCTTGTTCCATCGATAAGATACCACCGACCATCAATAAACACTTCGAAGGCAGCGTGAAAATCCTGAGGCTCTAGCAAGTAAGCGTAAACTGTAACATAGCGGGCCGGAATAGTGAGAGCTCGGCAGAACGCAATCCCGAGGTGAGCAAAATCGCGACAGACTCCCGAACGAGTCAGAAAAGTGTCAAGAGCACCGGACTGCTCGTCGGAAGAACCGGGAAGATAGGCAATATGCTCAAAGAGCCAGTTTTCAATCGCCATCGCCTGCTGGAATGCTCCGTTGATTCCACCAAAAAGATCCCATGCCAACGCCCGCATGCTGTCAGATGGAACATATCGACTCGGAAAAAGGTAAGTGATCACCTCAGGTCCAAATGAAGCAACTTCCGCAGTGAAGATATCCGAAACCGAAGGATACGAGACCGTAGTCTCGGCGATCGCGTTGTAATCGATCCTGAGTTCGCCGGCCCATGAGCTCTCAAGCTTCGTAAACCGGTTCTCCTCGAGGCCAACAGAGAGATCGGTTCGATCCGCCCTACCGATTACTTCAAGGCACTCTTCGGATATCGATTGGCCGGGCGTCTTTAGACAACGAAGTGAGCACAGCAAGGTCGAAGGACCGGAGACCTGATATTGTAGCGAGCTTTTGACGTAAAAACGCATGAGTTGATTGCGGCGCTATATCTGTGCCACATAGAGAAGTCAAAGGGAACACGGGATGTCAGTTTTCAACCTTTTGTTAGATACTCCGAAACCGCTTCGAGAAACCGCTGATGAGCTGCGATACGTCGCAACATGTCCATTTCGCTAGGGGTCTCAAACGTGAACGAATTACGCGCATGGTTAAGATAAAGATAAATCGCCTCAGGCATTCCTCCTCCAAGGTCATCTTCAACAATTTGTCGTAAATCTTCCGCCTTATCATCGTGGATCAAAAGACCGTTCTCAAATTCAGAACCGTCAACCGATGACGCCGTTTCACGCGGAATCAGATCCTGACATGAATTTAAAAATCGATCCCCTGGCGATCCATCCTTAGAAATCTCATAGAGATAGATCCCTGTCGCGTCGTAGTCTTCATGAAGATTCACGGCGATCATAAATTGCTTTTCCTCAAGAAATGACTGCCACGAAGCAATGAGCGGAAGATTCTGATTTTGAAAATTTCTGTTCAGATCGAGCCCCTCTTCATTCAGCCGGGTATTCTCAATTAGACCTACCGGGTTGAAACAGGGAATGATGACAACGGGCATCTCATCAAACAGCGAAGGAAGATTCTCAGCCCATTGCAGCAACGCCCAGGGCGGTGCACATTCATCCCCGTGCACTCCCGCAGACACATAGAGCCCTCCGGTTTCCCCGGCTGCTGAACGTTTATTCTGTAGCGCGAACACCGGATATTCGCCTGCCTCAGCCAGCAGGCAGGTTCCCCACCCTCCCGAGCTGGCAAGTTCTTTCCAGCGTTCGAGGAGGCGTCCCGCGTCGTGTCCTGAATATTCCATATTCCCCAATCTCAGCGCCAGTCTTCGTCAAAAAATCCAGCTTCGATGATGCGACCCGGTGCCTCCGCGTCCGGCAACTGATCCAATCCGATCACAGCCCAGTCCGGAAGTTTCGGGTTCTGTTGTGAATTGGTCTTATCGTGATTTTCACGAAAAGTAATTCCTGAATTGAGAACCACATAGCGGTCAGGGTTCTGTGGATTTGGAAAGATGAAAACGGGAACCGCTTCGTTACGGGAATATGAACTCCCTTCAAATTCGAACCGATCTCCCTCCCACTTCACCGGAAGCCTATCAGCTATCTCTGCGATCATCTTATTCGATTCGGGGTCACCCCATAGAATTAAATTCGATTCACGGAAGTCATCGCCGTTCAATTCATCAGATGTTTTTTCCAGAAACTGGCCTCGCATCAGAGCCTTCCACCGGGATCGGAAATGACCAAGTTCAAACTCAAGCCATCGGGCAAATCGGTTGGCTTCCGGTTCAACATCGGGTGGCACGACGACAAAGCGGCTCATGAACGCATCATCAATCGGCCCCTGGATGCCGGGTTTCTTGGAGAACTCCTCACGCTCGCCAAATTCCCATTTTTCAGCTCTTTTCACGAAGCTCATCCCCTCAACCTGAAAACCCGGAGATTCTGCCTGAAGCAATTGCTTCCCTACCTTTATTTTGACCCCGGAAAGATCCTGATCCGCTCCGGCAATAATCGAAAACGCTGAAATGTTTTTCGTTTCCACCTCTATCTCTTTTTCTACTCTGTTCCACAGCGCATTCGCCGTCGCCCCCTTCCAATGAGCTTCCAGTCCTGAGATCTGCAGCCATTGGAAACCCGGATAGCGCAAAGTAGGTGTCTGCCAAGAGATACTATCCGGCTGCTTTACTCTTCCCTGTTCCCAGGATTCGCATAGCCATTTCCAAATCTCCGCGACCGATTCCTCGTTATACTTATGCCCCATCCCTTCGCCGACAACGTGCCGAAGTTCGTGACCGACAGACTTCAGCTCCCTCGCCATCAGATCAGATGCCTGTTTTTGTTTATCTTCGGCACCGGAGTAGGCAAGAAGCGGAATGTTCAGAAGATTCCGGGTGTAAGCGGGAACATCGTAGAGCTGCCAGAGCATCTGAACGTGGTTAGCTGGAAACTGCTCCGGAGCCAGCTTGTTGTATTCCTTCGTTTCGACAAATCCAGCTCCGGCATGAACTGCACAAAATTGGTCTGCGTAATGAGCACCGATATGCCATGCCCCTGCACCTCCCATCGAAAACCCGGCAAGAGCAATCCGATTCGGGTCAATCGGATAGTCTTTCATCACGGTCGCGATTGACTCAAAGACATCGATTTCTCCGGCATGTTTCCAGCCAACACATTGACGGCCGAACGGGTGAAGAACAATCACCTTCTCTTGATCAGCGATGTAACCGCCAAGAGCCTGACTCTTGCTGAGACATCGCTTCAGAAAATGTAGGTCAGTCACCTTGTCACCGCGACCATGTAACCAGACGAGCAGAGGGACCGGCTCCGATAGATCGAGACCCTCTGGGATTTCAAGTCCGTAGGGCTGATAGGATTCGTCAACGCTGGACATGTAGCCACGGACGACGAGGCCCCGATCCTGCAGCCAGGAAACTTCATCTTCTTCGCGAAGCTCCTTCAGTCGAGCTTCAGCCAGGTCCAGCATTTCAGTCGCTACCGGAATCTCCTTCTCGGAATAAAATTCGCCATGATCGAGCGCATACTCGACCGCCTTCACAAGCACACCCACATCGGCAGCATGCGTTTTGAAATCCACTTCCCAGACGGCTTCTTTCAGCGATTCGGTTCTCTCCGAGAGCTCAGCATGAGTCGCCACCGGAATCGCCACTCCGTTCATCGGAGGAAGGCGCCGATCGATCTGGGGAATTGGTTCAAGAGCGGACCCGGAACCGGTCGCCAAAACCCATAGAATTGAGATGGCCTGAAATCCGGTCTTCATGCTTTGGTAGCGTCACGGGCCCGACTAGACCGGATCTTCGGTGATAGGATCGATCCATGCAACGACCCTTCCCCCCTGCAGGAGACACTTATAACTAACCGGGAAGGTTCCAAAAATCGTCGCCACTTCAAAATTCACAGTCGCAGTCTCGTACGTGCCCGCAAATTGCCCTCCAACAGTTTCTGTCCCATTCCAGGTAAACGAAGTGGCTTCTTCAAGCTTCACACTCGCGACGTCACCAGCAGTTAGACTAGCTTTAACCGCACTCATTTTTGGATCGCCCGGATCAATCGCAACTGCCACCGGAGCATCACCGGTAAGGGCCGCAAGCTTTGAAGGATCAGCCTCCAACTTCTCTCTCGCGAGAGTTCGCTTCGCCAGCACCTCCGCATTCACCTTTTCAACAAACTCATTGTAGCGACTTGAAATGCGATCTTTAAAATCTGTCTTATCGACTGAAATCGTTGTGCTCATGCCCGGGTTTGCAGCATTCGCAATGAGCAGTTGGTCTCCACTCAGGCTCTGAGGCTTCAGCGGCGTGCCGGGAGCCACATTACTGGATCCGATGGACTGTCCATTCACGACCAGCTGGAAAGCAACTGTTTCCGTCGCATATACTTCTGAAGGAAATGCGCGAGGTGGAACGTTCCTCCAATTATCGACGATTTCCATCAAAGGAGTGATCGCCGGCATCGGATATTTCTCCTCAATGATCAAATCAATCTCAGACTTCTTTGATCCTTCTGTTTTTGCGACCGGAACGGATGTCGCCGCTGGCTTCATCCCTTCTCCTGAGTCTAAGGGGGTTTCTTCACTTCCCCCGTTCGACTTCGAAGTCTCATCCGTCGCGATGATCTCCCCTTTCTCGAGAAGCGGTTTGATGTATGGCTCGTAAGCGAACCAGGCTCCACCCACGATCAGGCAGATAACAATGAGGGTGGCGAAAAATCCTTTCATGATTCAGATCGATTGGTTCATCAACGATTAGGGGTGACAGCGCGCGAATGCAAGTCAGCTCGTCGCGCACAATTCTTTTGACCTTCTCCCGTCCTGACCTTGAATAGGGTTCTATGCGGCTTGTATTCATGGGAACCGGGGAGATCGCACTTCCATCGCTACGCTGGCTGATCGACACTCGTGAAGCTTTTGGCCACGAAATCATAGGGGTATACACGCAACCTGATAAGCCGGTCGGTCGAAAGCAGGTGCTGACGCCTCCCAAAGTCAAAGTGCTTGCTGAGGCTTCAGGAATCCCGGTATTTCAACCTGAGACGCTGAGAAAAAATGAGGAAGCTTTCGCGGAGTTTGCCGCTTTAGATCCCGATCTAGCAATCGTCATGGCCTACGGGCAGATTCTTCCACGATCAATTATCGAGGCTTCGCGTATTGCCTGCGTCAACTTACATGCCTCCCTTCTTCCAAAACATCGAGGTGCCTCCCCGATCCAGGCAGCAATCCGCGACGGAGACGGCGAAACCGGGATCACACTTATGCACGTGGTTCCCAAGCTGGATGCAGGCGACATGATCCTGAAAGAATTCATCCCAATCGAGTCCACTGACACCGGGGGAATTCTACACGACAAACTTGCAAATCTCGGCCCGGCTCTCCTCGAACGCGGACTTCCGCTCTTGAGATCCGGAACGTTCACTAGCGATCCTCAAGACGAAGAAGCGGTAACTTACTCCGGAAAACTGGAACGGAACGACGGCCACCTTAACTGGAATGATGACGCCGCAGCACTGGAACTACTGATCAGAGCTTATGATCCATGGCCGGGAACCTACGCCATGCTCACGGTCGGCGAAGGGCCGAAAAAGTTGAAGATCTTCCCCCAAACAACTCTCTCTGAGAGCTCAGACGCGCCCCCCGGAACTATCGTCAGCACTAGCCGCGGGCTCCAAGTCAGTTGCGGCTCAGGGAGCCTCGTTCTGAACGGTGACGTCCAAGTGGAGGGCAAAAAACGCCTCTCAGTTCATGAGTGGCTGAGAGGTGCACAAATTCCTGTCGGCACGATTCTTCAGTGAGATCGACTTTGGCCTTTGAAAATCCCTGCAGTTAGCGGAAGATGAACGAGCTACGTGCACCAGATTATGGCGAGAGATTTCAAAAGAGTAATTCTAAAACTCAGCGGAGAAGCCCTTCGGGAACCGGGAAGTCAGGATAACATTTCCCCGGAAATTGTTGAGGGAATTGCCAATCAGATCAAATCCGCCCATCAAACCGGACTTGAAATCGCAATTGTTGTCGGGGGCGGCAATTTCTGGCGCGGGGCCGCTGCGGCGGGGCGTGGCATGGAACGAGCTACCGCTGACTACGTTGGCATGCTCGCGACGGTCATGAATGCGCTTGCCGTGCAAAGTATGCTCGAAGCCGTTGGGGTGCCCAGCAGAGTCCAGACGGCAATCGAGATGAAAAACGTCGCGGAAACTTTTATTCGTCGGCTCGCAATCAGACACCTCGAGAAAGGGCGCGTAGTCATTTTTGGAGCCGGCACCGGAAACCCTTTTTTCACGACCGACACCACCGCCGCACTTCGCGCCAGCGAGATTGGAGCAGACATTATTTTCAAAGCTACCAATGTAGATGGAGTCTATAATAAAGATCCGAACGTTCACGACGATGCGGTTCGCTACGAATCACTGACCTACAATCAGGCGCTCACAGAAGATTTAAAGGTGATGGACGGCACTGCTTTTACACTTTGTCAGGATAACAACATTCCGATTGTGGTATTCGATATGAACGACGGAGACAATATCCGCCGCGCCCTCACTGGCGAAGAGATCGGAACGATCGTTCGCTCAGAAGACTGAATCTCTCGAAAATTTAACTCGAAAAGCACCCCTCATGGATACTGAAACCTTCCTCCTTGAAACGGACGAGAACATGCAAAAGTCAGTCGACTTTGTTTCCTCCGAGATGTCCAGCATCCGCACTGGAAAAGCAAGTCCTGCGCTCCTCGACAATATCAATGTAAATGTCGAAGCCTATGGTTCCTCGATGAATCTGAAGCAGCTCGCGATCGTTTCTGCTCCTGAGCCCCGCATGCTCACGGTGCAACCGCATGACCCGAGCATTATCGGCGACATTGAACGTGCTCTACGGGAATCCAAGCTCGGGATCAATCCAAACTCAGACGGTCGTCTCATCCGGCTTCCCATCCCCGAACTCTCTGAGGAACGCCGCAAAGATCTCGTCAAAATCATCCGCGACATGGCTGAACAAGGACGTGTCCGCATTCGCTCCGCGCGAAAAGACGGCATGGACCAGCTTAAGTCAGCGCTGAAAGACAGCGCTATCACCGAGGATCAATTCCATGACATGGAGAAAGAAGTTCAGGATCTGACCAACAAACACGTCAAATCCATCGACGAGCATCTTGCTGCGAAGGAAGAAGACGTCATGACGGTCTAGAGAGAAGCAAAGAAGTCTAGAATCTCTTCTTCCTGCTCAAGATTCTCTTCTTACTCTTTCCCCAAGGCACCCAACCCTGTCAGGTCTCCGACCCAACCCTGTTCAATGGATTTTTCCTCGTCAGATTATCTCGACTTCGAACAGACAGACCACGCTGCCCTATTCGAGAGCACGGAGCCCGTTTGGTCAGCACTTTCACAAATAGGCGACTACCTCGAGACCATCCTCGACGGATTCGAGGGAGACTTCATCCAGGGCAACGTGGACGACCGCGCAGTCGTTGGAGATCGCGTTTTTATCGCTCCCGGCGCCATCGTCGAGGCCAATGCCATCATTAAGGGACCTGCCTGGATCGGTGCCGGCTCCGTGGTCCGCAGTGGAGCCTACGTCCGGGAAAAAGTGATCGTGGGTGACAATTGCACACTTGGGAATTCCTCCGAATTCAAGAACTGCCTTCTCTTCAATCGCTGCGAGGTTCCCCATTTCAACTACGTGGGTGATTCTATTCTTGGCTACAAAGCTCATCTTGGCGCAGGTGTCATCTGCTCCAATGTCCGCCTCGACCGAGAGAACGTCCGCGTTAAAAACGATGCGAAAGGCTTTCTCGACACCGGCCTGCGGAAATTCGGTGCTATCATCGGCGACCGCACCGAGGTCGGCTGCAATTCCGTGCTCAGTCCGGGATCCATCCTCGGACGCGATTGTATCGTCTACCCCCTCACAAGTTGGACAGGCGTGCTCGGTGATAAACAGATCGTAAAAACAAAGCAAGAGACCGAAGTCGTCGCCCGTCACTAGATTTTCTTCCAACGCTTGTGCATCCAGATCCACTGCTCGGGGTGACGCAGCACAATCCGTTCAAGCGCTTCATTGAAGCGATTTGTGTTTTTGGAAATAATATCGCGGGTCCGGCCTTCCGTGACGATCTCAAGCGGCGCATCAAATTTGAGGACGTGCTTTCCATCAGGTTCGCGCCAGCTAGAGGCGGGAATTACCGGAGCACCTGTAAACTGCGCGAGAACAGCGGCGCTTTTGAACGTGTGCGCCGGGTGACCGAAGAACTCTGACATGACACCAAACTTCTTGATCGCAAACTGATCGAAGATCGAAACGACAATGTGGTTCTTTTCCAACAGATCAAGAATATCATCTAGCGTTCCCGCCTTTTCAATCGTTCCGAATCCAGCTTTCCGGAATCGACGCATCACCAAATCGTTTAGCCACTGAGGCTTCAATGGCCGCCTGATGAAATGATACATTCCGTGATATTCCTTGAACTGAGCGATCCCCGCCACCGTTGAGACTTCCCAGTTTCCGAAATGACCAGTCAGGAGGAGGACGCCTTTCCCCTTCTCGCGGGCGTGAGCAATGTGTTCGCCTCCTTCAATTCTAATGAGCGCCTCTTTCCCGGCCTGGGAGAGAAAGGGCATGCGTGCAAATTCGACGAGGCATTTCAGGTGGTGCCCATAAAAGGCCTGCGCCAGCGCAACAATCTCATCTCGTGGGAGCGTTTCTCCGAAGACCCGATTCAAGTTTTCCATGACCACCTTCCGCCGGAGAGGGAGCACATGATAAAAGACTTTTCCATACCACGGCGCCTTGACCGACTGAATTTCGGCCGAGGCAATCGCCGTAGCACTGGATGTCGTGTGTGTCATCGAGAGGTCGATTTCTTTGACGCGGTAGAGATCCATGACCGCGCGACCTCTCGCGCTTGGCTCGATCGTCGGTTGTCCGTAGCCGTTTTTGACGACTGAGAAATCAACCGGTTCGATCTTGCCGAGGCAAATCTCTTTCGGGAAAAGCTTAGAGCAGGCTTCTTTTGCGGCGAAGCGGGCCGCGAGTTTCTCGGCGCGATTTGCGCCTTCCCCGGCGTCGCTCAATTCAGCCTCAGTGAAGAAACGGAGCAAGGCATCGCTGTCGAGGTCCTCGAGGAGTTTCTCGATCCGGGATATTTCGACGGTGTCTATGCCTTGTCGCATCGTTCTAAGTCCTTTTTCCTATCTTGATCTTTTTCCTTTTCTTTCCGGAAGATTCGAGATGGCTTGGTTTGGAAAGAGCAAAGGATTAGGAAAATGAAAAGAGGCTTAAACCCGAACCGCGAGCACCACATTCATTCCGCCAAACCCACGACAGATCACGAGGGCATTCTGACTGGCCGGCTTTGTCGAACTGCTCGAGACCGGGAAGTCACCCATCGCCGAATCCACTTTAGCGAGAGTCCCGATACCAGGCAACATCTCACGCTTCAACGCTTCAAGCGTCATCACAAGGTCAGCAATGCCGGACGCACCGATGAGGTGGCCATAGGCCCACTTGAATCCCGTGACCGGAGGAATTGCCTCTCCAAAGACTTCGCGGATTCCAATCGACTCAGTGAGATCACTCGCGGGCGTGCCGTTACCGTGGGCGCAAATCATCCCGATGTCTGAAGGACTGAGTTCTGCGTCATCGAGTGCCTGCTCGATCGCTCGCTGGACACCATCACCGTCCGGACTCAAATCGAGGACACCAGTCGCTTCGCTGCAGCAGCCAAAGCCAAGAAACTCGCCGAGGATTTCCGCGCCACGGGCTTTCGCTTCCTCTTCTTTTTCAAGCACGACAGAAGCAGCACCTTCTCCGAAAACAGTTCCGGAACGTTCCTTATCAAATGGCTTCGGCGCCTCGTCCGACATCAAGCCGAGCTTATGATAGTAATAGACCATCTCCGGCTCAAAGGGTGAATCGTGGCCGGCAGCAACAATCCGGTCCGCTTCCCCGTTCCAAATCGCGGAGGCAGACTCAGCCACTGCCATAATACCACTCGCACACTGATTCGTGATGCAGGCGTTGGTGCCTTTGAGCTGTCCGCGAATCCCGACGTGACAGAGCACATTATTCGGCAGATTCTTGAGAAGCCACATCGGCGTGACCTGATTGCTCAACTCTTTGCCGAAATCGTGAAGCTCTCCTTTCGCCTCGGTGATAAGTGGCAGGTAGTCGTAATTGCTCTGATAACACCCACCCCCTGAACCGACAATGAGACCGGTGCGATCATTGAAGCCACCCTGCTTATCCTCTGGAAGCGCGTCCCGTTGGGCGAGGATCCCGGAGTTTTCGATCGCCTGCTCGGCAGCGTAGATCCCGAACATATCAGTGCGTGAGATCGTTTTGTGAAGCTTGCGGTCAGGAACAAGGGTGCGGTTATTTTCCTTCACTTCGGCAGCGACTTTGACCGGCCAATTTTCTCCATCCCATTGGGTGTAGGGACCCACTGCGGTCTCTCCGCTTTCGAGCACGTTCCAGATATCATTCACGTTGGCGCCAGCTCCGCAGACGATACCACTACCGGTAAAGACGATTTTTTCGGAAGCGTTTTTCATGCGGAAACCTCCTCTGGGTTACGAAAAACAAGAGAACTGTTCGAGCCTCCAAATCCCAGTGAATTCGAAAGCGCAGCGCGAATGCGACCGGGCTTCGCTTCACCAAGGACTAAATTCACATCACAGTCAGGATCGAATTCGCCATGGTTCGCATTGATCGGAGCGACACTGTCACGAATCGCGAGGCAGCAAACCGCGGCCTCGACCGCTCCTGCCGCGGCGATGAGGTGCCCCATGCTGCTTTTCGTGGAGCTAACCCGAACGCTATCGTGAATTCGATCGGGGAAAACTGCTTTCATTGCAGCGCACTCGCTGCGGTCATTCATCTGTGTCGAAGTACCGTGTGCATTGATGTAATCGATCTCGTCGACACTCACTCCGGCATCGCCAAGAGCTTGTTGGATCGCCTGGATCGGCCCGTTACCATCAGGCGGCGAATCGGTGATGCGGTAAGCGCTGAGTGAATTGCCATCACCGGCCAGCTCGGCGTATATATTGGCTCCGCGTTCTTTTGCTTTTTCCCAGTCTTCGAGGACCAGAAAGCCGGCTCCCTCGCCAAGGACAAAACCATTCCTCGACTTGTCAAAAGGACGGCTCGCGCCCGTCGGATTCTCGTTGTCTGTCGAAAGGGCCCCAAGGAGGCAAAAGCCGGAAATCCCAATCGGATTCAACATCGAATCAAATCCACCGGCAAGCATGCGATCACACTGCCCGCGACGCATCGCCTTGAGGGCCGAGCCAATTGCCTGACCACCCGAGGCACAGGCGGTGTGAACGGAAGTTGCGTACCCGCGAATCCCGAACTGCTTTGTGAGAAGGCCAAGACCCGCATTTGACTGCCAGCGACAAAAGTTAACAGGGTTGCCCGGGAAATCAGGATTCAGCATGCCGTCGGCATCGAAGTAACCGTTCTCATCCGTGGCGTAGTCGTGAATGACTTTCAAATCATCATAAGCGACCGACATCATCCCTGCTCCGACCGTGAGCCCCCAGCGATGAGAGTCTTCAGGCCTCGGCGCAACGCCTGCATCCGCGAGAGCTTCAGCAGCTGCCGCGAGAGCAAAAGCATGAGAGCGTGAGGCGAACTTAAGAAGCTTCTTATCCGGGACCGCCTTTTCGCGATCGAAGCCCTTTACCTCTGCTCCAATTGTCGTCGAGAAGCCACTCGCGTCGAAACTGGCGATCTGACCGGCCCCACTTTTGCCGGCTTTGAGAGCGCTCCACGTTTCTTCGGTGGAATTGCCAACCGGGGTAACCAATCCAATACCGGTCACAGCGATGCGGCGTTGTTCTTTAGAAGCCATTCTCTAACTGAAAAGTTAAGTCTGCTGCAGCAGCACCCGTGCGCTGCTGTTCAATCGTTTTCCACGCCGACTTTGCACGAGGATCGTCGCTTTGTCGCCCTCGATTTCCTCGACTTCAGCTGAGAGGGAAAGGCTTTCCCCCGGAGGCATGAAGGCCCGCAGCTTAACGCTCGTCATCCCAACGGCTTTCCAGGATGCGCCACCATCCAGCGTGTCGATGAGCGACTGCACGAACTGAAGGTTCAGATTCATGAGCAGCGTGCCGGGGAAGACCGGATTTCGCGGAAAGTGGTCTTTAAAAAAAGGCTCGCCTTCCGGGATTTGGAAGGTGCCGGTGACGGATTCGCCAGCGACCAACTCGCCGGCTTCATAGGCAAACGAAGGCACGCCGCTGAACGCGCCGGCTTCCGCCCCCTCCCCGCTGAGAAGGTCATAACGAGCACTGACTGCGTCGGGATCGTCAAAGTCTTCCATCGGCACCATCGGTCCAAGGCAGTCGTGCAGGCGCACCACCTCTTTGCCGTTCACCCGAGCTACTCCGCCGTAACCGACCGCTTCCTCGTCCGCTTTGACAAGATTGGCCTCCAGCTCGAGCGTGTCTCCTGGCTTCACTTCGCCGGAAAAATCGACCGCGCCGGCAATGCCGGCGACTGGACGGAATTTGAAATCGACTGCCTTCATCGAAGACATCGCGGCGCACTGCCCGATCGATTCGGACACGAGTGAAAGAGGAAACTCTTCGATCCCCTCCGGAATGTGATAGCTACCTGTGATCTTCTGCCCCACTTCATCGGAGTGGATGCGATCAACGAAGGAAAACGCTCGGAAGTGTTCGCTCATGGCAGACGGAAGTAACAGGATTCAAAGAATAAGGATTCCGATGAGCATTTCGCCCCTTCGTAAAATTCGCCCCTTTGTAGAGAGGGCATTCCTACCCTCATTACATAACAACCGCGCACCAGAGACCGCAGTGGATTCCCTCTGGAAATTGCTCAGCCCTTCTGCTCACGGATGACCATCTTGCAGAAGGTCTCAGTCGTGAAAAGCTTCGGAATCTCCGCAGACTTCATCGGATTGGAAAAACGATCCGCAGGAACCTCGGTCATGTAGCCTTTGATCTTTTCGAATCCGGCATCGGTGACGACTCCGCCCTGCTCAAATTCCTCTTCGGAAAGCTCTCCGCGTGCTTCCTCAACCGCTTTACCGCGTGGAATCTTCACTTTGAACTCCCGCTCAAGGCGGAACACGATGTCGAGAAAGTCGATCGACTCAGCGTCGAGATCGTTGATCAAAGAAGAATCAGGCTTCACTTCATCTTCATCGCAGCCAAGTGCATCGGCGATGATTTCGGCCACCTGTGGGTAGATGGCATCGATTTCTTCCTTTGTGATTTCAATACTCATGATTTTTACATTTTAAATCCACCGTCCACGCTCAGGATCTGACCCGTGATGTAGCTCGCGAGATCAGAGCTGAGAAACCAAACGGCATTCGCGATTTCTGAGGGCTGACCATACCGCTTCAAAACAATATTGGAAGTGATTTCATCACCCGCAAGATCGCGAACATCTTTGGACATTTCGGTCTCGATGACTCCCGGTGCGACGGCATTCACGAGGATCTTACGGCGACCCAGCTCTACGGCGAGGGCTTTCGTGAAAGAGTTAATCGCACCCTTGCTGGCCGCGTAGTTGGTTTGTCCCCGACCACCCTTTTCGGCGCTGACGGAACTGATGTTGATGATGCGCCCGGTCCGCTTCGACATCATGAAAGGAACGACCG
>JARGOD010000065.1 GCA_029210205.1 Verrucomicrobiales bacterium | reverse complement strand
CTGGTGGATGAAATATTTTCACAAACTTCCGGGGACTAAGCAGCTCATTCTTCACGATGAAGCCGGAAAAGATGAGAGCGGCCGAAAAGAACTGGTTGGCCTTGAGGGCATCACCCTCACCGACCTAGTCCCCTCCGGGCACGCAAGAATCGATGGAGAAAAATACGACGTTATTGCCGAGGCAGGCAGCATCAAGAAAGACAGTCAGATCAGGGTCATGGCAATGCGTGGTCCCAGCCTGATCGTTCGCGCCCTTGACTCGGCGGAGTGATTTCTGTCATTCTAAGATCGCTATGAAAAAGGCAGATCCACTTATCGCTCTCGTCGCCGGAATCGTTCTTCTATTCATTCCGGTGGAAATGATCAAGTTCGTCCTCGCGATCTACCTCATCGTGATCGGGATTCTAGGACTGGTCAAAAAGTAGGAGGCCTCGACTTCCCCCTTGCATCTTTACGTCCACATTCCCTTCTGCCACCACATCTGTCCCTACTGTGGCTTCTATAAGCACAAGCCGGGGAAGCTGGCAAACCGGGAATTTGTCGAGGCAGTTCTAACCGAAGCAAAAAGACGGGGGAGCGATCTCTCTTCACCGATCGAAACCGTCTTCTTTGGAGGCGGCACCCCCAGCCTTCTCTCCCCCGCCCACCTCGAAACACTCTGCCTCGGATTATCGAACGCGCTCGACCTCAGCGAAGTGCGTGAGTGGACCATCGAGGCCAATCCGGCCACTTATGATCTGGAGAAAGCACAACTCATGAAGTCGCTCGGGATTACCCGGGTCAGTCTTGGTATCCAGTCCTTTCAGCCTGAGACACTCACCACACTTGGGCGAGATCACACCCCGGAACAGGCGATTTCTGCCTTCGAGACACTGCGCAAGGCAGAACTCGACAGTGTCAGTCTCGATCTCATGTTTTCTATTCCCGATCAGGACCTTTCCTCATGGCAGGCCGATCTCGCTACCGCCGTCTCACTTCAGCCCGATCATATCTCCGCTTACAATCTCACCTACGAAGAGGACACCGAATTCCTGACACGGCACAAAACCGGAGAGCTCGACACAAATGAGGATCGCGATGCTGATCTTTTCTACGAAGCGATCGACACTCTCGAAGGAGCGGGATTCCTCCATTACGAAATATCCAATTACGCGCAGCCCGGACACGAGTCCCTCCACAACCAGGCCTATTGGACTGGAGCTGACTACCTCGGGCTCGGCCCCGGCGCAGTCTCTACCCTGGGTCAGGAACGTTCCACAAGCCTACCTGACACAGCCGCCTATGTGAAGGCCTCCCACGCCGGTCTTGATACTCGCCGCGAGATCGAGACACTCAGTCACGAAGACAAACGTCTTGAACGACTCGCCCTCCAGCTCCGGACCCGGGAAGGCATCTCCCTCGACCTCGTTCAAGGAACTAACCCTGTTGAATCGCTGACCAAACAGGGTCTCATCATCGAGAAAAATGGACGATTGCAACTGACTCGTGACGGCAAAGCACTTGCCGACCCCATTGCCGCT
Source organism: Verrucomicrobiales bacterium (assembly GCA_029210205.1). Taxonomy (GTDB): domain Bacteria; phylum Verrucomicrobiota; class Verrucomicrobiia; order Verrucomicrobiales; family DEV007; genus Arctic95D-9. The sequence continues at coordinate 26,059 of JARGOD010000065.1, read as the reverse complement.
GCTTTAGTCTGACCCCATCATGTCCGACACTCCTCTCACCGAGCATCCTTTCCGCGTCCAACCCGGTCAAAGCGTCGATCTTTCATCCTGGCCCACCACCGACGAAGATCTCTTTCCCGTCAACAAGCCGAAGGGCAAAGATCTCTTCAAACAAATGAGCCTGCAAATCGACGAATTGCAGACCCAGTTCTACGCTGAAGGAAAACGTCGCCTTCTCGTTGTTTTTCAAGCCATGGACACAGGTGGAAAAGATGGCACGATCCGCAACGTTTTTGAAAAAATGGATCCACAGGGAACTCACTGTGTCGCCTTCAAAAAACCCAGCAGCCTGGAGCTTGCCCACGACTACCTCTGGCGCATTCATGATCACGTTCCGAAAAACGGAGACGTCGTCATCTTCAATCGCAGTCACTACGAAGATATCCTCGCCGTTCGCGTGCGTGAGATCTATCCCGAATCAGTCTGGAGCAAACGCTACGACCACATCGTGAACTTCGAACAGATGCTTGCCGATGAAGGAACCACCATCGTGAAAATTTTCCTGCACATCTCACACGACGAGCAAAAAGAACGCCTTCAGGCACGTCTCGATGAACCGGAGAAAAACTGGAAATTCAATCCTGATGATCTCAAGGACCGGGCTCTCTGGCCAAAGTTCATGGCTGCCTATGAGGATGTCTTCGCCAAGACCAGCACGGAGGATGCACCCTGGTATGTCGTGCCGGCGGATCGGAAGTGGTATCGAAATTTGATCGTATCGGACATCATCATCAAAACGATGCGCGGGCTCGGAATGGAATATCCAGACATCGACTTCGATCCAGCCGGGATTCAGATCGAGGGTTAACATTTGAGGGGCACCAGCAAAGAAAGGTGAATTCAGAGTCGACGGAGTGGACCAAAGGGGTTCAACATCAAAAAGATGAGTCGATTTCTTTTACTTACGCTCGCCCTTGTTTCTTCAGCATCTGCAGGCGGGTTCGACTACGACACCAGCGCCTGGTTTAAAGGGAACACGCACACGCACTCTCTCTGGAGCGACGGGAATGACTTTCCTGAGATGATTTTCGACTGGTACAAGCAGCGCGACTATCACTTCGTGGCGATGAGCGATCACAACGTATTGCAAGAGGGCGAAAAGTGGATGCCCATTTCTGATATCAAAAAACGCCAACGTGCCATCGGTCGCGACGCCATAAGCAAATACCTCGTCCGCTTCGGCGAGGACTGGGTCGTTCGAGAATCCCGTGATGGAGTAGAGAGCATCAAACTGAAAACACTCGATGAGTGCCGCTCTGAACTTGAGATCTCAGGCGAATTTTTGCTTCTTCCCGCCGAAGAAGTTTCTAACAGCGCACGCAAAAAACCGATCCATATAAACGCTCTGAACATCAGTGCGGTAATTCCTGCGGTAAAGGACGATGAGGCCTCGGCCGAGGATGTCTTGCGGCGCTCGCTCATCGATATCAAGGAGCACGAGCAATCAAGTGGCAATCCAGTCCTGGCTCACGTCAACCATCCGAATTTTCAGTGGGCAGTTACAGCCGAAGATCTTGCTGCGGTGGCAGAGGGTCGATTCTTTGAAATCTATAACGGCCATCCCGGCATCAATCATCTCGGTGATGCGGAGCGCCCGGGTGATCAAGAGATTTGGGACATCGCGAACACAATTCGTCTAGCCGAGTTGGACGAGCCACCACTCTTTGGCGTCGCCACCGATGATTCCCACACCTACCACGGCGGCGACGTCTCACCGGGTCGCGGCTGGGTTCATGTTGGAGCTGCTTCGCTCAATGGTGATGACCTGGTCACCGCGATGAAAGAAGGTAAATTCTACGCCAGCTCTGGAGTAACATTGCAACGTATTCGATTCGATCCTGAAAGCCGAACCCTTGAATTGGAAATCAACCCAATCAATGGCATCGAATACGAAACCCACTTCATCGGCACACGCTCTGACTATGATGCTACTGCTCCCGAAACCGGGATTGGAGAAGTCTTTGCGACTCAAGCGGGGACCAAGGTTTCCTTTCAAATGCCTGAAGATGCTCTTTATCTTCGTGCCACGATTACTTCGACTGCCAACCATCCAAATCGCTCGTTTCCAGAACAGAAGGAACAGGCTTGGATCCAACCCGTCGGTTGGAGCGCCAACTAACCAATACAACTCGCTTTGAAACTACGAATCCCCCTTTCTATCACCGTCCTCCTCGCGACCTCACTCCTTCAGTCAGGAGAGACCATCTTTTCTGATGCTTTCGCCAAAGATGACAAAGTCCCCGAACGCCGCGCAATGAGGGGCGACTGGCAAATCGCCGACGGCGTTGCCAGCGTGACGCAGGACGATGCGCTCTACAAAAAGTTCAAAGATCACGGTCCGATCATTTTCTACGATTTCCCGACAACCAACGCGACTTTTCATTACGCCGTGAAACCAGAAGGCTGTAAATCAGTCGTCTTCACGCTGAATGGAGAAGAAGGTCATATCTTTCGATTCGTGAGTGGCGCAGCCGGCACCAATGTGAGGGCCTTTCCTCCAGAGGGAGACGCTAAATCGATTGCCACGGCAAGAGAGAAGGACTGGGTTCTTCCCGACAGCGAGTGGACTGACGTAAAAGTCGTCATCGTAGGTTCCAGTGCCACGATCACAGTTGGTGGTTTCGAACCGCTCATTGTCGAACACGCGAGCTACGACCGGGCGAAGAGCAACTTCAGTGTCGGCTTTGCCTTTGGAAGCCTCGCGATCAAAGACGTTCGCGTGACGACGGACTGAGAAGGTCTCGCAGGGCAAGGCGATCAATTTTTCCAATCTCAGTTCTCGGAAGCTGTTGAACGACAATGACCCGGCTGACACGCTCAAGCCCTGTGAGCGAGGCGTCGAGAGTGCGCTGATAGTGGGCCGTTAGGTTAACGCCTTCAACAAAAGCAACAAACTCATGCCCGCGCCGTGGTTCTGTCAGGGCAAGGAGTGATGCCGGGCATTCCAGCGTCTCGCAAACTCTGGATTCTACCGAAGAAACCGAGACAAGCTCTCCTAACACTTTCACTAAATCATCAGCGCGCCCAAGATGACGAAGCTTTCCTTCGTCAATCTCACAGCTATCCCCGGTGAGAAACCAGCCCGCATCATCTCTTGCCGAATCAAAGGACCAGGCCCCGCCTTCAAGGGTCGCGTATCCCGCAAAGAGGGGCGCTCCCCGGATCAAAAGGCGGTTCTCCGTGGTCAGCTTGGTTTCCCATCCCGGCAACAGAGAAAGCCAATTTGTCTCGCCCACCGCTCCCGTTGCAATCTGCGATGAGGCTTCGGTCATGCCGTAGCTGGGGAATATCGGCCAGCCAAGGTCTCCAGCCCTTCCGGCCAGCTTCGGATCGATACGTCCACCACCTAGCAGAAGGCCCTTTAGCGCTTTTGGCGACTCCACCCGATGCTCAACGAGATCGTGCAAATGTGTTGGGGTAAGTGATGTCCAGGCGGCGGCACTGTCAGTAAGCGCCTTCACGAAAGGTCTCCCATCGCGCTTCCAGGGAGCATTCTCGAAGACGGTCACGGAGGCACCCAAAACAAACGCGCGCGCATAGATTCCGAGTCCCCCGACATGATAATCTGAAAGTCCAGCGAGCCAAGAATCCTCCTGCGTCAGCCTCAAGTGATTCACAACGGCACGGGCTGACGCAAGCAATGCCGTTTTGGGTAGAACGACAAATTTTGGAGCACCGGAAGAGCCGGAGGTTGCCATGACCACGGCGCCCTCTACCCCGATCTGTTCCTGCAAGAAATCGACAAGCCCATCAACCTCAAAATTGCGTCTAGGATTGAGCCGCAAGTCAATCTCCGATGACTCCCAGTAGTCGGCTGTCGCTAGGAGAGGCTTTTCCATGCAAGACCCTCCAACAATTCGTCAAAACCTAAGCCAGTCCCGGCGACCGGAAGGATCCGGGGACCATCAGTTTTCAGTTGTTCGAAAAACGGATCAGACTCGAAGCATCGATGCGTGAGGAGTCCACACCCAATCAGCCTCGTGGGATACTCCTTCGCCAACCTCGCCGCTTCGACTGCGGCCCATGCCTGGCCGATGGCATGGTCCATGTAGGAAGTCACGAGAAAGGGTTCTTCACCGGGAGGAAGCCAGTCCGACACTGCCGGCTTAATCACCGCGATGTCGCCGGAATGAAAGCGCTTTTCCACTTCGCGATCCGTTGCTACGGGAACTCCGATCTCGCGCAGGACCCGCCAATTTTCAGTATCCCAGATAACAGGGTCTTCGATCAGTTGGACGCGCTTCTGAATCAACCCCAGCGTTTCCCAGTATTCCAGGAAGGTCGAAAGCGAGAGGCTTTCGTTGTAGTCGAGTCGGAGACGAAATCCCGCATCATGCCATTTCTCAACCAATGCGGACTCGTGGACAAAATCGCGGCCGAGTTTCAATTTCACAGTATCAAAGCCACTCTCACGAACCTCGGCAGGTTCGTCCCCGGGCAAAGCAAGCCAATGGCTCTCGGGGACCTCGCCCTCAAACAGCGAGCGTCCTTCAGCTCTCGCGGCGGCATCTGCTTTTGCACAACGAAGAGTTCCCTCAATCAATGGACTGGAACCCCCTTCAGCAAGAATTTGAAGCTGCGTCTCAAGAGGATCGTCGCCCAGTTCGGGCCATGGGTGCAGACAGCCGAATCCACCCTCACCCAGGCGAATGAGAGCACCTTCGTGGACTTGTTTGCGACTCGCCGAATTGAGAGCTGACGCGCTCTTCATCTCATAGCGGTGATAGTGGATCGAAGTCATCTTTAAACACTTTGTAGAACCGCGAAGAGAATCAACTGCACTGCGCCGAGAGCTAGAAACCGATTGTAAACCGGTCCGGGGGGCGTCCGGAAAACCAGAACAGTGATGATTAATCCGATAATCAACATGGGGCCCTGCTGAATAAGCTGAGAAATAGGTTCAACCTTCTGAAGCGAACCTAACACTACCGGAACGAGACAGAAGAAAGCGATCTCTCCCTTCGCAAATCGCTCTCCGAATCGCACCGCAAGAGTCCGCTTTCCAGTTCCGGCGTCCTCGACCCGATCACGCAGATTGTTGATCGCAATAAGAACACAGGAATAAAAGCCGCATTGCAAGGCAAGGACCCACATTCCTTCTCCACCAATCTGCCCCGACTGCACAAACCAAGAACCTAACACAGCAACAAAACCAAAAAAGAGAATAACGAACAATTCTCCCATTCCCCGATAAGCGAGCGGGAAAGGTCCGCCGGTGTAGCCGTACGCGAAATAGAGAGAGACCAGCCCGATCGCTATGACCGGCCATCCGCGCGCTACGACCATGGGAATACTGATTACTGCAGCGAAGAAGCAAAAAGCGAGGGCACCGAACATAACGGTGCGAGGAGAGAGAAGGCCTGATGAAGTGACCCTCGTCGGCCCGAGACGATTCTCAGTGTCGGCTCCTTTGCGATGGTCAATCGCATCGTTGAAGAGATTCGTCGCAATCTGGATGGACACGCAACTGCCGAGAGTGCACCAAAAAAGAAACCAGGAACCGGGAGCAGTCGATCCGCCCAAAAGTGCAGGAGCAGCACCAACCCAGACCGGAACGATGGCAGCGGGAAGCGTCTTCGGACGAGCCGCGAGGATCCAGGGCTTGATGCTCATTTTATTCGCAGTAAAATGTCAGAAGGTAAAAAGTAAAAGGTTTCTCTTCCTGCACAGGCGATTTATCCCAACTACTTTCACACCTTCCCACCTTTAACCTTTTACGAGTGGACGAAGTTCACTTAGGGAACTCGGGGAAACTTCGAGAAATCCGGCTTTCGTTTTTCTACAAAAGCGTTCTTCCCTTCTTTTGCCTCTTCACTCATGTAGTAAAGCAAGGTTGCATTTCCTGCTAAATCGAGCAGTCCCATCTGACCGTCACAATCAGCATTCAGAGCAGTCTTCAGACAGCGAAGCGCCATCGGAGAATGATCGAGCATTTCGCGGCACCATTTCACAGTCTCCGCTTCCAGTTCAGAAAGCGGGACGACGGTATTCACGAGCCCCATGTCGAGCGCTTGCTGAGCGTCATACTGGCGGCAGAGATACCAAATCTCGCGCGCCTTCTTCTGCCCGACGATCCTCGCAAGATAGCTGGAACCAAGCCCTCCATCGAAAGAACCGACCTTCGGACCGGTCTGACCAAACTTCGCGTTATCGGCCGCAATCGTGAGATCGCAAACGACGTGGAGAACATGCCCACCGCCAATCGCGTAACCGGCCACCATCGCGACAACAGGTTTTGGCAATCCACGAATTTTCTTCTGCACATCAAGAATGTTGAGCCTCGGCACTCCGTCATCCCCAACATAGCCAGCATGACCACGAACTTTTTGATCTCCACCCGAACAGAAAGCCAGATCCCCTTCACCTGTGAGGATGATGACGCCAACGCTCGGGTCTTCGTGCGCGAGATCGAAAGCGACGAGCATTTCCCGCACTGTCTGTGGGCGAAAGGCATTGCGCACCTCAGGCCGATTGATCGTTATCTTGGCGATCTGTCCATCCTCTGATGTCTCGTATCGGAGGTCTTCAAATTCGTGAGCGGAAATCCAGTTCATATTGCGTCAAAGCCTAGCTTGGAAGGCAGTCTACGCAAAGGGATTACGCCGTGAACTCATCCGTGGCTGAAGAAAGCCAATCCAACATCAAAGAACGGCTCTCCGCTCCCAGCACTCTGTGCCCGCAATCGGGAATAGATCTTCGCTCAAAGCGGGGGAAAACGTTTTCCATTTCATCACCAAGCGCTGAAAATTTCCGGTCATTTTCACCCGTGATCCAAAGAACCGGCGCATGAAATCGTCTTAGCTGAGAACGCAGGTTCTCCTGCCTCCCGAGCGACCAGGTTTCGAAGGCGAGAGCGATTTCGAGCCTTCGTGATGACAATGTTGACTGCTCCGAAGATACCGGTGAATCCGCGAGAACCCCCTCTTCATTCCACTCCTTTAAGAAAGCTTCCCATTTCATCTCCCGACATTTGCGGGCTCGCGTCTCATCGGAAATTCTACGTTCGTGACGTTCCCGGGGCTCTTTCAATCCCGGGTGGGCCGAAAGGACGATCGCCCCGCTCCAACGTTCCGGATGAATCGCCATGGCATGTAAAGCAAGCCGCCCGCCGAGGGAGTATCCAGCAATGATGGGTCGCTCCATTCCCTCGCTGAGATCTGTCGCAAGCCGATGTCCCATTTCGAAAAAATCGAGTTCCGCGTAGTCCCACAGATCCACCGCTTTCAGATTCGGTAAATCCAAGGCTTCCCAATCTTCGCTGGAACCAAGATTTCCGTGGAGAGCGAGAATCGAAGGCACGCTCATTTCCACTCGCTCCAAAAAGACTCCGAAGCCTCATTGTCGAGCACGACTTCAATGAGAAGGTTATCACCATTCAAAACCGGTGCTGCCTCACCCGCTTTCCACTCGATGTGTGTGAGCCCCCACATTTCTGCCCAGCTTTTAAACTCCTGAGCATGATGATTCTCCGTGACCCCTTTCGCTTTTTCATCGAGACCGGAAAGGCTCGGAAGGCGGGAGAAAATTTTACCCCCTCCATTATTCATGACTACAAAACGACGTTGTCCTTTGGGTAACTGGGCGAGAAGCGCGGGAGCATTCAGATCATAGAGCGCAGTGAGATCGCCAAAGATCCCCCAGCTTTCCTCTTCCGTTTCAGAAAGGCCTAGAAACGTGGCAATCTGACCATCGATCCCATTCGCTCCGCGACTTGCGAAGCATCGCGGGTGTCCCGGAGTGAGGGTCGCGGCAAGATTCCACTCTCGAATCGGGAGACTGTTACCAAGGTAGACGAGAGCGTCTTCGGGAATGAGTTCAGAGACGGCCCGCATCATCGCCGGTTCCGAAGCAGGAAAAGCCTCAAGAGGAGGTTGGAGTGAGGCCTTCAGGCCTTCTTCGATGGTGAGCGAACATAGCTTTCGGGAAGGGCTGAAGCCTTCACTCCAACGGGGAAATTCGTTTGTCACGAGAAGCCGTGACAGTCTCGCGAGTCCGGAGAAAGGCCGGCGTGTCACGGACATGACTGCGATCTCTTCGAGATTTTCAAGATCCCGCCAGAAGCGAAGGCTCGGAACGCCGCCGATGCGAAGAATTTCGCGGGGATGCAAGTCGGCGACACGTCTCTCCTCACGAATCATCTGCGCAGCAAGTTTTCCGCTTTCCCGCAGTCCACTCGTTGCCTCTGCCCAGACAGGAACGCCAAGCGCGGCGAGAAAGGACTCCACGGGAAGGCGCCAGCCCGCCTCCAACTCTCCTAACAGGACAACCAGCCCCTTCGGATTTGCCACGAAGGCTTCGACGCTTAATTCATCATTGTGCTCCGATGGAATTCGGGGATGAGGCAAATCGATCGCCTCCCACTCAGTGGCAGTGTCATCCGGGGACGGCTCTTCAAAACAGAGATTGAGATGAACCGGCTCATCACGATTCCATTTCAAGAGCCAACTTAAATCTGTAACATCCCGGGCATCGATCGCGACCGGAGCGTAGGGACCAAAAATTCCAACCTGCTCGATCGCCTGTGGAGCCCCGCTCCCGCGGTAAGCTGCCGGCCTGTCAGCGGAAACGAGGACAAGCGGGATGCCTGAGTAGTAGGCTTCTATCGTCGCGGGTAGCAGCTCGGCCACGGCGGTGCCTGAAGTGGTAACGACAGTAACAGGTTCCCCCAATTTCTTGGCCAGCCCTAGCGCAAAAAACGAAGCGGAACGTTCATCGAAATGATGCCAAATACGCCAGCCGATCCTTTCTTCGCTCGCGAGGAGTGAGGTCACGATCGGCGCATTGCGTGCTCCCGCGCAGACCATGATGTGTTTCACGCCCAGCCCGGCAAGATGGGCGAGGGCGGCTCCGGCCAACTCTGCGTTGTGATTCATACGCCAAGAAGAGATTTCACTGAATTGCGTTTCAGTGCCAGCTCCCTCCATTCGCGGTCGAAGCGGCTTCCTTCGACGAGACCAACCCCACTCGGCAAATAGACGTCGCGTCCACTCCAGGAGACATTGCGAATCGCGACGAGAACCTGAAAGAAGCCCTCATGAATGGCCCCGAAAGGCGCACCGAACTCAGGCGGCACCCCGAGCTGTTCCCGAAATTCTACGAGTTGCCGCAAAGCTCCATCCCCTCGCGGACAAGCCCCGAGTGCCGGGGTCGGATGAAGGCATTTCACAAGTTCATTGAGGTCACTTGCCCCTTCACCCAGCTGCACCTGAAGCCGGGTTAGAAAATGCACGATCGAACCTAGATCGAGCAAGGTTCTTTCTTCACGAATGACTTCACCCAGCGGTGACAACAATTCCTCAAGGTAGTCTGCAACCAGCTCATGTTCGCGAATCTCCTTCGGATCAGTCGGGAAATCCTCGACCTCGTGGCGAGGCGCCGTCCCCGCGAGAGCCATCGTTTCGAGAACCGAGTCTTTCACCGTGAAAAGTTGTTCCGGCGTCGCGCCAATCATGCCAGCTCCCCCATCACGGTAGCCGTAGCCCCATAAGGTCTCCGGCGCGGCGATGATCGCCTTGACCAGCGCGGCCGGCTCACCGCGATGCAAAATCCCTCGCTCTGCGAGGACAGGAACTGATTTTTTTAGCTCACCCCGCTCGATCTGCCCCAGAATTTCGTCAAAAACGCCCCGAACATCCGCATCACCGAGCCCTGACCAGGCAATTTCCGGAAGAGGCGTGGCTCCATTTTCTGATAAGAGAATCCTCAGATCTGCCGTTTCAAAGACCCGAGCAGGCACCTTCCATGGCTCGAGGTCAGAGAGGTCAAAATTGTTCCGATAGAAGGCGGTGCCCCCGTCCCGTGGCGGTTTCGAACTCGACACAAACGGGCCAACTCCGCAGAGGTAGCGCTGCGGAGCAAGTTTGACGAAGGCAAAATCTTCCATGAAGGACGGTTCGGTCGAAGAGAGAAGGCACCTCTTCCTATCAACTCATTACGAAAATCGCAAATGGTGAGATTCGCTGCTGGAAACTTAGCTCTTCTCGCCGTTTATTTCCAAATCATTCAAAATGAGGGCACTCTCGCCCCTTCCCAATGAATTTCAGCGATCTCAGAGCTATTTTACAGTATGTCCCGCAGTTCCGCGGTCGTACTTTTGTGGTCGCGCTCGATGGGGCGGTGATCGATTCGCCGGATTTTTCCAATATACTCCTCGACCTCGCAGTCCTTCGTTCACTGAATATTCGTGTCGTTCTTGTCTATGGTGCCGCGGCTCAGATCACGGCACTCGGTGATAAACGGGGGATTCCTCTTTCTAATGTCGACGGAACCGGAATCACGGATGAAGCGACGCTTGAGGTAAGTATCGACGCTATCTCCCGGCTCAGTAATGCCCTCATGCAAAGCCTCACGACAGTGAAGTTAAAAGCGGCGACAGCCAACGCGATCCATGCGCATCCCGCCGGGATCGTGAAAGGCGTCAATGCACAGTTCACGGGAACGATCGAGCGCATCGATGCCGGGGTGCTCCAGAGCTTTCTCGATCAGGACATTCTTCCAGTCGTTCCACCACTGGGATTCGATGCAGACGCGAAGACACTTCGCGTCAATTCAGACTCCGTTGCCCGCGAAGTCGCAACGGCTTTGGGCGCCGCCAAGATTCTATTTCTTTCAAACGAGGACCCGCGCGCCTCACTGGAAGCCGGGGAACGAAACTGGTCGAGTGAGAGTGTGCTCAAATTTCTGACGGAGCATCCGGATCTCCCTGCCGGAATTGCTTCCAAATTAAAAAACGGCTCTATCGCTACGCGTGATGGAGTCACCCGCGTTCACCTCATCGGCAGTCAAAATGACGACGCAATCCTCGCCGAACTCTTCAGCAATGAAGGAGTCGGAGTCATGGTATACTCAGATGCCTATCAGAAGGTTCGTCCGGCCGTGCGCGAAGACGTCGACGAAATCCATCTTCTCATCCACCGCGCGGTCGAAGATGAACAACTCATTGAACGAAGCCGATCTGAGATTCTAAATTCGATCGAAGACTACATCGTTGTCGAAATCGATCAAAACGTGGTCGGCTGCGTTGCAGTTCATTCCTATTCCGGAGAGAAGAAGGCGGAGTTGGCCTGCCTCTTTGTGAAAAAGGGGCATACCGACCAGGGATATGGCGGACTCCTCATCGAGGCAGCGCTGAATCGCGCAAAAGAGCTTGGTGCTCCGACCCTGTTTGCGCTTTCGACACAAGCCGCTGGCTATCTCGAAAAGGAAGGCTTTTCCGTGACTGAAAACATTGCTGAGTTGCCGGAAAGTCGTCGGGAAAAATGGCTGTCGAACGGGCGGAATGCACTGGTTTTGACGCGCTCCGTTTAAGCATGGTGACACACGGACTTTACTCCACCTTGATCACAAAAAGCGTCGTGTCATCCATCCCTGATTCACGATAAGCCCAATCAAGAATCCGCTCGGCAACTTCTTTAACCGGCTGATCTACCTCGTCCGCCTCAGAAAAACAGGTCGCAATATTTTTGTTCCAGAGGCCGTCAACAACCCCGTCGGAACAAATCAAAAACCAGTCCCCATGCTGAAGATCAGCTGACTCAACCTGCGGTCTCACATTGCGACAACCGCCTCCGATTGCCTGACTCAACACATTTTTTCTAGGGTGCATGCGCATTTCCCGCTCATTCATCTTGCCGGAACGGAAAAGACTGCCGATATGCGAGTGATCATGCGTCAGCTGCTCCATGACGCCCTCTCGAAAGCGATAAAGGCGGCTGTCTCCAACGTGACCAAAATAGACCTTCGTCCGGTAAAACAAGCTGCACACCACTGTTGCGCCCATTCCCTTGAGCTCAGGTTTTCGCTCGCCTGTTTTTGTCACATAATCGTGAAGTGATTTCATCGCCTTCTCGAGGAGCTCCTCCGGATCACCCGCACCATGAAAATCTCCCATCATCGCCGGGAGGAAACGACGCAGCTCGCGGACCACGAGCGAACTGGCAACCGACCCGCCCGCAGCACCACCCATTCCATCACTAACCGCAAAGATGAGACCGTTGTCATCAATCGACTGGCGGCCTGCAAGGTCAACATCATTGGCCCATCCCAGTTCAGACGAGAAAACTGAAAGAGCATCCTGATTTTCCGGCTTACGCTTTCCGCTCCGGGTCACCCCGCCCCAGAAGAGGACACGATGAGGCTCCGTTTCGTCACAGCGATGCTGCGGATCCTCTTTGACCTCAGCCAGTTCAAAATCAATGATACAGAACCGACCCATGCGAGCATTGTAGGTAATATTGCGGGGAAACGGATCGTCATGAACAACACCAAATTCGGCTTCAAGCTCCGCAAAAAGTGCCGCGGCTTTCCCTTCACTAATCGAATTTTCCGCCGGTGCACCACAGTTTGTTGTCACGATCGTGAGCGTTTCTTCATCATGATCAAGTAACCTCGGAACGTAATCGCAGCCTCGTGCCTCAAGAACATTGAGAACCTTAACTTCGTTGGCAAACCGTCCCTCCTTGTCCGTTCCCCGAAAGGTCTTATGGACGCGGCCATCGTAGCCGACTTTAACAATGGAGCGGATTCCGTCCTTAGCGATCTTCATGAGCCCGAAAGGTGGGTGAATCGGCACAAATTGCAAAACCAAATACACGTCTGCCACTCTTCCGCGTAGCTTCAAGACAACCCTGTTGAATCATCGGCCATACCCTGTTGCCTCCCGCTTCGGCCCGTGTTAACCATTCGACTTCCCTTTCATGACTGGCATCAAAGACATTCAGATCATCGGAAACGAACTCGCCATCAAGTGGGCGGACGATTCCGACGGATTCTATGCAATGGACAAGCTCCGCGCCGCCTCTCCCAGCGCGGAAACAGCCGGAGAAAGGGATCTCCTCGGGGTTCAAATCAGCGGCGATGAAAAAGGGAAAGACTTCACCGGCGTCACGGTAACTGGATGGGTTCCCGTCGGCAATTACGGCCTCCAATTCAAATTCTCTGACGGTCACAACACCGGCATTTACACCTTCGATTTCTTGAAAGAACTCACCAATCACATTTAAGGGCCGGCATCGCCAGGCCCCGACCCGCCTGCAGCCACCTCTCATTTACATCTTCTCTCCTAAAAATCATGATCCCCAACGTCCTCGCTGAACGATATGCCACCGGCGCCATGAAAGCCGTATGGTCGCCTGAAGGAAAAGTGCGACTAGAACGCGAACTTTGGGTTGCGGTGATGAAGGCCCAACGCGAGCTCGGCCTCGATATTCCCGCGGAAGCGATCACAGCTTACGAGTCCACTATTGATCAGATCAATCTTGAATCGATCGACGCCCGGGAGCGAGTCACCCGCCATGACGTCAAAGCGCGGATCGAAGAGTTCTGCGACCTCGCGGGACATGAACACATTCATAAAGGTATGACGAGCCGCGACCTCACCGAGAATGTCGAGCAGCTGCAAGTCTATCGAGCCCTTGAAGTCGTCCACTTTAAAACGGCGGCCGTTCTTCACCGCCTCTCTGCGAAAGCCGATGAATATCGCGATCTTGTCATTACGGCACGAACGCACAACGTCGCCGCCCAAATCACGACCTTTGGAAAACGCCTCGCGATGTTCGGTGAAGAGATCCTTTTCTCCGCGCAAGAGCTCAACGAACTCATCGCTGACTACCCCGCCCGGGGCTTGAAAGGCGCTGTCGGGACCCAGCTCGACCAACTCAGCCTCTTCGAAGGCGATGCCGACAAGGTCATGAAACTCGAGAACAGTGTCGCGGCTCACCTTGGGATTCATCGTATTTTCAACAACGTGGGACAAGTCTACCCCCGGAGTCTCGATCTCCAGGTCATCTCGGCACTCAACGGAATAGCCTCCGGCCCTTCCAGCTTTGCGAAAACGATCCGTCTCATGGCCGGGCACGAACTTGCCAGTGAAGGCTTCGCGAAAGGTCAGGTCGGCTCCTCCGCGATGCCGCACAAGATGAACAGCCGCAGCTGCGAACGCATCAACGGATTCAAAACGATTCTGGGTGGCTATCTCACGATGGCCTCCAGTCTCGCCGGAGACCAGTGGAATGAGGGTGACGTTTCCTGCTCCGTGGTGCGCCGCGTCATGCTCCCGGATGCGTTCTATGCCATTGACGGGCTCCTTGAAACGATGGTCACGATCCTCGACCAGATGGATGCCTACCCTGCTGTGATCGAGCGGGAGAATCAGCACTACCTTCCTTTCCTTCTCAGCACCACGATCATGATGACCGCCGTGAAAAACGGCATCGGTCGTGAGACCGCCCACGAAGTGATCAAAGAGCATGCCGTCGCCGCCGCCCAAGCCTATCGAAACGGTCAATCTGATAAGAACGACCTTGTTGATCGACTTGCCGAAGACGGCGGCTTGGGAATGAACCAAACGCAACTGGAGGCTTGCCTTGAAGAGGGCAAGGCAAATGCCGGCGCCGTGCAGTTACAGATCGATCGATTTATTTCGGAAGCGAGCGCCTATGCCGACAATATTGACGGAGCAGGGACGTATTCTCCAGGGTCCATTCTCTAGCTTGTGACATCAGTTTATTGACACTCCAAATCCAGTTCCATGAATATCAGTGAATGTTATCGAGGGATCCTCTATTTTTGTAATCGCTATTTCCTGCGTCGGCGATTCCTGACCGCACACATTCCTGAATTGGAATTAGTTGTGAAATTCAAAACAGAGGACGCCGCCGGGCGAAGAATGTATCGACGAAGGAACTACGAGCCTCACTTAACGAAATTCGTTCGCCGAAATGTCCAACTTGGTGAGGGCGATATTGCAATTGATGTGGGAGGGAATCTGGGATGGTTCACCTTACTTCTGAGTCGAACAACTGAGGGGACAATCCATTGCTTTGAACCTGATCCGCTGAACTTTGAATTATTGACCCACAATATGTCTGTGAACGGGGTCACGCGGGCTTCACTCAACCAGTGTGCTGTCGCTGATAAAGAGGACACCATGACTCTCTATCTCTATCCCGACAAAAACCGGGGGAGACACTCTCTGCTGCCTATCAACGAAGGAGAGACAGTCGATGTAAAAACGATCAAACTTGATAGCTACTGTGAGTCAAACAGCATCGACCCTTCGACAGTCAAATTCGTAAAAATCGACATTGAGGGATTTGAACCTCAGGCCCTTCGAGGCGCAGCATCGTTATTGCAATCGGATGCAATCTTCCTTGTTGAGTATGTTCCTCACTACATGGAAAAGGGAGGTGTCTCGATCTCGGAATACCTTGATTTCATGTACTCATTCGGACTGGAAGCCTACAAGGTAGACCAGGACACTTCAGAAACAGAAAAGCTGGATCGAGCCCGGCTCCTCGCTCAAGAGACCCCACTTGATCTGGTGTGGGCGAAAGGAGAACGCTCCTTCAACTAAGGAGCGACTTCGTTCCCCCCTCAACTCATCTAACTTTTCAAGATTCTGCACGCCACCGGAAATTTGACTTCATAATAATGACGCTCGGGCCTGCGCTACCTGTTGCCTGCAGAGATTCTGAATCGAGGATGCCGCAACTTCATCTCGAGGCAGGCAAAACCAACCCTGGAAATGGCCCGACGAAAATCGATCAGTTTGTGTCCGGAGCAGGTCCCTAAATCGATGACATCAGTTGGGCGCAGACTTACACACCCGTCACCATCTCCTCAGTGGATTCCCCCGGGAGGCTTCGAAAAGATTTGCACGAAATCAGGCGCGCAAACCCGATACGAGTGATCTTGCGCGACGGCTCGTGCTCTGATACGAAAATCCCATGTCGACTAGGACAATTCAGGTTTTCATCGCCCTCGTTATTTTCGGAGGCTCTCTGACAGAGGCGCTCCCGGAGGAAAAAGAGAACCGCTTCCGACTCCTCACGACAGAGGAGGGTTTCGAAGCTCTGTTTAAGCGATATGAGAAAACACTTCTCCGAGCCTATCAAGAGGCCGAAGCGGGAATCATCCCGGTCAATACCCTACAGATCAATCAGGTGGTCAAAGATGGAAACGCAGCGAGAGCTGGCATCGAGCCCGGCTCACGGCTTATCCAACTGGGTGACTACCGCCCGTGGGCGGATGCTTTTCCACTAATCAGATCAGATGAGCCTTCTTCAGCGCTGATCATTACCCCCGACAACTATGAAATTGAGGTAGATGTAGAACCGGGCTCACTGCAGGCCTACTCTTCCGGCATCCACGGACTCGAGTTGGCCTACCTCCGCGGCGAAATTGGAGTGAGGAATGAACTCTGGGATGATTTCATTACCCTCGCGTGCTGTACAAAATTAAATAGCCTCAGCACGATGGAAAGTTGCCTCCACAAGGCCATCGAAGCCGGATACGAGCCGGACTCGTTCACCGATATCTTTCATGTAATTATCTACTCTCAGACCCGATGGGGACCTTCAGGCGCCTTGGATCAATTTTTTTCAAATTTTAAAGCTGACCAAGAAATTCCGTGGGCCTATTTCCCGATTCTTCACAATGCTCTCGTCGCGTCCGGCAGGATTGATTACATGGAGAGACTCCTCTCGCAGGTGGGGGACAACACCGTCTTCACTCGTGAAGTAATTGACCAATTTCTTGAGTGGCGAAACAACCAAGTGAAGTTTCCTGACAAGCCTCTCATCGAGCGAGTCATGGAGTTGGAACGCACTTCGATTGCAGATAATTTCTATCACAACGTCGAAAATCATGGAGCAGTCCCCGGTGAGGAAATGGGCGCTGAGTTCAAGATCTCAACCCGGTATCCTGAGCTCTATAAAACAGAATACAAATCTTCGTATATCCCTCAAAATTTTCACTATCAGATCGAGGTGAAAATGGCTCAGAACACCCTTCACGGGAGGACCTCTTCTTTCATTGTTCTGATCGCCAATCTCTTCGATGAGGATGAAGCTGTTCCGGAAGATATTCGATATGGGACCACTGGCATTTCTCATCCGTATCGCCTCATGTATCTCAAAATGGGAAAGCGTCTTGCTATCGTCCCGCTGGAAGTCTCGGCGAACTCGATCCCGGGAACGGCATACAGCCGCCAGCCCTATTGGAAGATTCCTTTTACTGCAAATCCACACATCACCGAATCAGCAAGACACTGGGCCGAACCCTTCAGATCCTCATTCGGAGAGGAACCGCCCGTTCATAAGTTCGATTTCATCCGCCTCGGGAACGAAATGGCAATTTTTGTGAACAACCTCGTCTACTTGCATCAGCCAACTGATCCTGCTCCGACCCGCGAAATTGATTTTAACCTCCACTGCCGCGGCCTCGACGTCGAAATCCTCAGCCACGACATCTGGGAATTACATGAAGGTGATTCCGATTAATTACTCCCCGCGCTACCTTGAGCGTATTCATATCCGTAGCCATCCCGGCGGCTAATGGGAAAGATTGACTTTCCCTTGTACCTCCCCTCTCTGATACTCCAGTCTATGACCCCACAACTCACTGAATTTTTCGAATTCCTCCGCTTTCCCAGCATCTCGACGGACAGTCGTCACAAGGATGACGTCCGTGCCTGCGCCGACTACCTGATGAAAAAATTCATCAAAATGGGGATGAAACCGGAGCTTCACGAAACGCCTGGCCATCCTATTGTTATCGCTCGCAGCGAGGTCAAAGAAGGACGTCCCACCGTCCTCATATACGGACACTACGACGTGCAACCGGTCGATCCGGTCGAGGAATGGGACACACCTCCATTTGAGCCAACCTTGAAAGGCGACAAAATTTTCTGCCGTGGAGCAACAGATAACAAAGGACAGCATTTTTCCCACATCCTTGGTGTCGAAGAAACCCTAAATGCGAACGGCGAAATCCCCGTCAATCTCATCTTTCTTCTCGAAGGCGAAGAGGAAATCGGCAGCCCGAATCTTGCGCCCTTCCTCGAAGCGCACAAACACGAGCTTCAGTGTGATATCTGCGCAGTCTCTGATACCGGAATGATCGGCCCTGGCATTCCAACGATGACCTACGGACTTCGCGGAATCGCCTGCCTTGATTTCAAAATTCACGGACCGAAGCTCGATCTTCACTCCGGGGTTTATGGCGGCGCGGTCCCAAATCCGGCCACGATCGTTTCCCGCCTTGTCGCATCTCTCCACAATTCTGAGGGAGTCGTCCAGATTCCCGGGTTTTACGATTCAGTTGTCCCCCTCGAGCAGTGGGAGCGCGATATGTGGGGTTCGCTTCCAGACGGCGATGCAGCAACACTCGAGGAAACCGGTGCCCGCGGACTCTGGGGCGAAGCCGGATACACAGCTCTCGAACAGCGCTGGGGACGCCCTACCGCTGAAGTCAACGGTATTGGAGGTGGCTACCAGGGAGAGGGCTCAAAAACTGTCATTCCCCGGGAGTCCATGGCGAAATTAAGCTTCCGCCTCGTTCCCGATCAGGACCCTGCTGAGATCCTGCGACTGGCAAAAGCCCACCTTGAGAGTAACTGCCCTGATTCATGTCAGATCGAGGTGGAGCTCGGCCACGATGGCCCCGCCTATGTCATGGATCCTAATTCCACTTTTGGCAAAGCCGCCCAGAACGCACTCAAAGCCGCCTTCGGCGATGAGCCCCGGCTCATCCGCGAAGGCGGAAGCATCCCGATCATCCAATCGATCAAGGACATCCTTGGAGTCGATACCCTCCTTCTCGGGTTGGCGCTGCCCGACTGCCAAATCCATGCTCCGAACGAGAGCTTTACGGTTTCAAATTTTGAAGCCGGGATCCGACTCAATCGCGCCTTGCTCGAAGAGTTAGCAAAGTGATAGCGTGAAACGATGAGCCCTCGCCGTTGCCTTCTGATTCTTACGTTAGTCGGCTTTTTTACTTCTCTATCGCGCCCTGCCCTCGGGGAGGAAGGTTTTGCCCCCCTTTTCAACGGCAAAGATCTGAGCGGTTGGATCAATGTTAGCTGCGCCCCATCAACCTGGAGCTTTAATGAAGATGGCCTTCTCATTTGCACCGGGATCCCAACGGGAGAGATTCGGACGGAACGGATGTATCAAAACTTCATTCTCGAACTGGAGTGGCGACATCTCGTTCCAAAAGGAAACGCCGGTGTCTTTGTCTGGGCAGATGACATCACGGCAAAGGGCAAACCTTTCATCCGAAGCATCGAGATTCAAGTCCTCGAGAACGCCTACGGGAACACGAAAAGTCACAGCACTCACGGTGATATTTTTCCCATTCAGGGAGCGACGATGAAACCCACGAACGGTCGTGGCAGCATGCGTTCCTTCCCCACAGAATTGCTCTCGAAACCTTCACCGGAGTGGAATCATTATCGGATCGAGTGTCAGGATGGGACCGTTAAGCTTTCGGTTAACGGTACAATCGTAAATGAAGGCCAGGAATGCGTTCCTAGAAAAGGATACATCTGTCTCGAGTCCGAAGGTGGCGTCGTTCACTATCGGAATGTCAGGGTAAAGGAACTTCCTGATACACCGGTAGCGCCGGAGCATATCGCAATCGCCGATCGAGGGTTCAAGAACCTCTATACAGGGACCGATCTCACAGGATGGAACTCAACGGGCGCCTGGGTCGCGAGTGATTGGATTCTTACCCATCCCGGTGGGAGTGATCAGTCGGCCCCTCTTGAAACAGAGCAAGCATATGAAGAGATCAGCTTTATTTTCGATTTTTGCTTTTCTCCCGATTCTACCACTTTGCAGTTTTTTCCACGCGACAAGGACGGGGCTGCGATCACTTTCTCTCGCGGTGATGAAAATCTTGATAAAACAGGAGAATGGAATCGCGTCGAAGGCGAAATTCGGGACGGCAAGCTTACCTATTCGATCAACGGGAAGGAGGCGGGAAAAATCCCCGGCCGACTTCCTGCCAGTGGTCCGCTCTCTTTTTTCACCGACGGTTTCATCGAGATGTCGAATTTCTACGTGCGATCTCTCGCCGAAGAAAATTGATCTCTGCCAGGAGTTGAATCTGCCTCATTCCAAGGCCATCTTTGGAAAAGAGAATGTCTGTTCAATACCGAGATTATTACGAAATTCTGGGAGTCGAAAAATCGGCGTCGCAGGATGAAATTAAGAAGGCCTTCAAGAAACTGGCGCGGAAGTACCATCCCGACGTAGCGAAGGATCTCTCGAATTCCGAGGAAAAGTTCAAAGAGGTCAACGAGGCCTACGAGGTCCTCAGCGATGCGGGAAAGAGGCAAAAATATGACACCCTCGGCCCGAACTGGGAGCAGGGTCAAGGGTACCCAGGCGGAGGAGGCGGGGGCGCTTCTTACGAATACAACTTTGGCGGAAGCACCGGCTTCAGTGATTTCTTTGAATCAATGTTCGGAGGAGGCGGTCGAGGAGGCGACCCTTTTGGTGGATACGGAGGACGTCAGAGCCGTTCGACCCGCCCCATGGCGGGGCAGGATATCGAAGCCGATCTCCTTGTCAGCATCGAAGAAGTCATGACCGGTTCGACTCGCGAACTCCGACTTTCGCGGCCTTCCGGAGAAACAACGATTCGCGTCAAGGTTCCCAAAGGAATCGGCGAAGGCCAGAAAATCCGCTGCGCTAACATGGGTCACCCCGGAGCGAACGGAGGGCCGAATGGCGATCTCTTTCTCCGCGTTCGTTTCGAGCGACATCCTGTCTACCGCGCGAACGGAAAGGATCTCATCAGTGAATTGGTACTCGCCCCCTGGGAACTGGTTCTCGGAACCTCCGTGACCGCGCAAACCCCTCACGGCAATGTAAAAATGGCCGTAAAACCCAGTACCTCTCCCGGAACCCGAATGCGGCTCAAAGGAAAGGGCCTTCCAAAAGGCAGCTCCGATTTCGGAGACCTTTATCTTGAAATCGCGGTTGAATTTCCCGCGGAATGCACGGATGAGGAAGAGGAACTCTGGCAGCAACTTGCCGATAAGAGTTCGTTCAAACCCCGCGGTTAACGCCCTCTTCTCTCTACCTGACCATGCGCCTGTCCATTTCGCATCTCACGCGATATCTCTACACTGCGCCAGCTCGCTCCAACATCAACGAACTCCGCCTTACTCCGGAAGAGAACAACCGGCAGAAACCAGGTGAGCTTAGCATCTCAGTCGACCCTGTCGCAGAACTGCGCGAGATGCGTGACCTCTTTGGAAATTTGGTGCACCACTTCGAAGTCGAAGAAGGACACGAAGAGCTCACCATTCAGTCAAGATCAGAAGTCGAGACCCGAGGCTCTCTCGATTCCGCGATGCGTTCCATGTCAGTTCCGCTTCGCGAGTTTATCAGTAGTGACAATGAATCTCTCTACGAGTTTACGACCGACAGCACTTTCGTTTTCAAGAACTCGGCAACATGGAGAGAGGCTGTTGACGTTCACCTCTCCTGCGAGAAAACGTGGGGCTCCCTCATTCAGGGTCTTAGCGACTTCGTTTTCGAATATTGTCAGTACGAAGACCAGTCCATCCACCGGATGGCGACGTCATCCGAAGTTCAGGAATGCAAAGTTGGAACTTGCCAGGATTTCTCCCATCTTCTCATTAGCTACTGCCGGGCTCTCGGGATGCCGGCCCGCTATCTGAGCGGCTACCTTTATGACCCCGGTCTCGATTGTGCAACAAATGCAGAGTTCATTGGATCCGGTGCCACACACGCCTGGGTCGAGGTTCACGTCCCCTCGATAGGCTGGGTGGGCATTGACCCGACGAATCGGCGATGGGTCGACGAGCACTATGTGTCCATTTCTTTCGGTCGCGACTATCACGATGTCGCGCCTGTCCGCGGCAGCCTCATTGGCGGAGGAATTGATCGCTCACTGGAAGTCGAAGTTGCAGTCCGCGCGATTCAGTGAAGTCATTCATATCGAAGAATTGACTTAGCAGCTTAAAACCAGACATGCTGTCGGAGCCATGAGCAGCTTTCGTATCCGACCACATTTTGTCCACGAAGAGGAAGAGGCAAAGGATCAATTCCAGGAATCGTTCATCAAGCATATAAAGGAAGACGAGCCTGGACTCCTTATCAAAATTTTTCCCGACTACCTGACTCTCGTCATCCCCGATGAAGAGCAACATTTTTGGTCGCCACAACTGAACCTCAGCATCGCCCCAACCGATAGAGGCGGAACGAGCGTTACCGGCACCTACGGACCGAATACGAATGTTTGGTCGATGTTCCTCTACGGATACCTTACCGGTTTTTGCCTAGCCGGCGTCAGCACCGTTTTCGCGATCTCCAAGTGGATCGTCTCAGGATGGACCGTTGGCTTCTATATGATGGGCTTTTTCATGGCTCTCTTGTTAGGCCTCTACATCACTGCTCAAATTGGACAAAAACTCGCGGCACAGCAAACTTTCCAAATCCACCAAGCTTACGAAAGAGCTATCGGCAAATCCCTCGCCGTCCATTGAGTCTTCACTCAGCAAGCGCCGCTGCCGACTCACCCGCAATTTTTGATGTTGTCCAGGCCGCCTGAAAATTAAAGCCTCCGGTAACGCCATCAATATCGAGAACTTCTCCGGCAAAGTAGAGCCCGGGGATGATTCGACTCTCCATCGTTTTAAAGTTCACTTCTTTCAGGTTCACCCCGCCGGCAGTGACGAATTCCTCTTTGTTCATGCTTTTGCCGTTCACCGCAAAAGCTGATGCTGTGAGCTGATTCACGAGAGCTCGTCGCGAGAGCTTCGATAGATTCGCCCATGTCACCTCGCCAATCCCCGCTGCCTTCACAAGCCGCTGCCAGAGTCTCACTGGAATCGAAAGTCCATCGACCCCGGATCCCACCTGTTTCTTTGGAGAGGCAACGCAGTTTGCCAGCAAGAGTTCGTTTATCGCTTCAATTCCGCGCCCATTGCTCCAATCGACCGTGACATCAAATCGATACTCATGCTCCGCCAACTCTCTCGCACCCCAGGCTGACAATTTTAAAATAGCGGGTCCACTTAATCCCCAGTGAGTAATGAGACAGGGCCCGGTCGATTTCAACGATGTTCCCGGAATGAAAGCCTTCACTGGATTCACCGAGACCCCGGCAAGTTGATCGAGCCGCTCATCTTCGATATTGAAGGTAAACAGTGAGGGGGCGGCAGTGATTATTTCGTGCCCCATCTCCCCCGCAAGGCGTTGACCGGAACCATTTCGAACCCCTCCGGTCGCGAGAAGAATCGAACGGGCCTGCAACTGAGACTCGTCTGAAAGCTTCAGAAAAAACTTATCCTCACCGCGCGTGATAGTGTCAACTCCGGTTCGGAGAACTACTTCTACTCCCGCTTTCTCCGCTTCACCTAAGAGACAATCAATGATCGTCTCCGACGAATCAGTGACAGGAAACATTCGACCATCAGACTCTGTTTTGAGTTTCACGCCATGATTCTCAAACCAATCGACGGTATCGCTCGCGCTCCAACGATGAAAGGCTCCGATCAGGCTTTTCCCACCGCGCGGATAATTCTTGGTGAGCACCCGTGGCTCAAAGCAGGCATGCGTTACATTGCATCGTCCCCCACCGGAGATTCTGACCTTACCAAGAACGGAACCCGTCTTCTCGAGGATTACAACACGACTCCCGGGTCTGCTCCGGGCAAATGAAATCGCGCCAAAAAAACCAGCGGCGCCACCCCCGACCACCACAAAATCAAAAGCTTCCGGCATCTTTCTAATCCGAGTCGAGAGAGGCTATCTCTTCTCCAGCCAGATATTTCGAAAGGCGACAGGATTCCCATGATTCTGAAGGAAAATCAGACCTTCTTCTTTCTCGGGTCGTTTTCCGCCGTTCCCGGTTCCCGTTGGCAATTCAACATCATCGTGAATGATCATGCCATTGTGGCGAATTGTGAATCGTGCATTCGCGACCTTCTCTCCCTCTTCAAATTTCGGGGCAGTAAATTCGATATCATAGGTCTGCCACCGTAGAGGTGGAAATGCCATCGAAACGTCGGGGGTCTTGAACTTGTAGAAACTCCCGCACCACTGAGCATTCTCGGACTCCGTTTCTACAACGTTATTTTCCTTTTTAAGGTCGAGACCAAAAGAATCGAGAATTTGAATCTCATAGTTGTTAAACACATAGAGCCCACTGTTCCCTCGATCCTGACTGCTCAAGTTCCGCGCTGGCTTGTAGGGGAGTCGGAATTCGATATGCATGAAGAAATCGCCCACCGGAGTTGTCGTTTCAGCTCCTGCCCAAAGCAGTTCGTCCTTAATTTCTCCTTTGATGTAGCTGGTTTCCTTCCCATCGAAAATCACGAGAGCGCTACTCGGAGCCTCCTTCCCCATCGTGGGACTCTTACGTTCGATCCTCTTCATGTCCTCCACCTTTACCAGCAGCGCTTCGCGCTCCATGATCGAAGCGCTTACTTCAGTGCCATCCCATCCGGCACCAGGAAGACCTCCAAAATACTCAAGAACATGAAACTTACCTTCGTCGAGGGCCGCTGCTTGAAGTCCCATCCGTGAAGCCCCCTCGCCTGCTGTGTACTCTCCTTGAACAGTGAAATCAGGGTGCTCTTCGGAAGCCGCGTCAGGATCAATCCAGGTCGGAACCGGATCTTTAGGGGCAGCCTCCAGACCGAACGTAACAAACAATAACGGAGCCAGTATCAAATTTCTAAACTTCATGCAGGATGAAACCGCAAGAACGCCATGCTGTAAAGGGCTCGCCAACCACGGAAGCATGCCGTAAAATCTGCGCAGATGAGGCACACGATACACCGGACCATTCTTCGTCTTCTTTTCGCTGGCGGTTGTTTTGGTTTTTCGTTCTGGGCCGCTACCTACGGATACAGAAACATGCAACTGACGCTCATGGTCTCGTCAGTTCCGATGTTTATCATTGGTGCTCTTACAATCTGGACACCCCTTTTCGCCCTGCTCACTCGTCCGCTCATTGCGATGGTCGATAGTATTTTCTTTCCAGGAGGAAAACTCGAGAAGCCCATTCTAAACTTGAAGCTTCCGGCCTACTTGATCAACGAAGGCAGATACACTGAGGCACAGGAAGAGTATCGGCGAATTCTCAAATATTACCCAGACGAGATCGAAGCCTACGAAAGACTGATTTGGCTCCATCAGGAAGTTTTCCATGAGCCGGAGAAAGCGCGACGGATACTACATCGGGCCGAACGTCGTCACCTCGCTCTCGACGAACGTTTCAGGCGGATCGTCAAGGCACGCGCTGATCTTGAACATTCTGAAACGAGATCCGACTGACACAAAAAAACGCCGTCCCGCAAGAGCAGGACGACGTCTTTGGTAAAATCAAAAATGATTTTCGGTTCTGACTAGGTCGGAACTTCAGCAATCGTCTGAGAAACACGGGAAACAATCGCGTATGGATCACCCTGTGAGTTCGGACGGCGATCTTCAAGGTAACCCTTGTATCCATCCTTGATGAAGTTGACCGGCATACGGATCGAAGCGCCGCGGTCAGAGAGGCCATAGCTGAACTGATCGATCGACTGAGTCTCATGAAGACCCGTGAGGCGCATGTGGTTGTCAGGTCCGTAAGCAGCGATGTGCTCTTCGCAATTCTTCTCGAAAGCTGCCATCAGCTTCTCGAAGTATTCCTTACCACCAGTTTCACGAAGATATTCAGTGGAGAAGTTACAATGCATACCGGAACCGTTCCAGTCGCCTTTGAATGGCTTGCAGTGATACTCAACCGAGACACCATACTTTTCGCAGAGTCGGTTAAGGATGTAGCGAGCTACCCAGATCTCGTCACAGGCCTTCGCAGAACCTTTTCCGAAGATCTGGAACTCCCACTGGCCTTTAGCGACCTCACCATTGATGCCTTCGTGATTGATTCCCGCATCAAGGCAGAGATCAAGGTGTTCCTCAACAATCGTGCGGGCGATATCGCCGACAGAATCGTAACCCACACCGCAGTAATAGGGTCCCTGAGGGCCGGGATAGCCTTCACTTGGCCAGCCGAGTGGCTTGCCATCCTGCATGAGGAAGTACTCCTGCTCCAGTCCGACCCAGAGACCTGGATCATCAGGAATCGTGGCGCGCGAATTCGAGGAGTGCGGCGTGCCGTCAGGCATCATGACCTCACACATAACGAGAAATCCATTGAGACGACTTGAGTCAGGATAGATCGCGACCGGCTTGAGAACACAGTCAGAACTGCC
>JARGOD010000064.1 GCA_029210205.1 Verrucomicrobiales bacterium | reverse complement strand
ATTCGTCAAAGCAGAGACACTCTTCCATTGCTTTGAGTCTTTCGTTTTCCAAACTTTTTTCTGCCCCTCTCTCAATCGCGGCAATTGCACTGCTGTCTTCGTGTAAGGTGACCGATATCTCGGATGAAGAACAATCCGCTTCGCTTGCTCCCTATTCAGAGCACAAAATCAAGGATTCAACATTGGACGAACACTTCGGGGGTCGAACCGCCTTCTTGATCGGTGCCGAAAGTTTGGAAATCAAAGACCACAACCAAATATCATCCACCGAAGATGAGGATACGGTTGAGGCCTCTTTCACCATCAGGCTTGACCCGGGCGAGCATTTAGAAGTTGGAACAGCCATCGCCATCGATCCAAGAGGGTATTTCATCACCGCTGGCCATTGCATTGGTGGGCAGGAAATATATGCAGCTTATATTGATCACAAAAGAGAATCTGTGATCGAAAAGGTCGAACCCATTTGGATTCGAGAGTCCTCCTATCCAGAGGTCGATTTTGCCTTATTTAGAGTTGAGGGAAAACCGGCACAGACCTTCGACTGGGCCGAAACATTCGACATCGGCGAAACTGCATTTTCATCCGGTGCAACAGTCAAAATGGACGAGGAGGAAGATCCACCGTTTCAGTTAACAACCGACAGTTTCGCAGGAGAGCTTAAGAAAACGCGTGACGTAAGATTCCAGAAAACGAAATTCCAACTCATTTGGCACAGATCTCCGGTCAGAAAAGGCAATAGCGGTGGACCGCTCGTGAACGCAGACGGGGAACTCATCGGTGTCAACTATGCTGCCACCAGCCCGATAAAACGGGCTACCGGCGCTGAGATCACACCGATGGGTTACGCCATCCGGCCTGACATAGATTGGGTTCGCAATCTCATCGAAGAAGATTGGGCCAAGCGACAAAACGACTAGTCTCCGGAAAAGCAGCCCCGAGCAGCAAAGCTCATACCGTTTCGAGATGCTTCGCTCCTTTCCTTCTCTACTCCTCAACTTCTCCATCAATTTTTGAACAAAAAGCTGCAATGATGATCTAACACGGCAAATACAGCAAAAAGCGGAGCCTGCCTGACAAGCTCTGCTTGGCGCTCAAACTACCACTCACTATCTTAGTTCAGGAAACCGCCCAATGAATCCAAATCAGTTCACTCTCAAACTCCAGGAGGCCTTTCAGGAGGCCCAAAACTTAGCGAGCAACGAAAGCCACGCGGAGCTCAGTAGCATTCACCTCCTTGATGCTTTGCTCAATCAAAGCGACGGGGTGACCGGCCCGATCCTTTCGAAACTCGGAGCAGATCCCGCTTCACTCAAATCTGAAGTCGACGCTCTTCTCAAAAAACTTCCCTCTTCGTCCGGGAATGCCGGACAGCAGGTCTACCTCAGCAGCGACCTCCGCGCCGTCATGAATACGGCGGAGAAAATTCGCTCGGAGATGAAGGACGAATACACCAGCGTCGAGCACGTTCTCGCGGCGATCCTTCGCGAAGGTCACTCTGATCTCAAATCGCTTTTCAGTGCGAAGGGCGTCACTGAGAAATCGCTTCTTGAGGCGATCGCTTCGATTCGGGGAAGCCAACGCGTCACCGATCAGGATCCTGAAGGCAAATACCAGACGCTCGAAAAATACGGCACCGATCTCACCGCCGTCGCACGCGAAGGAAAGATCGATCCCATCATCGGACGCGATGAAGAAATCCGCCGCGTCATGCAGATTCTTTCGCGCCGCACGAAGAATAATCCTGTCCTCATCGGTGAACCCGGTGTCGGAAAAACGGCGATCGCCGAAGGTCTTGCCCGACGCATCGTCAGCGGGGACGTTCCCGACTCACTCAAAAACAAGCGCCTCATCGTTCTCGACATCGGCTCCATGATCGCCGGGGCAAAGTATCGCGGTGAATTCGAAGACCGGCTCAAAGCTTTCCTCAAAGAAGTCACCGACAGTCAGGGCGAAATCATTCTCTTCATCGATGAGCTTCACACCATCGTCGGTGCCGGAGCGAGCGAAGGAGCCGTCGACGCGTCTAACATGCTCAAGCCGCAACTCGCCCGCGGCGAGCTTCGAACGATCGGAGCAACCACGCTCGACGAGTATAAAAAATACATCGAAAAAGACGCCGCCCTCGAGCGCCGCTTTCAACCCGTCACTGTCGATGAGCCGAGCGCCGAAGACACCATCGCGATTCTCCGCGGCATCAAAGACCGATATGAAGTCCACCACGGCGTTCGTATCAAAGATTCCGCTCTCGTTGCTGCCGCGATGCTGAGTGATCGCTACATCGCGGACCGCTTCCTTCCTGATAAAGCCGTCGATCTCATCGATGAAGCCGCCTCGCGACTGAAGATCGAACTCGACAGCCTCCCTACCGAAATCGACCAGCTCGATCGTCAGGCGATGCAACTCGAAATGGAGCGACAGGCCCTCGCGAAAGAAAAAGACGACGCCAGCAAAGACCGCCTTGAGAAAGTCGAAAAAGAGATCGCGGACCTTAACGAACAGGCCGACGCGCTCAAGGCTCAATGGCACAACGAGAAAGGTGTCATTGTCAGGGCAAACGAAGTTCAGGAAGAACTCGAACGCTTCAAGACCGAACTGGAACAGGCGCAGCGAGAGGGCAACCTCGGGCGCGCCAGCGAGATTCAATATGGCCTCATTCCGAAGCAGGAAGAAGCGCTCAAAGAAGCCAAGGTCGAACTCGAAAAGATGCAGGGGAACTCACGACTCCTCAAAGAGGAAGTCACCGAAGAGGACATCGCCGAAGTCGTCAGTTCCTGGACTCACATTCCGGTCTCGCGCCTTCAGGAAGGCGAACGCTCGAAGCTCGTCAAAATGGAAGATCGCCTCGGCGACCGAGTCATTGGACAGCGTCAGGCCATCACCGCCGTCTCGAATGCAGTCCGACGCGCCCGCGCCGGCTTGCAGGATGAAAATCGCCCTATCGGATCCTTTCTTTTTCTAGGCCCGACCGGAGTTGGAAAAACCGAACTCTCACGCGCCCTCGCCGAATTTCTCTTCGACGATGACCAGGCCATGGTTCGGATCGACATGTCGGAATACATGGAGAAGCATGCCGTCGCCCGACTTATCGGAGCGCCTCCCGGCTATGTCGGCTACGAGGAGGGCGGTCAGCTTTCCGAGACGGTGAGACGCAAGCCCTACTCCGTCGTTCTTTTCGATGAAGTCGAAAAAGCACATCCCGATGTCTTCAACGTTCTTTTACAGGTTCTCGACGATGGACGCATCACCGATGGACAGGGCCGCACCGTCGACTTCCGAAACACTGTCATCATTATGACGAGTAACATCGGTTCAGAATACATCATGTCCGAGTCGAATCCGGAGCAACGCGAAGCGCTCGTCACCGAAGCTCTGCGCGGACACTTCCGCCCCGAGTTCCTCAACCGTATCGATGAAACCATCATCTTCGACCGACTCACCGAAGAAGACATCAAGTCTATCGTCACGATTCAACTCGCTCGGGTCCTGAAGCGTCTTGAAGCGCAGGGCCTTACCCTCGAACTCAGCGACGCGGCGATCACGCAACTCTCAACCGAGGGATATGATCCTGCCTATGGAGCGAGACCGCTGAAGCGCGTCATTCAAAACCGCCTTCTCGATCCGCTCAGTCTCGATCTCCTTGATGGAAGCTTCAAAGACGGCGATACGATCATTGGCGATTTCGCGGAGGGGAAATTTACCTTTAAGACGTAGCGGCGTTGGTTCAACGCCGAAGCAGAAGATAAGTCGCTGGAGTTAGGCCTTTCTCTGCCATAGAGAAGGGCTGAAGCCCTCACTCCAACTTCCCGGGCTCACTCACTCGTGCCGCTCGAGCCAATCGACCAGCACCGGAACAAATCGTTCCGGTGCTTCCGCGAAGGCAAGGTGCCCGACGTTCGGAATCGTAAGTAATTCCCCGGCGGGAAGCGCGGCAGCACATTTCACCTGATGCCAGTAGGGAATAATGGGATCCTTTTCTCCTGCCACTACCAGAACCGGTGTTGAAATTCCTCCGACCTCGTCGAACAAATCCATTTCGAGCAAGTACCGGCAAAAGGCACGTTGAGCGGCAATGGAGTGCGCCTTCACATCAGGAAAAACCATCGCGAGCGTTTCATCGAGCGCCGGGAAAGAGGCCAACGATCTCCAGTCTCTTGCGTAGGTAAATGTCGCCGCCTTGAGAAGCAAAACATGGCGCTTCAACATCCAGAACCCGGCGTAGAAAAGCCATTTTCGCAAAAAGTCTCCGCTCGCAAGGAATTGAAGCGCTCCTTCGATCCCCTTGGCCCGCCCTCTCATGAAACCTCCCACAGACGTCACCGAGGCGATTCGCGCTGGAAACTTTGCGGCCAGATTCATCGCCGCAAAGCCTCCGAGGGAATGACCGACAAGATGAAATCGTCCTTCTGGAATGAGGTGATTCAGGGACTCAAAAAGCAACGCTGCGAGAAGATCTTCGTTGATGTGACAAACCTTGCTGCCATCTTCACAAACACTCGGTGCGTGGAGCGGGAGGCTGATCGAATACCAGGAGCGCCCTTCGATCGCGAGGTCGAACATTCCCGCCTCCCAGAAACGAACACTCATCGTGAGACCATGAAGCCAAACAACCGGGAGCCGATCAGCTTCCGGGTTTGGGTGAGATAAACACGCGATCCGATGACCGGCGTGTTCGACCCACTTGAGTTCTGATTCAGGCATGAAGACTGATCATGCCACGCGAAGGAAAAGGGAAGCGAAGAAATAGGAGCGATAAAATTTGCCGCAGTTTCCTGCCACTCGTCTTTTCTAACGCGCACCACTCTTGAAAATGCTACGGATGCCGGCCGATGAGTTGCCCTTTTTGACGGCGCGAGCGGAAGGAACCGGATTCTTTGACTTCAGATCGTAGTTACGATAGACGCGATAGGTTCGGTAGTTGCGGTGACCGCTGTCGCGGAAGTGGCCTCGTCCGCCGTTGTAGTAATCAAAAGCAGCAGAGCGATAGCGGCTTCCATGACTGAAACTACGGTGACCGTAGCCATAACCGTGGCCGCCGTAGTATCCGCCATACCCGTAGCCAGCCTCTGCCGTGAGCGGAATGGCGAAGAGTGCAAGAAACGGGAGGACGATAAGGATCAGTTTTGATTTCATGAGTAATGGGATTGAGACAATGGGTTCGCCCTTTCAGTCGTCGCTCCCGCGAATCACTTACATTATTAACAGACAAATTTGTCTGTTAATTCAATTAAGGTAGTTTTTACAGGATACTTTCAATTTTTCAATGAGAGCCTCCTCCATGAATTCATAACGATCCGGTATGCCGAGGACCGCAACGCGTTTGTCTGCGAGAAGATGCCCAAACCGTTTGTTCAACCGCGCCCGATGAATCCTTTCCATCACCAAAATTAGATCAGCCCATTCGACCTGCTCTTCGGAAAGAAC
The DNA here is from genome assembly GCA_029210205.1 of Verrucomicrobiales bacterium. Classification (GTDB taxonomy): domain Bacteria; phylum Verrucomicrobiota; class Verrucomicrobiia; order Verrucomicrobiales; family DEV007; genus Arctic95D-9. Next base: position 22,415 of record JARGOD010000064.1, on the reverse strand, counting down.
CACTTCCGCATCCGCACTTAACCCGGCGGAATCGACTTCGATACCGGGCCGTCCCGCAAAAATTTCCTCCGCGGTCGGACTTCGGAGTTTGTTTCGCGAACAGAGAAAGAGAATTCTTTTCATCGAGGCTCACTTTAACCCCGCTTCAAAGACGCGAAGAAAATTCAGCCCAAAAATTTTCTTAAGATCATCATCCTCGTAGCCTTTTGATACTAAAGCCTCGTGTAAGTGAAACCAGCGCTCTTCACCGTTAAGTTTCTCGCACGTGTAGGCAACGACCTCTTCTTTCTCGACCCCGTTTCGTTTGATATCAGAAGAAACTCCAACGTGATCGATGCCCACGATCGAGATGACATGTTCAAGGTGAGCGATGAAGTCATCCATCGTCGCTCCCTGTGCTGATTCGCTGAGCATGAACTTAATTGGTGTAATACCAACGACGCCTCCGGTGGCGGCAATAGCCTTAATCTCTTCATCCGACTTGTTTCTCTTGGCCCGGGTAATCGCTTCGCAACCGGCATGCGTGCAGACGAGAGGCACCTCCGAAATCGCGCACGCATCGAGAGTCGTTTGACGATTGCAATGCGAGACATCAACGATGATTCCGACTCGTTGGCACTCCCTGACAAAGCGCTTTCCGAGCTCAGTCAGTCCGCTCGATTCATCGTCTTCACGACTCGAACCAGTTCCCAATTTATCCAGCTCCGGAACCGGAATTCTCGTGCCGTAGACAATTTGCACCATGCGCAAACCGTTGCGATGCCAAACCTGAACAGGATCGACGCCACCATTTAACGGCCAGGGATTCTGTGTGTAAAATAACCAGCCGTGCTCCCCTGATTCGAACATCAACTCGATATCGTCAACCGTTTGGATGACACGAGTATTGATGAAGTGTCCAAGTTTGACTCCCCGAATCATCTTCATCATTTCCTGCGGGTGACGAATGTCCCAGACCGCTAGATCAACTCCTGTCCCTCTCGTGTAGTCGGACATATCAAATGTCCCGTCTTCAAGACGCGGAAAGCGATGAAACGAAGTCCCCGGTCGGTAGTAAGGAAAGCACGTCCCGTCGATGACCAGATTCTCTTCAAAGAATTTCCGGGCTTTACTGCTCTGTGCTGTTGCGGGAGAAGAAGCGATCAGCAACCCTAGAATCATAAAGCACCCCGCAGGATAAACGGCGTATCGCTTTCCAAGCGGAAGAACCGATGCGCTCGAGCGACATTTTGGACAAGTGATCGGGTCGGACGCCATGTCCTGTTCTGAAGAAATTTCCTGGCAAAGACAAGTCTCGATACAAACGCCACGCAATCTTCGGTCGCTCGTCACGACTAGGTGATTTCTCTATCTTACTAGAGAATGGCCTTGCTCTTTTCTGATCGTGAGCGAAATCTGGTCTTGCCTAAAGCAATGAAACACAACTCCAGCCACAACTGCCAATCCTGGCATGCCGCGATCAACATGTTTGATCGCTCCGTTGCTGGTATGGTCACGCTCATTCGACCGCTCCGGGGTTTTGTCGCTTTCACTGATTTCTAGTTCTACCTGAACAGTCTCTTTCTGACGATAAAGCCCTGCTGACCAGCCTTCGGTCATCAGGGCTTTTTTGTTGCCTTTTATCCTCAACGGAACTGCCTATGAAAACACCATCAACTCATCCATCACCATCGCTCGCTGCCGAACTTCGTTCGCTGCCGCGTCCTGTCTGGGTATTGGCTATTGGCGTGTTCATCAACCGCTTCGGCACTTTTGTGATCCCGTTTTTGACCCTCTACATGACGAAGGCGGGCTACAGCCCCACCGATATTTGGAAAACCTTTGCCGCGCTCGCCGCCGGGGGAATGACCTCGGCGATTCTCGGCGGATGGCTCGCTGATCGAGTCGGTCGGAAGAATACGATGTCGCTTGCGCTCACGAGCGCTGCGCTCTCTATCCTTGCCTTGTGGCAGGCCGACAGCCTCGCGAGCTATGTCATCGCGGCCTTCTTCGTTGGCCTCTCCCATGGTGCCTATCACCCTGCCGCGAGCTCTCTCCTCGCCGATTTAGTCCCGCCGGAGCGGCGTGTCATTGCCTTTGGCGTCTCGCGGTTTGCGATCAATCTCGGATTTGGTTGTGGTATGGCCGCCGGCGGATTTCTGGCCGAAATCTCCTATGACCTACTCTTTATCGGCGATGCCCTCACGACAGGTGTCTACGGAGCGATCTCATTCTTTCTTCTGCCTCATGGCTTGAAGAGTGAAACCGGAAAAGCGAGCCGCTGGTTACCCGCGCTGGTTTCGATCTGGAAAAACAAAGCCTTCGTCGCGATGTTTTTCTCGAGCCTTTTCGGAGTCTTCCTCTTCTTCCACTGGGGAGGTGCCATCGCCCTTCTAATTCAAGATCTCGGTTACCCCGAGCGCGTCTACGGAATGCTCATGGCCTTCAATGGTTTCCTCATCGTCATTGCCGAACTACCGCTGAGTCACTGGGTGAAACGATTCAATGCACGGTGGGTCATCGGGATTGGCTTCTTCCTCTGCGGAGTCGGCGTCGCGCTTTGCGGATTCGCCACGGGGTGGATCTTGCTTGGGGTTGCGCTGGTCATCTTCACGGTCGGAGAAATGATTTCGATGCCCGTTGCAGGCGCTTATATCTCGGAGTTGGCACCGGAAGACATGAGGGGTCGCTATAATGGAGTGATGGGATTGACGTGGCATTTTGGTCATGCCATCGCCCCGGGTCTGGGTCTGCTTTTGTATAAAACCAACCCTGCTTCGCTGTGGTGGGGAAGCCTCGCGTGCGGCGTCATTTCACTCTTGATCATCACCGCGGCAAGCTCGGAAACCCCTAAAACCCCCTGATTCCCATGGTAGAATCAGAAATCGGGAAATTTTTCTTCTCGCCATTCAACAGGGTTGGGTCACTGACTCAACCCTGTTAGATCGGGGGTTGCAGCGCCTTCGGTTATCGTTTCCGCACTTTGCGAAGTTCCCGAAATCGAAAGAATTCCCAAGAAAACGCAACCAAACCCTTGCAACAGACAACTTAGTCTGTTATTGATAAATCACAACGAACCGACCTGTCTGTTTTACCCATCGATTTCATGAATGCTTCTACGCTAAATCTACCCAGTCCTTCGCCCCTTTCTTCTTCAAGAGATTTACACAAGATCTCTCTTCAAAGTTTGCGGGGCCAACCTGAATCGTCCCTCTATTTCGACCTCTCCTGCGAAGAGGAAATTTGCGAAGCCATTAACCAATCCCTCTAAGAACTCGACTTCCCCGAAATGTTCGCCGCCTGAAGAAACTTTCTTACTGAGTTCCGACCTCATCCATTACCATGATCCAACCAACCACTACCATGTCCGAGCCAATCCAAAACCGCGAACGCAAGTCACCTCTCAAATTGATCCTTACATTGACCGTCGTCGCTGCGCTCATCACCGCCCTTGTTCTCCTTCCAACCGGAGATTGGCTTCGTGCCGCGACCGGATGGGTGGAATCACTCGGCTTCTGGGCCCCTGTCGCATTCATCGCGATCTACGCCATTGCGGTGGTCTTCTTCGTTCCCGGTTCCGTTCTCACAGCCGCCTCCGGAACGATCTTTGGTGTGGTCTGGGGCTCAGTCTATGTCTCAATCGCCTCCGTCCTCGGAGCAACGCTCGCCTTTCTTATCGGTCGATTCATCGCACGAAGCTGGGTTGAAAAGCGCATCGAAGGAAACAAGACCTTCTCAGCCATCGACGGTGCTGTCGCCGATGAAGGATGGAAGATCGTCGGTCTCACCCGTCTCTCCCCTATTTTCCCCTTCACCCTTCTCAATTATGCCTACGGTGTGACGAAAGTGAAGTTCAGCCACTACCTTCTCGCTTCGTGGATTGGGATGCTTCCCGGCACGGTTCTCTATGTCTACATCGGGTCGCTCGGCAAAGCGGCGAGCGAAGCAGGAAGCAAAACCACGACCGAGTGGATCGGCTACGGAGTCGGTCTTGCGGCAACGCTTGCGGTGACCGTCTTCGTCACCAGGATCGCGAAGCGCGCCCTCAATGCCAAGATCGGTGACGCGACTGAGGCCTAATCAAACTCTTGTTAACTCCAACTCCGCAGGACCGTTCGACGGACCTGCGGAGTTTTCGTGTTCTCACCTCCCGAGTTTCCAGTTCGACAGGTGAAAAGGATGAGGTCCCAAGAAACGGTTTGCCTTGGTCATGCACCATCGCTAGTCTCCGCCCATGGCGGACAGCGTGAGCGAGAGCGGCGGTTCCTGGACTCCCCCCTCAGTGGAGGAGTTGCAGCAGTTGCTACCTCAATATGAGATTGAATCTATCCTTGGTCAGGGAGGTATGGGTGCGGTCTACAAGGGGCGACAGGCAACACTCGCACGTCCGGTCGCAATCAAAGTGCTTCCTGAGCTTCTCACTGAAGGAAACGATGATCTAAAGTATGTAGAGAGGTTCAAGCTTGAAGCCAGGGCGATGGCCAACCTTGACCATCCTGCCATCGTTTCCGTCTATGACTTTGGCCAGACCGAGGCCGGGCAACTCTATTTCGTCATGGAATTCATCGACGGAATGGACGTCGAGCAATACATCTCTTCGGCCGGAGGGACAGTGGATCCCGTGCATGCCAGCTCCATCGTGTCACATGTTCTGGACGCTCTCGATTATGCCCATTCCAAAGGGATCGTTCACCGTGACATCAAACCGGCAAACGTTCTCATCAATCAGGAGGGACGAGTAAAGATTGCCGACTTCGGTCTGGTCAAACAGTTCGCAGGAGAAGAAGCCGCCCAACTCTCCGCCCTTACCATGGAGAACGTGGCGATGGGAACGCCTGATTATATCGCCCCTGAGGCACTGGAGTCAGGCAGTTCTCCTGATCACCGCGCTGACCTCTACGCCGTGGGCGTGATGCTCTACAAGATGCTCACCGGAAAGCTTCCACGAGGCTTATTCAAAATGCCGAGCGAAGTATCCGATTCAATAGACCCTCGTTTTGATACGATTATCGCTTCAGCGATCGAAAGCACCCCGGAGGGACGGTTTCAGAGCGCGACCGAATTCCGTCACAAACTGGATGAGTTGCAAAGCCGGCCTATTTCCACGATTGATCCCGCTCAATCCTCAGGCGAGGTTCCACGCGTGGTTTCCAGGACGTTCGGCACTGCGCCAGCGGAAGGGGCAAAATCCGGATCCACAGACAAGAGTCCGAAAAAAGCAGCAAGAAAGCCCAAACCCGTTCACGAAGAGAAGCAAGCCCCGGGCATGTGGGTTGGGCTGACAGCTCTGGGAGTTTTTGCCCTGATCGGAGTTGCTGCTTTTTTTCTCCTCTTTCCGTCAAACGAGGGATCCAATAAGACAGGCGTTTCTGCGACAGACACCTCAGCGAGCCAACCAGATGAACCAGTTCCAACCGATGCCACATCTTCCTCGAAGAACGATGACGATGGGAAAGCATCCATGCCGGATAACTCTCAACCGGTCGACCGGGCTGTCGCTGAGATTTCTGATGGGAATGATGTTTCCAGCGCCAAAACATCGAACATGGAAGCAGCAGTGGTTGAAGATAAGCCGTCAGCAAATCCACCTACTGATCCTGAAAAAGTGACCTCGTCCGAAACTGTGTCTCCAGCCGAGAACCCGCCTGCAACTGAAACCGAAGCACCATCAACACCAGTCCCTGATGCACTTGAGAATATCCCGGGTCTCGCGACTCGACAGGAGAATTTTCAAAACGCCCGTAGCACGCAACTGGGAGAGCTAACCAATAAATACCTCGGAGCATTGGCCGCATCAAAAAGCGACGCCATTCAGGCAGGAAGCCTCGACCGCGTCGAGATCATCGAGAAGGCGATCACTGAAGCAACAACCTATCTCGGGAAAGTCGAAACATTGAAACATCAGCATCCTCCCATTCCGCTTCCCGGGTTGAAATCGTTTGATGAGGAAGTTCCGGAGAATCTTCAACGGCTGAAATCAATTTTTACCAATGAGGCCAGTGGAATCGAGTCCAATATGTTCACTCTGTTTTCCACCTCGCTGGAGCAACTCCAGGGGGACCTCGTGCGACAGGAAATGATCGGAGAAGCGAAGGCACTAAGTCGTTATCGAGAACGCCTTCAGTCTCCTCCTTCCAACTTGGTTGCGCAGAAAAGTGTTTCAAAACGAGACGAAAATGAGTTGCCGACAGGCAATCAGAATGGCCCGTTGAATGCGGAGAAGAAGAAGATCAATGACAAGGAATTCTTTGCCTGGTCGGGAGAGAAAGTGGAACTGCAACTACTCAAGGAGGACTGGACCGCCGATGTCATTGCTCCTATTCTCGCAGGCATTGATAAGTATTTGAATACAATCGAAGATCTAACTGGTTTCGACACGTCCGGGGAAGATTACGAAAGGGTAAGCATTTTTGAAATGGAGGGCGCCAACCGCGGGAGCATCTATATGATGCGCGAAGACTCGCGAGCCGGGATCTCTGAGATTTTATCCAGTGAGCTGATTGCCGAATCCAAAGAGACCGGGAACGTTCCGTTGCCATTCTTGCATCATGCAGTGGGCAGGATTAGACTTGAATTCGGAGACAAATTCGATTTTCCACACAAGATCAATAATGCTCATGTTGTCTCGGTTGTAACAGACGTCATCAAGAGAGTCGGATACGAGGAGTCCGGCGTCCAGATCGGTTCTAATCAGACCGTCCAGCAGTTGCAGGACAATGCCTCAAGAGGCTTTCCTATCTTAGAACGCTCGAACACTTCTTGGAATGAGGCCTTGGAAACCGGTAAGTTCGAAGCGGAAGACAACTCCTTTTCTGTTCGACTCGCTTACCAACACATGTTTACGACCCTGATAGAGAAGCAAGGTCGCAGGGATTTCCTCAGGAGATTCTTCGAAGCAGCCGAAGATCTCGACGAGACCAAGTCTACACAGGATGCGATCAATAATGTTTACATCGCGCTCCAGTCAGCCACGGACGACGACATCTCGAACTTTCTTATCGACGAATTCCGGATGCCGGTTTCCACGGAGTTGCGTTAGAATTCGTTGCGTTCAACGCTTTGGGGGTAAGTTCATACCTTACAAACATGACCATCCAAAGGAGATGGTATGGGAGAATTCGTGAGTATCAGGAAGATTGATTCATCGGAGCAAGACTCCGGCAATCAATCACTACCCAATACTTATCATGAGCTATCTCCTCCACCTCGATGCCAGCGGACGCCAGAATGGATCCACTTCCCGCGCTGCCTCCGACGCCCATGCGAAAACACTCGCCGCCGAACTCGGACTCGAGATCCGCACCCGCGACCTCTCGCAGGGCCTCCCCTTCGTCAACGAAACGATGATCGAAGGCTACTTCACCCCCGAAGACCAACGCACTGAAGCTCATCGTGAAGCCCTCCAAACCTCCGACGAACTCGTCGAGGAACTGATGAAGGCAAAGGCTCTCATCATTGGCATTCCCGTTTACAACTTCTCCATGCCAGCCAGCTTTAAAGCCTGGGCCGACCTGGTCGCCAGATTTGGAGTCACCGTGATCTACAACGAGGAAGGTCGCCCTGTCGGTCAGGCGCCTAACATGCCGACAAAAGTGTTCGTGGCCTACGGCGGAACTGAGATCGGCAGCAAACGCGATTTCCTGACGCCTTGGATGACGACGTTTCTGAACTACATCGGAATTCAGGATATCGAGTATCAGCCCGCTGCAGAAGACTAGGGCGGAAATCCAAAACTCAACTTCACCGCCGCATACTCAGGGTGAATCGAGCCGTCCTCTTGTCGAATCACAAGGGGCGGCTCGTGCCATGTCTGGGCATGCATGGATTCCGGCAAGTCTGCCTTTCGCATCAAAATAAACACGCCGAGCAAGGCTGGCTCCGGTTCACGCAGGACGATAGGCCTTTGACGAACAATCGTCAGACCCGCTGCTTCTGCCGCAGCACGCACCCGCTCTTCCTGCTCGGGCGGATTAACGGGAAAGACGCAGGCAAACACGCCACCTGTTTCCAAATGAGCGGCCGCGCTTTCGCAGTAGTCCGCGATCGTCCCGCGAACTTCGAAACGACAAGCGACCTTCTGCGGATGATCTCCTTCCACCCCTGTGCCGAGCGGAAAGTATGGCGGGCTTCCCAGGACGAGGTCAAATCGCTCTTCCGGATTCAAGACGCTCTTGTCCCTCAGATCCCCCTGACGGATATCAAAACGATCATCGAAGCCATTCCAACGCACCGACTTTTTCGCGAGACGGATGCTTTCCTCCTGAGCTTCCACCGTGACGACCGACACCTTCGGTAAGCGCCATGCAGCCGTCATCGCCACTGTCCCAATTCCACTTCCGAGATCCAACATGCTCCTCGCACTGGGACACCACGACGTGCCATACCAGGCCGTGAGAATATCATCCGTCGAATAGCGATGCCCTTTCTTCAGTTGAAAGATCCGCAAGTGTCCGCAGAGAACATCGAGCGTCTCCCCGTCCTCGACGACAAGCTCAGGATGCTCGATATCGCCAGGCACCGGGTCACCCGGAATCGCATAACCCCGAAAATGAGTCTTGGGTGAGATGTCTTTCTTTGACTTTGCCATGATCGCCGGACTATGCCGCAGAGTCATGGAAGGGTCGCTCGAAAAAACCGGGGAATCCGCAATCCCGTCCTCGAAGGCTCTTCACGAATCCGCAGAAATCCGAAACCATGCTAGTCATGAAGCAAGATCTCTCGCGTCGAAACTTTCTCTCGAAAACTTCCACCTTGGCTGCAGCCTCGACGCTGGGATTTCCTGCCATCACCCAGTGCAAATCTCCGAACTCCAAACTGGGCATTGGCCTCATTGGGGTCGGCGGCCGCGGAAGACACCATGTGAAATCCTGCGCCAATGAAGAAATCGTCTCGATTTGCGATGTGAACGAAAACATGCTCGGCGCCGCCCTCGAATCTGCGCCTAATGCCGCAGGAGCGAGAACCTCGACCGACTTCCGTCACTTCTATGAGAATCTCAACGGAATCGATGCCATTGTCGTTTCGACGACGGAGCACACCCACGCTTTCGCGACTTTGCCCGCACTCGCCGCCGGTAAGCATGTCTACTGCGAGAAACCTCTGACCCGGGATGTCCACGAATGTCGCGTCGTCACCGAAGCCGCCGCGAAAGCGGACGTTATGACGCAAATGGGAACCCAAATTCACTCCGGAGACAATTACCGCCGTGTCGTCGAGCTCGTTCAATCCGGCGCGATAGGGCCCGTGACGGAAGTCCACACCTGGGTCTCGCGAGCCTGGGGCTGGCAAACTGAAGCCGAAGCAATAGCCAATAAAGACATTCTCCACACACCTGACACCCCCACCGTCGCGATGCCTGTCCCCGATGCGCTGGACTGGGACACCTGGATCGGCCCTGCACCTTACCGTGATTTCCACGACTTCTACTTTCCCGGCCCGCGCTGGTATCGTTGGTGGGATTTCGGAAATGGAACGATGTCCGATCTCGGAAGCCACCGGAACGACCTACCCTGGTGGGCGCTGAAACTGGATGCTCCGCTCACTATCGAACCTCTCTCCGGGCCGAAAGCTCACCCTGACATTGCTCCAGCTTCAATGAGCGTAAAATACACCTTCGGAGACCGGGGCGAGGGATACCCTGCCGTTTCTCACACCTGGTATCAAGGAACCGAAAAGCCGAAGATCTGGGAAGACGGCGGCATCCCGCCCTGGAATGACGGCACCCTCTTCATCGGAGAGGAAGGAATGTTGCTCGCCGATTACCGGAAATATCTCCTTCTCCCCGAAGACAAGTTCGTCGGCTTCGAACCCCCGACTCCCTGGATCGAGTCCTCCCCCGGTCAGATCGAAGAATGGATTCGCGCCTGCAAGGGCGATCCTCGCGAGCCACTATGCAACTTCGCCTACGCCGGACCCCTCACCGAGGCCAACCACCTCGGGAACGTCGCTTACCGTGCCGGAGAGAAACTGGAATGGAACGCCGCTGAAATGAAGATCCCGAATGCGCCGGATGCAGAGAAATATCTGAGACGCGAGTATCGTGAAGGCTGGAGCCTGACATAACCCTGTTAAGTCACTCGCTCGACCCTGTTGCATTTATCGTGAAGCGATAAGTAATCGAAACCACTCACGAAGCTGCACTGTCGATGGTCTATCATCGAGGAACATGGCCGTCGCGTGAAACCCAAGTCCAGACTTCGCCCAGGTCCACTCGACCGACGGGTCCGTCGTCGCAACGAGCGGCGCATACTTTTTACGATCGTTATCCGTCTGAAAAATCGCAATCCCCTGAAATCGTTTTGCCCGCTCCACCGCTTCTTCCATCTTCGACTCGCGCCAGCTCGAACCGTCGTAGTGCTGACATCCGTGAATACCTTTCCAGTAAGAAGCGATCTCATCGTCGCGCAGCCCAATAAATCCGCAGGCGATTGATCCGCGTGAAAATCCTGTCAAAACCATGTTATCACGATCACCGCCAAACTTTTCAATCACCTCTTCGATCGCAGATTTCGCATACGCGGTTGTGTCATCAATGTTCCCAAACCCACTCTCAATGATTCGATCGGCAGTCCGATCAAGGAAGGGAAGACTGAGAATAATCACCCCCTTTCCCTTCGTCATTCCGTAACCGATCACGCACTGGTCGGGAAGCCCGGTCGAATAGCATTTCCGGTTAAGAAAAATATTTCCCGGGTATTCGACGATGACAGGATATTGGCTCCCCTTTTCCCAGGAAGGGGGAAGATAAAGCACCGAGTAGATTCCTGAATTTTCATCACCGGCAAGGCGATACCTCACTCGCCTTCCAGGTGAAGGAGCTCCCTTTTCAATTTCCGGAACGATAACTCTCCCTTCGGGAAGATTCACTTCGCCTCTCTTCCCGCGCAAAACGATCGAGCTCACATCCAGATCGAGATCTGGAGCGGCTCGGCGAACCATAATCTGCAGCCGGTTCACTTTTTGAGGATCTATTTTAGGCGTCTTGTCAGGATAGCATTCATGGAGATTAACGTTGAATTCCCTCGCCTCTCCGGGAACCAACTTTCCGAAACCCCCAACCGCGCTCCACCCGTTTGCAGCACAAACCCAGAGCATGACTTCCGTCTCATTTTCCGAACCGTTCTTTATCGTCGCGGTGATTTCTGAAATCAGGCTGAGGTCCCATTGGCCATCAGGATGATCGAACGATACCCAGGCATAGTCATGATTCGAGTCCGGTTCTCCGGCAACGACCTTCACTCCCCGGCTCTCGTCAAATTCCGCGATCAGCCCACGCTGTTCGACCATCTCCAGCGAGTCCCACTGAACGATCGAGGTTTCAGCGAAGCAAACGGGGGCCACGAGGAGAACGCAGCAGATCAAACGAATCATGAGAAAGCACTACGGGTAATCAATCAAAAAGTCCATCGCCTGCTCGCGTCTCGGGATACCGAACAACACGAACAAAATCATTTTTGATTACTGGAAACAGGATCAACTCATCGCATTTTGAGTTCATCATAAAGTTCGTGAATTTTCCCGACGAGAGTTTCCTCAATCGTTCTTTCCCAGGGAGCTGGATGAATCACGGAACGAACAAACCGCATCGCCGACCCGCCTTCATAGCCACCCTCCTCGAGAACGCGAAGACTTGGAATATAGGTCATGACATCGTTGGAGTAACCGGCAAACCAAACGGGCGTGCCGCTCTTTCCACCAATTTCGAGCTTAAGTCGAAGGGCATAGTCGACAACAACTTCGCCACCCATCGTGATCCACGTCATCGATTCACCAAACCGAATCACCTGCACAGGAACCGGGTAACTCTCCGGCAGCGAGCCTCCTGCATTCAGGGCCTCGAGCAGAAAAGCGGCGTGTCGCGATTCGTAGCGATCGGTGGATTCGACACGCTTCTCAAGCGCTGCCTTCGACGGTGCTGTTTGATACGGGATTTCAGGCCAGGCAAGTGCGGCATGCAAGGGACCTCTGATTTCTACCGGCGTAGTTTCCATGGCTGCTTCGACCGCAGTGGAAATTGAGCGACCGTGACGTTCAACGTAAACCTGGAGTCTCCGTGGATACGGATTCTGATCCGCTGAGGCTCCATTCACGAACATCGCGACAACACCCGGGTGATCCTCTTCCAAAAACTGCTGAGCGTATCCGGGCCAGTCTCCATTGATCTCCATGATCGAAAGGGTCGTTGCATGACAAGCGTAGCCGAAAAGAATTCCCTTCAAATTTTTCTTCGCATCAAAAACCTGTAAGACCGGCACTTCGTGATCGACCGGCCCGTCGGGGTTAGGTGAATTTTTCCAGCTCTTATTCGGACCCGGCGTGCGACGGTTCATCGCAAATCCACATTTCGACCGCGTAAATTGTAAAGTCGCCGGTTCCAGTGAGCCCATACACTCATCGATCAGCTCTTTGAGAGCGATCCTGACGTCCTCAAGATACTGTGTCACCTCTTCAACCCGCAGCGCCTGCTCTGCATCGGGAATGTTGTTATACGGAGCCCTTAGCGTTCCATCCTCCGACCCCGGGGGCCGGTAGAGACGAATCATGGGACCGCAATGCGTGTGCGAGGCATTAATTACGAGCGAAGCAGGGGGGAGTTGATAAGTATCGAAAGCGTAATTCTCGATCTCCGTACGAAGGGCTTTGGGCACCCCGATCAAATCGAGGGTCAGACACACAAATCGTCCTCCCTCTTCATCTTTGAGCGCCAATGCCTTCGCAAAAAGCGGCTGCTGAATTTTAGCGGCAGGACCTTTCCTTGCCGCATAGCCACCCATCCAGACTCCAACCCCGGGAGTGATGTCGCGAGCACTCAGTGACGCTTTCCATCCGTAATCTCCTGCACTTACCCAAGCGAGAGAAGCCAGAAGAATAAATGCAATAATCGATGATGTGGTTTTCACGATCTAATCTTCCGTGGATTCGGAGAAAAACGGAAACAGTCGCTTTAACTGATCGCTGGATGGCTTCGAACCGTACTCGCAAAGCTCGAATGCCTCAGCATGTTTCACGGCATTTCCTTTTTCCTCCCCATACCATTCGATCAAGCTCTCGCGATGCTTGTTCGCAATACGCTCGTGTCGATTTGACCAACTCTTGAGGAGAAAATTTACGCGTCGGACAGGATCATCGCCAAAGCGCTTCCTTCTCGTTTCAGCATTGCCGAGGGCGCCCCCTTCGTAGACTTGAGACTCGAGGGCATCCAGTGCTTTCACCTTCTCTTCCAGGACGTCATCAATCGACACCGCAAGGGTCGGAGTGAACGGATAAGGTTTCGTGAAGTTGTCCGGGAAGAAAAAGAAGGCCGGATTCTTTCTCATTGAGGGTGTGTCCGGACAAAAATTCGGAACCATGACCATGAATGCCGCATCCTGAACCAACAATCCGACATTACGGTGATCCGGGTGGTAATCATAGGGGCGGTGCGAGAAGACAAGATCAGCATCCCAGTCGCGAATGAGGCGTACGATCGTTTTTCGGTTTTCGAGGGTAGGCAAAAGCTCGCCATCATGGATGTCGAGCACTTCGACTTCTGTCCCCATGCGACGAGCAGCCTCCTCGACTTCCGCCGTGCGACGCTTTGCCAGTTCACCTCCCGACATTTCCCAGTGCCCGATGTCACCGTTCGTGCAGGAGACAAGCTTCACCTTGTGCCCAAGCTTCGTCCACTTGATCGCACAACCTCCGATCTGAAACTCCGGATCATCAGGGTGAGCGCCGAAGGCAATGATTCGCAATGGTTTAAAGGCAGGGTCCTGAGAAGCCTCTTGAGAACGAACGTTAATGGAAATCGCAAAGATCGATAGGAACAAGGTTAAGCATCTAATCATGGATCCATCCTTTCTTTCTTCGCGCAAAGACGAAAGGAAAAACATTGATTCCCGGAGGCGCAATGGCGCGGGCCGTTGCTTGAGACGCCCCCTTCAAACATGTCTGTTGAAGGTTGCCCGCCCCACCAATCAATCGTAATCTCCGCGGCAATGGCAAAATCCCCTTTCTTCTTTTCACTACTCATCGCTCCCCTGATGACCTTGAATCTCTCCGCGATCACTCCGGCCGAGTTGGAAGAGCGAAACAAAGATCTACCAACCGTTCCCGAGTCTGAATTGCCGGAGTTGCCGAATGAGCCCACTTCGTTCCGCGGCCTGATTGAGCATGAAGGTCTCGAAGGTCACACCTGGGTCGCTTTTCCATTTGTCGAGAATCCGGGAAGTTTCGGCTTTGATCAGCAAGGCAGACTCTACGTCGCTGAGGCAAATCGCTTCTGGCAGGGCGTGCCGGATCTCCGTGGAGCCAATGAATACATCCGCGATGATTTCAAGGCGGTCACGGTTGAGGATCGTCTCGAGCTTTACGAGAAGTTTTCAACCAGCATTCCACCTGAGTGGTATACAAAAACCGCCGACCGACTGATCCTTCTCGAGGATAAAGACGGCAACGGCGCAGCTGATCATCGCACCCTCTTCTCCGATCGCTTTAAAGAGCCACTCGATGGGATAGGGTTCTCCGTCCTCGCAGACGATGGTTCAGTCTACTTCACCTGCATCCCGAATGTCTGGAAGCTGACCGACACTGACGGAGACGGCGTTGCTGATGAGGAGGAAGCCATCTCGACCGGCTACGGCGTTCGCATTTCATTCATCGGGCACGACCTCCATGGCATCACGCGCGGACCGGACGGGATGCTCTACTTTTCCGTCGGCGACCGCGGTTATCACGTCACTGACAAAGACGGCGAAGTCCACGAGGGTTCCGGACGCGGAGCCATTTTCCGCTGCGAGTCCGACGGCTCGGGACTTGAAGTCTACTGTGAGGGGCTCCGAAATCCGCAGGAACTCGCTTTTGATAACGACGGCAATCTCTTCACCTTCGACAACACCGGCGACATCGGTGATCTCGCCCGGATGGTCTACGCTCTCGAAGGCACCGACTCCGGATGGGACATGTCTCATCAGTCTCCACACCACTATGTGACCCATCTCGATTGGGGCGACTTTCACCCTGAGAAATCGATGTGGGTAAAAGAACGGATGTATGACCTCTACAATGAGGAGCAACCTCAATGGGTTTATCCGCCAGCCTCGCATGTCGCGCGCGGTCCGTCCGGCGTGACCTACCTGACAGGAGAATCATTGCCCGAGGACCTCCGCGACAAATTCCTTCTCAGCAACTACCGCGGACCGTCCGAGAATTGCACCATCCTCACCGTCGATGTCCGTCCGAAAGGTGCCGGCTACGTCGCCGTCGCCGAAGAGGTACTCTTCAAAGGCGTCGGCGCCAGTGATGTCGAGCTTGGATTTGACGGAGCGATCTACCTCTGCGATTTCGGCGGTGGCTGGAGCGTGAACGAAAACGGCTCGATCCAGGTCGCGAAGTCGAAAGATCCCGCGCACGTCGCCGCCGGCGAAGCCGTCGCTGCGTTGTTCAAGGGCGGGTTCAACGATCGCGATTCCACCGAACTCCTTGGACTGCTCTCCCACGCCGATCGGCGCGTCCGCCAAGCCGCTCAGTTTGCACTCGTCGAACAGAAGCAGGTCGCCATTCTCAAGGATACTGCGAGTAAAGGAGAAACGCTCTATCCTCGACTCCACTCGATCTGGGGGCTCGGTCAACTGGGTCGGCGCGAGGTCAACGTTGTCTCTGTCCTCATCAGCCTCCTCAGTGACACCGAAGATGAAGTTCGCGCCAACGCAGCCAGGGTGCTCGGTGATCTGCGCGCCCCGGCGGCGAAAGACGCTCTGATCAAACTGCTAGCCGAAGATCCCTCTTTACGAGTTCGCTCGCTTGCAGCCGTTGCCCTCAGCCGGATTGGTGAGCGTGGCGATCAGAAAATCACCTCAGCCCTTTTCTCTGCCGCTGTCGGTAACGATAGCGAAAATCCTGACATTGTTCTCCGCCATGCCATTCTCACCGGGCTTAGTCGCATCGCAACAGTGGACGCCGCTGCCGCGAAAGCAGATTCTGACTCGCGCGAAGAGCGCCTCCTCTCACTGCTCGCCCTGCGCCGACTTGGAGCACCAATGGCGACCGAATTCCTGAACGATGCGGATCCGATCATCGCCCGCGAAGCCGTTCGCGCCATCTACGACACCAAAGCGATCGATACCGATGCCGGCGCGATCCTCGCCGCCTTGGGCGAGAAGACAGAGGCCTTGCCGGAGTCAGTGCAGCGACGAGTCATTGCCGCAAACTATCGTCGCGGAACTCCCAAAAATGCGCGCGAACTGGTCACCCTCGCGGGGAACGCAAACCTCGAACACTCAGCGCGAAAAGCAGCCCTCATCGGATTAAAGTCCTGGGAGAATTCCATCGACACTGATCCTGTCCACGGCACCTACCGCCCAATCCTGACATCAACAGAATCCCGTGACAAAGAAGCGCTCGCCGAAGCGATCGGAGAAGACCTCAAAAATTTCCTGACCGGCCCACACGATTCTGAGCTGATCACGCTCGCGATGGAACTGGCGACAGAGACCGGAGTGGAACTCGACCCGGCAACACTCATCGCTCAGGTCAGAAACAAGGAACTCAACCCTGAACTCCGCGTCGCGATTCTGGATAGCCTCGTGCAATCAAAAGCCGATGGAGTCAGCGCTCTGGTCACCGAACTCTGGGATGATCGGGAATTTCAAGTCCGCGCCGCAGCCATCGAACATGGCTTCAACCTTAAGGCAGCCGGAGCTACTGACAAAGCAAAGGTCGCTCTGAATGAAGACCGACTGGAAGCGGCAAGAGCGGCCTTAACTGGTCTCGCCGCGGAAGATCCTGACTTCGCCGGGGAACTTTGGAAAAATCGCAAGACCGCTCTCCGCAAAGGCCTCTGGCTTGACGCTTATCTGATTCTCAGCGAAAGCGGTCATGCCAAAGCGGCTGCTTACGCGGGATCGGATCCGAATGCCGTGTTTGCCCTCAGTCTTGAGGGAGGCGATCCTCAAAACGGCAAGATCGTCTTCCAGAATCAAGGCGCCTGCCTTCAGTGCCACAAGGTCGGGAAGGATGGCGGGGTGCAGGGACCGGATCTCACTGCAGTCGCAAAACGCCTCTCACGAGACAAGATTCTCGAATCGATTTACAATCCGGGTGCTGAGATTTCTCCCGGCTACGGAATGACCAGCGTGACGCTGAACAGCGGCGATTCTATCGTCGGACGGCTCTCAAATGAAGCGGACGATCATCTCCTCGTCGTCGGGCTGGATAACAAGCCGATGCGAGTAGAGCGCTCCAACGTGAAGGAAATCGCTCCCCCCGTTTCCGCAATGCCGCCGGTCGCCGCAGCGCTGCCACCACGCGATCTCCGTGACCTCGTCGCTTACCTTGCCGCGCAGAAGGGCGGCGGGAAGAAAAAGGACGACACCTCTCACGGAGACGACGAGGCGATCGCGAAATAGAACGAGCGGGGCAATCGCTCCTGTCCAGGGAGCTGAGGTGCTTCTTGTCACGTCCCCGGAGTTTTGATCTGACGCCTCCGCAGATCACCGAACTACCAACCTGCGAAATTTTCACAGATAAATCTTGCACAACTTTCATAACTGTGATTTTCTCACAGAAGCATGGCCAAAGGCACCCCCACACCGTCCGACTCCGCTCCGATCCCGGACTTCAACAAAACGCAGCTTCACATCATGCAACTGCTTTGGGACGCGGACGAGGCACTGAAGCCCTCAGAAATCGAAGCCAAGTTTACCTGGCCCATCGAGAACGCCACTCTCCGATCGGTTCTCGCGGTGATGCTGGAGCGAGGTGACCTGGATCGTGAAAAACGCGGCAAGGCGTTTCACTACTTCCCCCGCCAGCAGAAAACAGCGGCGGTAAGCGACATGCTTTCCGGCCTCGCCCGCCTTTTCGGGAGCGGCTCGCGTGTCGGTCTCCTTTCTCAACTCATGCAGGAAGACTCTTTCAGCGAAGAGGAAATCCAGCAACTTCGTGAACTCGTCAACAACCCTGACAAAACCAATACCCATCCCAAAGGAAAATGAGATCTTTACCTTTCAAACTCGCCCTCCTCCTTGTTGCCACAATCATTTTTGGCTTGTCTGAGTCATCACCGGCCCAGGAAGCCGGCATCCTCGGCACGTGGCGACCTGTTGAACTGGATAGCGGAGCCTTCAAGCAAGTTGAATTCGCCGACGATCAAGGAAACCTGCAAATGCGCATCTGGTCCTCGATCAACCATGGAAAAATGTCCACGGACCCCATTGTCATTCCAACTGACATTCCCGCTTCAGAAGTGAAAGAAATGACACCGGCAAGCGACCCGGTCATGATTTCCAGGCAGGCGAGTTTCAAAAACAGCACCTACACCATCTCCCTCTCAGAAAAGAGCCTGCATATTCTTTACCACAACGAATACACCGATGATTCAGGGCGGGGTATCAGGGAAATCCCACTCTTCTTTGTCAGGGGGCATTACGAAGACGCTCTCTCAGCTAACAATGAACCCGAGCTGACCAGGAGCGGCTGGCTCGGGATCTGGAAGAATCGTGATGAAAGCACCCAGGGAGTCGCACAGCTGACGATCCGGGATCTGGAACCCGTCACAATGAGCACCTGGGGAATCATGGGTGGAGAAATTTCAACTCGACCGGGGACGAGACTGATCCTTCCCATTGAAGGGGTCGAGGCGGGCAAAGCAGATGCCCGCGGTCGCCTTGAAGCAACCACCGATCTCGGTTGGGCGACGATCACTTACAAAATGAAACTTCACTCCGATGGATTGACGGTCAAAACCGAAACCGCCTACACTGACCCGGGGCGCGGCGATCAGACCTTCGAATATGAATTCGTTCGCGGCGCCTGGAGCAACTAGCACACCTGCCATATTCCGTTCATGAGCGACCTCATCCAGCAACCACTTCTCCGCCTGACGCTCTTGTTACTCGCGGCGATCGTCATCCTCTTCGTGCTGAGACGAACGGAACCCGCATGGAAGATCGGCTTGATCAGAGGAACGTTCCTAGGCGGACTCCTCCTCTTTCTCGTTTCACTGAGTGGGCTACGCTGGGAACTTCCATCCTGGGTGAAGATGGCTTCCATCGAGCAACTCTCTCGTATCGAGACGGAGCTCGCCGGGACGAACGGTTCCGTAGCGGTGTCCACGACTCCCTCTCAAGCTGCCATGTCTCTTGAACTCACTGAAGAATCTTCGGTTTCATTCACGACCATCCTATTTGCCATCTCATGTTCCGTTTCTTTGATCCTCCTCTCCAAGCTCGTAATCACCCTCCTGAAGGAGAAGCAGCGGCTCAATCAGGGAGTAGCGGCTCCCTCCGGAATCGAAACACAATGGGCTGCCGCGTGCCTCGAAGCAGGCACGACGCCACGCCGGGTCGTCGTGGTCGATGATAGGGTTTCCCCTCACCTCTATCTTGACGGAACCCTCGTTCTGCCCCGCCCTCTCCTCGACGAACAAGTTAGCGAAAGTGAGAGACAACATGTGCTCCGACACGAAGCCGCTCATTTGAAAGCCGGGGACCATTACTGGTTTCCTCTCCTCTCCGTTCTCGCAACGCTTCTCTGGTTTCACCCGCTCGTTTGGTGGCTCCTTTCACGTCACCTCGTTGCCTGCGAAGAGGCACGCGACGCACAGGCAGCCCGCCTTGGTGGCGCCGGGGCCTATCAATCATCAGTCGCCAAAGTCGCTCTCGGACTACTTCCAGCGTCAACTCCTTCCCCGAGCTTGCTACGACGGAACGGAAGACTAGTGGAACGACTGAAGCGGGTGGAGGAAACCTCTCCACAGTCCCCGCCTTTTGCCGCCGCTGTCATTGCTCTGCAGGTAATCCTCGTCACCCTGTCGATCGTAATCGGCACCGCCTCACCATCGCTTTCCGCCGCTACTTCTACCGAAGAACTCTTTGGCATGTGGCGCTCTGATGATCCCGGCGAACGGTTCGCCCGACAGGTCGAGGTCTACGAATGGGGCGGCGAAGCAAAACTTCGCCTCTGGTATGCGGTCGGACAGGGAACTTCGTTAAAGGGCGCAACCGTCGCTTCTTTTGGGATGACCCATGATGAATTGGCAAAAACCCTCGCGGAAACGGGCTCTGTTTCGATCGACCTTAAGACCAGTTTTTCGGAATCGACCTACACCCTGTCTGTCGAAAGTGATAAGCTGGAAATCAGCGTGAAGACGACTTACACGGATAACTCGGGTCGCGGTGACATGGAGCACGCCAGCTACTATGTCCGGGGTACCTGGGAAGGATAAGGAAAATAATCAGGAAGCCTCCGAAGCAACCCGAATCGCTTCCAGTTCCTCCCATCGCTCGTAGAGCGTTTTGATCGCCGCTTTCCGCTTTTCAAGATCCTCACTCATCTCGACCGCGCGCTGTGAGTTCTCAATATAGAATTCCGGATCGTTGAGCTTCGTTTCGATCTCCTCGACTTCGGTCTCGGCGGCGAGAATGGTTTCCTCCATCGTCTCCAACTCACGCTCCTCTTTCCACTTCAGCTTACGGGGTTTATCGTCCCCGCTCCGCTCTCGCTTTTTCTTTACCGGCTTCACTTTCGCGGCGTTTGCGGTCGCCTCGAGGGCACGGCGCTTTTCCAGGTAGTAAGAGTAATTCCCTTCATTGATCGTCACAAGCCCGTCGCCTTCAAAAACAATAACACGGTCACAAACACGGTCGAGAAACCAGCGGTCGTGACTGACCACGAGCGAGGTTCCTCCGAAGTTGATCAGCGCCTCTTCGAGGACTCGCAGGGTTTGCAAATCCAAATCATTGGTCGGCTCATCAAGCACGAGAAAGTTGCCACCGCGCTTCAAAATTTTCGCGAGGAGCACACGATTCTTTTCGCCCCCTGACAAATTGCCAATCCGATCGTTGATTCGCTCATTACTGAAAAGAAAGCGACTCAGATAGGCCCGCACCGAAATGGTCTCTTCACCAAACTTCACTGAATCGATCCCCTGCGAGACTTCCTCCATGACGCTGTTGTCTTCGTCAAGTTCGAGACGGGTCTGGTCAACGTAGTTGAACTCCGTTCGCTTCCCGATCGTGACATTCCCTGTCGCAGGCTCCAATTCACCGAGGATAATTTTCAGCATCGTCGTTTTGCCAACGCCATTCGGTCCGACAACCCCAACGCACTCACCTGCTTTGAACTCCAGATCGATCCCGAGAAAAAGAGGGTCACGATCCCAGAAGTGTCCGACCTCTTTTAATTCCACGACGACATTCGCGAGTCGGGGCGGAGTCGGAATCACCAATTCCATGTTGAGCTCTTCATCCGGAGCCTTTTGCGCTTTCACCGCATAGTAGTTGTCGAGACGGCTCCTCTGCTTCGTTCCGCGCGCCTTCACCCCCGCTCGAACCCAGCTGATCTCACGCCGCAAGAAACTCTGTCGCTTTTTCTCGGAAGCCTGATCCCGCTCCTGTCGATCCGCTTTTCCGATGAGGTAGTCGCTGTAGTTACCGTCATAGGAGAAGAAACGACCTTCCGCGAGCTCGACAATTCGCGTCGCGATCCGGTCCAGAAAGTAGCGGTCGTGTGTCACGAAGAGACAGGCACCCGGCATCGTCGCGAGGTAGTTCTCGAGCCAGGCGATAGCCTTCGCATCAAGGTGGTTTGTCGGCTCATCGAGAATGATCAAATCCGGCTGACTGACGAGAGCCTGGCACAATCCAACACGACGTTTCTCACCCCCTGACAAATGTCTCACGATCCGGTCCGCCGGAGGAGCGGCCAGTTCGCGCATGAGGGTTTCGATCCGCATTTCGAGATTCCAACCATCGGCATGTTCAATCTCGACGAGGAGGCGATCCATTTCGGAGGGACTCAGGTTCTCACCCGTTTCGTAGCGATCGATCATGGCAATGAGATCAGCAGCTCCGGCGCGGATATTTTCATCTACGGTGGCGTCGTCGTTCAGTTGAAACTCCTGGGGGAGGTATCCGACGACAAGCCCCTGCTTTTTGGAAATCGTCCCGCCGTCTGCCGATTCGTCACCGGCGATGATGCGTAGAAAGCTCGATTTTCCACAGCCGTTCCGACCGACAAGGCCCACTTTTTCCCCCGAATACACCGCCAGCGTCGCCCCATCGAGAATGGGATCATTGCCGAAAGAAAGGTTGAGCTCAGTCGCGGAAAGAACCGCGTCGTTCTGGATCGTGGGGGAAGCCATAGAAGGCCGGAGCTTACGACGTTCCGCGCCGGACTCAACCCTGTTAGGTCATTGACTCAACAGGGTTGACTGCAGCCAACTACACCAAGGCTTCAGCTCGCTGCCGGGATCGGGAGTTTACTCAAATCCCAACCGCCTCTCTCCACACCTTTGCCATGAGCGCGTGCCCCGCGATGCTGGGGTGCACGCCGTCACCGGCCCAGTATTCGGGCGTCGTTCCAGCGGCGACGGCTTTGTCGAGCTCCTGCTGAAAGGGCACCCAGATCGAACCGACACTCTTCGCCACTTCTTCGGCATAAGCTCGCCGGGTTTCAAA
>JARGOD010000063.1:5514-27911 GCA_029210205.1 Verrucomicrobiales bacterium | reverse complement strand
TCCCGTCCATCAGCGTAGGTCTCATAGAATGAGCCTTCGGGTAGCCAGGTTGTTCGGAAAACGTGAAAACGTCCGGATGAGGCAGGTCGCTCGAACTCCAACTGCCTCACGACGATCTCCTGCCCTTCAATGTTAATTCTACGGTGAGGATGCGTCGCCACAAGAACGGCACCCCCGGCCTCCATGCAGACCTCAGGAGCATGGCCGAGTACGTCGTTGATGAAGTTCGGATTTCCCGGCTCGAATTCGAAGAAGAAAAATTCGATAGCCGGCGCATGAACTCTCGCGAGGTCCTGACGGCTGAACATGCCTGCTTCCCCGGAGGTGAAGGAAAGCTGTGATTCAAGTTCCGTGAGACGTTCCGGAAGATCCCTGAAATGAAAGGGCTTCTCCAGTGCCGATACCGTGTCACCGTCAGCAGGAAGCTCCAGCCTGAGGAGAGCGGTCTTCGCCCACTCCGTGTCTTCCGGCTTCAGCCAGTGAGCAACGACAAGTTCAATGGCGCACAGAATTCCCCCGGCGATCAGCCATGCGCGATGGCTGCGAAAGTGGGGGAGTATGTTCTGAATGGGTTTCATGATCATTTGGCCCGGAAGAAAACTGTCGAAGCTTGGCATCCAGCAGTTCGAGGGAGACAAGAAGTTCTGCGTAGGTTCGCTGGAAGGCGTAAAAAATCCCCGGCCATCCATCAAAGAGAGTGCCTCGAACTAGCAGCGTATAGATAAGGACCACTGGTGCCGCAGGCCAAATTAGACTGCGGATTCTGTCGGGAAGTCCTAATTTAGACCGATCTGACTCGAGAAGCTTTCTCCCCTCAAGAACGGCGTAGCGCTGCTGCGCTCTGAGCCAGAAGGACAGTGGTTTGCGGTCATCATGATCGATGACGCTCTTGAGTAGGCTGCTGGGAGTATCACCGGTCAAAAGCTGGGTGTGTCCGTCCTGGATGTAATGACAGAGGTCTTTCCGGAAGAGGACTGTTTTAGCCGGGTAAAGCGATGATCTCAGTGCTTTGCCGTTTACGCAGTAGCGGAAACGCGAAGTGTAGCCTATGGCGTCAGCGGAATCGGAGAGTGAGTCCAGTTCATCGCGAAAACCATTCGAAAGCATGTAGTCTGCGTCAAGTGCGAGAACCCAGGGAGTTTTCGCAAGGCCAACAGCGTGATTCCATTGCGACGAATGTGAATCGAAGTCACGCTGTTCAAATCTGACATTGTCATATTTTGAGCAGATCCTCTGTGTTGCGTCTGAGCTCCCGGAATCAAGGACGATCACTTCAGGGGCCCAATGCAGGCGACTGAGGCATCTTCCGATGTTAGGAGATTCGTTCAGTGTCAGGATGACAGGCGTGACTGTTGATGGATTCATGAAAGGAAAATTTCAGACGAGCCCCTCGTAGAGAGACTCAAGTGCTTCCGCCATTCTCGAAACACTGTAGTGCTTACGAGCAAAGGCGTGACCATTCGCCGCAACCATTTTTCGTTGCTCCGGGGATCGCATGAGTTGTTCGAGAACGGAAGTGATGCTTTCCGGATCGGTATTCGAAAGCACGCATCCATTTGCTTGAGCTGCTTCTGCGCCCACCGCGACTCCTTCCGTCAAGATCGAGGGAATACCTGCGCCCATCGCTTCGACAGCGGCGATGCCAAAGTTTTCTGAAAAGGACGGAAGGATAAAAATACTCGAATCCGAGAGAATTTGTTGTTTCTCCTCTCCTTTGACGAAACCGCACCAGTCAATTCCGGAGGTGAGACCGAGCTGACCACATAGGCCCTGGAGCATTCTTACATATTCGGGATCTCCGCTTCCCGCGATTTTGAGCCGCCAGGTTCTGCGGATGTCAGGATCAAGGTGGCTCCATCCTTTGATCAGAGATTCAATGTTCTTCTTTGGATCAATACGGGAGAGGAAGAGGACCGATGGTGATTTTCCTGATTCGCAGTTTGGAAGCGAATCCGGAATTTCGATTCCAAGCGGAATGACTTGTGAATTCATCGGGATGCCGAGTCGTTCGGCTTCATTCTTTTCCGCCTCGCTTGTGAAATGCATCGCGGCAGCCTTTCGGATCATGGGGGCCTCTCGTGTCATGATCGAAAGACGCTTGAGCCAGCGGCGTCGCGATCGGACCCCATACTCGTTCAGGACTCCGAGTGGACGGATCACATAGGGGGTCCCTGACTTTCCCGCAAGGCGAGCCGATTCGATGCTCGAAAAGGAAAATAGAGCGTGCACATGAACTAGATCAAAATTTTTCGCTTCAGCAGCAACCCACTGTGCGAGAGGAAAGCTCACCTTGTAAAACTCCGACTGCCGCGGAAATGAATGATGCGCGGAATGCCCTGCTGGACTCAATTCGTCGCGGCCATGTGTGGTTGCGGTGACCACTTCGTGACCGCGCCGGGTCAATCCTTCAACCATCAGCGGAAGGACATGGCTTGGGCCTCCTTCATCCGGTGAGAGCGAGGGGATAACATGAAGAACTCTCATGAGGGTGCCAGAAAATGAGGATGGTCAGTGAGAATGTCTGCGAGACGCTTGTCGAAAGCATCGCGACCAAAGAGGGAGATGCATTCTTCGTGACGAGCGGTTCGGTTGAGAGTTGGCTTCTTCAATTCTTTTTCTATCGCAGTGAGAACACTTTCACTGGAGTCCGGAGAAATGAGGCTGCCTAATTTGCCGCCCGCAAGCGCGTCAACGGCACCATCCTCGTTCCCGGCAATGACAGGGATTCCAGACGCTGCCGCTTCGAGGAACACGATTCCAAAACCTTCTTTTCGGCTTGGAAGTATGAAGAGGTCCGCGCTTCGATAGAGGTCTGGCAACTCTTCGTCTTCGACGAAACCAAGGAAGTGACAATGGTCATGTATGTCGAAATTAGCGGCTTTGTCTTGCAGGCGCTTGAGATCATTGCCGCATCCTCCCACTACCCAATGTATCGCCGGGTTTTTCCGAACCAGTTCGGGCATGGCTTCAAGAACAAGATCGTATCCTTTCCCTCTCTCTGTCGAATCGAGTCTGCATACCGTGAGAATGAGAATGTCACTTTTGGCCAGTCCAAGTCGCCTTCTCCATGGAATTGAAAGATCTCCGGGATGAAAGGTTTCGGATTCCACCATGTTGGGAAGGACCTTGACCGGGGGAAGGTGATTGAGGAGCGCGTTATCGAGCTTCTTTGCAGTAAAATGACTGACCGGTAAAAGAAGGTCAGAATGGCGAAGCCCGAACTTTAAGTGACGCGACGGTCTCCAGGCATCGATGCCGTGCGCCACACTAAGGAAAGGTTTACCCGTGAAGCGTTTCATACAGGCAAGCAGTGGCGATGGATTTGGATGGGTCGAAAAGACTGAGCTGTGTTGTTTCGAGAGCCGCAGTGAGTTGATGAGTGCTGCCTTCCTCCTCCAGCCTTTGCTCTCTCCACAGGTCATCACTTTCCGCCCTTCGAGGAAGGCCTGAGGGAAATCCTCGTAGCGATCGTTAATTGAGATTACCGTTACCCGAACTCCAAGAATTCGGTCGAGGGATTCGATGAATCTCAGTGAGTAACGCTGCACGCCTCCTGATTTGCGGAATAACTCCGGGACGAGCACGAGTGGGAATCCTGCGCCAGGATTCTTTGCGCGATTTGTATGAGTATCGGGACCTAATCGGGTCGTCACCTTGCTTAAGCATTCAAGGAGACCCTCTGTTGTTTTGTTATAAGAAAATCCGCCTATTCTCGTCGCTGCAGTTTTCCCCATTTGCCGGGTTCTCTCGGGGCTCGAAAAAGCGTCCGAGAGCGCAGTGGCCAGAGCAGTGATGTCACCTGCTTCGAAACGCCATCCTGTGAATCCCTCTTGAATCAAGTCAGGTCCACAACCGACATGGGTGCTGACGATTGCCGGTCTTCCCAGATTCATGGCTTCGTTCACTGCGAGTCCCCAGGTTTCCCCCCGGCCAAATGATGGGAGAATCAAAAAATCACCTGCCGCGTAGGTGCGCGGCATGAGCGTTTGATTCTGAAATGGAGCGAAGAAGATATTGCGACCAAGATGATTGCCTGCTGCCTCCTTGAGTGTGGATTCCAGTTCTCCATTACCGACAAAGAGGAGTGCCGGTCTGTTTGGGCATGAATCCGGATCCAGAGAAAGAAATGCATTGAGAAGATCGAGAGGTCGCTTCTTTTGTTCAAATTTTCCCGCGAAGAGGGCAACTGACCTTTCGGGAGGAATACCCAGTTCGTTCTTCCATATCGCAGCCTGATCTTCGACTTCGAGTCGGGCGCTTTGAAACCTCGAATTGTCAACCGCGTGCGGGCAGCGAAAGATTCTCTTCTGAGATATTCCGGCTCTCCTCAGATAAGTGTCATGGGCGGAGCCCACTGAAAGAAATCCCGAGATGCGGGTGAAGAGGAGGCGGCGGGCAGCAGCGGTGAGATGAGTTCGAAAGTTCTTTGACTCATCTAGCTCATGGGAATCACCTCGAAAAAGAATCGGAATTTTTCGCAGAGAAGGCGAAAGAAGAACTCGCAAGTGTGACTTCCACGCGTAGCCGAAAATGAGGATAGCGTCAGGATTCCATTTTAAAAGTCGCGACGGCAGTGATGGATTGTCGAGTCCTGAAAAGTGATGGGTGCCCGGATCGCGATTCACATTTTCAATAAATTCGTGAGGATATCCTTCAAGAAGCGGGATGTCCCACTTCACCTTCTTCCCGAATGTCCGATCGTGGTTTCCTGTCGTGTCAGGATTCCAGAGATAGAAGACCCTCAGATCCAGAGTTCTTTCCAGTTCTCGAAACCAGGGGGAATAGTACTGCACTGGATGCGAAAGTACGATAGCAAGACGATAGCGTGGCAGCGGCACCAGTCGCGATTCCATGTCAGGTGATGTAGCTGCCGGATTCATGGTCCAGTGGGATGCCGGGTTGGCGCATAGGGTGCTATCGCAGGAGGTCCTGATCGAAACCAGAGACACACAAACCAGCTTCCGATGGCGACAACGACAAGGAACTGAAAAGTCGATGTTACGAAAACGCTGGAGACCATTTCGAATGAGGTCGTCACCTTGAGTAGCAAGGCGAGGAGAATTAGCCCTTCGATCGAAAACAGCTCTTTCCGTATCGAGAAATACTCAAGTTTTCCGATGATGAATCCTGCGAGCAGTCCCAGAAAAACAGGACCGCAGAAAATTCCAAAGTTGCCGATTGATTCAGGGAGCAAGCCCCAGGCGATGTAGGTCTTTTCTGTGTCCTCGCGTTTCTTTTGGCGTTCAAAGTGGAGGTTCAGAAGCACCTGACCTTCGTGGGTGCGCGGCTTGTCATGCCATAGGAAGCGCGGCACGAGAAGAGGAGGAATGAGGGAATAAGTTTTTCCGTTCAGTGTCGGGGTCTCCGTTGTTTCAACGGCATTGACGACAAACGTGAGGATCTGGAGGTTATCGATCCTATCGAGCAGGCTTTGGCCCTCAGTCGCGGAAGACGGTTTCGTCGTAGCTTCGAAAAGATCGTCCTCTTTCCAAAGGAGCTGTTCCGCACTCTCCGATGCCCAATCCAGATAGAATGACGGGAGCTGGGCAATCGAGAGATGTGTCGTGTTGGTTTCTGAATCCCAATACTTATCCCTCACCGTGAATTTTCCCTGATTCAAGAATCCAAGGAGAGCAAGAGCTGAGATAAGGAAAAGCCAGGGGAACTTAGCTCGGCCGAGAGCGAGTCCCACTGAAGTGGCCAGAATCAGCCCGGTTGCAGCAGAAAGAAGAACATCAGCGATCGAGAGAAAAAATATGGTTCCAAGAAGGAGCCAGTATATCACCGCTTTGACTCGCTGCGGATTATTGACGAGGGCGATTCCGCCTATCAGAGCGCCGAACATTGAGGCGGCGTCAGATCCGGTTCGAATGACTGGGAAGAGGCTCCAAAGTGAACCGGGGAGAAGTTGATAGAGAACCCCGGAACGGGTTGTTAGATAGAAGGCAATGCTCGAGATGAGCAGGGCAAGGCAGAGGTTGGCTGTTCGTGGAGAGGTGGAAATATCCTGGTTCGGAAAGAAGGACCAGCGAGTCAGGGGTGGAGGATTCGCAGCACGCGAACCGAGGCGGTGTCCCGCCAAGGCAGAGACGATGAGGAGAATGACTGAGAGGGTCGAAAGATAAAGAGTACTCGACGAAATCGAGGCGAGGTTTTCATCCCCGATGACAAGAGGCATTGCATAGATGACCCCCTGCTGAAGGAGAAAGAGGGGGAGATAGGGAAGACCTTTGATTGGTTTCGCAGCCCAGCTCCATAAGCATCCGAGCGTGGCAATGCAGATCAGGGTGAATGCGATCGCATGAGTGCTGTTTCCGTTGATGAAAAGATTGCCGGCCCCAAGGAGTGACGCCAGTCCAAGAATGGTCGCGCCGCCACGATAGAGTTGCGGAGCCCTGGATGAGATCGCGCCGAAAGAGTTCGGAGGGATGTCGGGTCTGTGCATGGACGGTCGTTTTGTAGCCACTGATGGCATAAATGTCAGGATGTCAGAGCAATACCGGATCTTTCAGAAAACTGGCCCGAAAGACAGTCATGGAAGAAATCAGCAAGCTGTCCAGCTTGGTGGTTGGCAGAATACTGACGAAGCACCTGCCGGTTGATGGGACGGTCGATACTCGCAGCGGTTCCATCGAAATGTAGGAGAATACGATCAGCAATTTTGGCTGTAGCGCAGTTGGAAGAGAAGGGGATTGTTAGACTTCCCCCTGCTTCTTTGGATATTTTAATGACACTGCTATCTTCGTGAAAGACTCCGAGTGTGGGGGTATCAGACAAGATGTAGGGAAAGATTTTGGACGCGGAGTAGCCCGGGTCATCTGAGCCGGGGACGATGAGAAGATTTGCATCGTCGAGACACTGCATCGTTTCGGAGTAGGGTATCCGTTCGGGATGCTCCGTCACGAGATCGATCAGGTCGTATTTTTCAGCTAACTTCTGGATTGGAGAAGGGGTCTTCGAATCGACGCAATATTGGGTTCCGACAAAGTGAATCGAAAGATTTTCAAAGATCGTTGGTTTCTCTTTTCGAAGTTGCTGGAATGCCAGAAAAAGCGCGCTCAGCGAAGTTTGCATGTAGTCACCGCAACGCCCCGCGTAGAGCCAATGCTGATTGCCGTCGTTTGGGTTAAAAATCGTCTGGGAAGAAGCAGGCACTCGAGTTGAGTCCTCAGAAAGTTCTGCGGGGAACGGAGCTACGAACGCAGGGATGCCAGTCAATGATCTGCCTGAATCGCAGGGCCATGAGTTGATATGGGTGTCAGGATATCGAGCCTGAATTGACTGAGGATAGGCAGGCGATACGCTGGTGATGCCGAGGCACTCTCGAATCACCCGAGGTTCTGCCTGACGATTAAACCAGTTGGCGGCCGCAAATTTGATGCGACCTCCAGGTGGATGAATGTCAGGATTGACCCGGTAGTAGTCGTTCACCCAGGGGTCTTGGAAATCCATCACGAAAGGCACCCCGAATTTCGACTTCCAGTAGGGGCCAAGGAGGTGCACTCCAAACTGGGTTGTGGAAAAGTAAACGAGGTCGAACCCTTCCTTCTCAAGTAGCTGGTTCCCCTGGCGGCGAAGTGATGCGAACGATCTGGTCGAAACACTACCCAAACCCGGGATTTTTCTCCAGGGAAAGCCCAATGCTTTCACGCGGAAAACTTCACTGGAAGAAGGGATTTCTGATTCCAGCCATTTATCCTGCGGAAAATCGACGCACTCCGGGGAGACCGCGAGGACTTTCGCCTTCACGTCGTGCTTTTCGAAGTGAGGAAGCAATAGCCTGATCCTTTGCATGTCCGGAGCATTTGTCGGAGCAAAGTGAGGTGAAATAATCAGGATGTTTAGCATGCGGATGAGCGGCTTGCTGATTCCAGAGACTTAGCGAGCTGAGGCGCGAAGCGTGACCAGGCCCAAGTGGTAGACGCAGCTTCGAAGGCCGCTCTTTTCGCCAGGGATAGAGCTGCGCGATCATCGATGTAGAACTGAAGTGCATTGACCAACTCTTCTAATCGAGATCCGGTGATTACGATTCCGGCTTCCGGACATTGGACCATGACTTCAACTTGCCCTTTTGTGTTCGTAGCAATGATGGCAAGCCGGCTTCTTAGGTATTCGAAGATTTTATTTGTCGCAGTGAGATCCCGGTTGCGCACTTGCGAGTCTTCAAGAGCAAGGCCGACATCAAAACTTGAGCTGGCCTGAGAAAGGTTCTTGTTAGGAACCGTTGGGTGAACGATGATCCGATTCGGGGGGATCGCAGAGAATGTCGCTTCATACCAATCAGCATAGTGCCTTAAGTTTCCGCGAAGGTGTAGTTCCCAGGAGCCAGTAAGTTGGGCGAGTGCCTCTGCCAACTCCTCGAGTCCACGGCCGGGGCCGATCGTTTGTGAAAACCAATAGAACTTAACCGGTGCTTGAGTGGTCCGGGCATCGCGTGTCCGATCATTACTGATGACAATCGGGAAAGTATTCGGAATCGTCAACGGAGCACGCTTGCACCCCGAGAATTGTGTGAGCGCATTGCTCAAAGCTTTTGTCGTCGTCACTGAAAGATGAGCGTGATGGAGGAGGTGATGTTCGAGTTTCTTTAATCCGTTTACCGGCCTCGCCTTTCGAGCTGATTCGGGTAGGTCTTCGGAGAACCAGTCTTCGAAATCGACGCCGACTTTGTATCCCTGTTGTAAGAGTTTTCGCCCGGCCCAGAGTCCTGCCTCGGAGTGAACCATGATAAGATCGGGATTTACCCGCCTTGCTTCTTTAAGCATCATCCTGGCGGATGCACCAAAGGATTCTGGAAGTATAAGCCCGAGCCGTCGATAGGCGAGACGGGCAATCCGGCTGCAGAATTTTGAATACAGGGATTTGATTGAACTCTGAGAGAGATCGAGAAGCGGTTCAAAATGAACACCGAGAGATTCGGCCAGGGAAAGATCCTCTTTGGAAAGTCCCTCGTCGGTCCATGTTCCCATGACCGTGACCCGGAAACCGGTCGCGACGGCCACCGCAGCCTCCTTCTGGGGGCGTGGTGCATTAGCAAAGTGCCCACCGATGAGGATAAGCAGATGTCCGGGCTGACGCATAGGCATTAACGGCGGGCCATTTTCTGAATACGACGGGCGAGTTTCCAACCGGTAAGGCGCCGCAAGCGGTGGAAATTGGGAGGGCCGTCAGGAAGAAGATTGCTTCCTCCAAGAGCCTGTATCTCCTTCTCCATTTTGAGGCGAAGATTCGGGTAGTCAGGATAGATTGAGTGAATAAAGTCCTGATAAAGATTAGCGCACGACTGGCGGGCCGCATGTTCGGGTTTCTCTTTCAGGAGGTAAGAAGTGCCTTTGAGAAGTGAATCGAAAGTCGACTCGACCGCAGCCCGGGATTTCCTTTGTGAGAGGGAACCGGCAAGGCCTGAACGATAGTAAAGGCGTTCTTCGGGAGTGAAGCGCACTATGTCGGTGGCGGAAATGAGTCGTGCAAAAAATTCAAAGTCGTCGATCACGGTCAGGGACTCATCCCATCCGCCGACTTGAACAATGAGATCACGGGGAATCAAAAAGAGACCGGGCTGCATCATTGGCCTTGCCGTTTTCCAGGCGTTGATCAGCCAGTCAAGTCCCGGAAGATCCTGCCAGACTGATTCAGGATTAGATTGGTAGCTGTTCGGGCTGTTTCCGTAAAAACGGCCCCATTCGCAAGAAGCGATGTCACCTGGTGAATCTACGATTCGTTGAAGTTGAGACTCGATCATTGTCGGAGTGATGATGTCATCAGCGTCGAAATATTTGATGAAGTCGCCACGGCTGTTCTGAAACGCAAGGTTTCGTGCCGCGGAAGCATTTCCGCACTCTGCGGTAATGACGTGCATTCGTGGATCATTGATCGAGTTCAGCCGTTCCGCAGTTTGATCTGTTGAGCTGTCGTTCACGATGATCACCTCAATATTTTCCCATGACTGTCGCAGTACTGACCTCACTGCCTGCCCGACATACTTCGCTGCGTTGTGGCAGGGCATACAAATGCTGACGAGGGGAGTCTTCATAGTTCAGGCGGGGAGTTCGATCTCTTTCAAAGGATTGTTCGCTTCCCCCGCGATCTTCCAGGCATGCTCGAAATACCAGGGCTTGCTATCAGCCACGTAATGCTGGAGAACGCCGCTCCCTCGACGAGTTTCAAGTTCAGTGGGGAAAGTCACGTAGTCCTCGTGGGGAAGGACCGTGTGGGGCCGGCGTGATGCCATCATTGCGACGAGTGCTTGCTCAAGGAAGTAACTGGTTCCTTCTTTCGTTGAGAGCGTTGCGCACCAGGATTCAAGTTCTACCCAGTCGATGTCTTCACTCTTGAGACCACACACGCCCACGTTGAGGAGACGGGGGATTTCTTTTCCTGTGAGTGCCGACATTGCTTCTCGAGAATAGCCATAGGACTCCTCACAATCTCTCATGAGTAGAATCGTTGATTCCTCTCCAGTGATGACGGATTGATCCCACCAATTGATAAGAGCCTCCGGCGTAGAGAAAAATAGCATGTCGGAATCGAGAACAAGCTTCCAGCCGCGCGAGCCGAGATGAACGTCGACCAGTTTGCGAATATTGACGTAGTCATCGCATCGTTGCCGCAGAACAGGGAAGGCATGGCGCGGCAGTTGCGATTCGAGCCTTTTCTCCACGCTGCTGCTGCTGAGAAAGGATCCTTTCGGAAAAAGGTTCCGAAGCTTCTCCTGATATTCTGAGGAGAGAGTGCCATCATCGACGAGATTGAGAATAACCTCCCGTCGTGAATGTTGTGATAGGGTCCAGGCGCAATAGGCAGTCTGAAACCAGAATCGCTCTCCAGTGAGAAACCAGACTTCGATCGGCGGGAGTGCGCTTTCGAAATCCGGTCCGGGGAGTTCCGCGACAGATTCTTCCATCTCGGTTGCCCAGTGATCACACCGGAAGTAGGCATTCACGCCCCATCGTGACAGGCGTTTCAGTTCGTCCTTCGGTTTGCGGTAGATGAGGGACTTTAGATTACTGAGAGTTTGTCGATTCATGAGTGGCTAGCGAGCACTTGCTCAACCTTTCAGAGAGGCGCGTCCTTCCAAATTCCCGGCAGCGGAGTTCCAGCGTACGAATGCTCCCGGGCTGCTCCAGGGGCGGTTGCGAAGCCATGCTTTCGATTTACGAAGAGGAAGGGTCCACGGAGCGATCGCGTTCCAGGGGCGGATCCCATGCCGATCGAGAACCTTGATGTAATCCCGGTAGGCAGCTCTGGAAATGGCTCCGAGGTATGACTTTGTTAGCCTTGTTTCGGGAAGAAGGTGGTGCAGCGAAAAGTCAGGCCAGTAGGCAGCGCTCCAACCAGCATCGAGCGCGTGGAGAACCATGTCGCAATCTCCCGCTGAGCTTAGTGAATTTCCTTTGCGGTCGGGAACGTCACCTGACTTGACCGTTTCCATCCAGGTGCAGACTGCCTCTTTCCGAAAGATCATTCCGGCTCCGATGGGTGCGAATTCCGGATAGAGTTTTGAGGTGGCATATTCCTCTCCTGTGAGAGTAAGGGCGTCCTTTCCGAGGTCTCTGCATCCGAGGGGTGCCATGCCTTCGATGTACCAGTTTGGTGGTTGGGCTTCAAATTTTGGAAGGCTTTTCCCTCCGGCAACTCCCACTTTTGGGTGGGTCGACATCAATTCCAGCGCTTTTGTGAGATACGATGGAGCGAAGACATTGTCATCGTCGGAGAAAACGAGAAGGTCCGTGGTGGACTCAACGATTCCCCGATGGCGGGCATGAGAAAGCCCCGGGGTTTCTTCCCGGAAAAGGCGAAAGTTTCCGCTAAAAGATTCACGGATCGTGTCTTCAGAAACTGGAATCGGAGAAGCATTATCGATCACGATGAGTTCCCACTCTTTGTCAGCGAGGCATTGTGTTGCCATGCCCTTGAGCGTGAGCCGAAAACGCTCTGCGTTCGGTGCATAGGTGGGGATGATGACAGTTAGTTTCATCTTGGTCATCGTTCAGGAAGCTTTTTCGCGCTGGCGAATCGGTTTGGCCGGTGTGCCGACGCAAATGGCTCCTTTGGAAATATTATGGGTGACGACTGATCCAGCGCCGATGACTGCTCCATCACCGATCGTGACGCCGCCAAGAACGATGACCCCCGCTCCGAGCCAGACGTCGCTCCCAATTTCAGTGGGCTTCAGAACATCCGCCATTGTTCGGATTGGGGTTCCCTGCGGACAGATCGTATGATCGGAAGAGAGTATGCAGCAGTTCATAGCGATGAGAGTGTTAGATCCGATGGATACTCCGCCATGTCCGTAGATTTTGGTGTCGGAGCCTAGATGAACGTTCTCAGCGATGCTGATACCGCCTTTCCAGGCTTCGATGCGAACGCCATCTTCAAGGGTTACCGAGTCTGCGATCAAGATAGATGACTTGCCGGGTAAATTTCTCCAAGTTTCTATATAAACATTTTTGCCTATCGTAGGGGCTGATCCAAGGTCCAGCCCATCAGTGAGGAATCGAAGTTTCCAACTCCGGAGCATTGAGGCAATTCGTCGTCTTCCAGGAGAGCGGTGAATGCGGCAGAAGGGATTCAAAATGGTATCCAGGTAGAGATTCTCTAATCACTGTTAGTACTCCAATTTGCCCTCTGAGTACTGTTGCCGGTCCTCCCGTCGAAATCAGCGCCGGAGTCCATTTGCGGAAGAATTTCCACTATCCCCAGATTTTCAGCCCAGACGAGGATGGCTCCTGACGAGTCGAAACATCCTGCTTCTACAGTGTAGCGCCCTGGAAGAAGGCAGTTCGAATCGACTGAGACGGTGAAGCATTGTGACTTCTGGTCGAGAGGAAATGTTTTGTCGGTGTCCTTTGAGAAGTGAGAGGTAGCGTTGATTCCTTCCGGATTTTTCAGAATGACAAAGAATGAGTGAGGCTCTGGAGTGGGGGCCGTGTTTGTAATTTTGAACTCGATCTCCATGCTGCCCTGGACGAAGCCATGAGACGGGCGTGTCACGACTTCTTCGACCTTGAGATTTGGAGAGGAAATGCGGTAGGCCGTTTCAGTTTCGTCTCTCATTGATGAGTTCACGCGATGAAATTCGGCGATGGCATTGCCTGCGGTGTCGTCAGCAATGATAGCGCCCTTTTTCAAGAGGATGACCCGATCGGCCAGTCTTTGAACGGTGGCGAGGTTGTGGCTCACGAGAAGAACGGTTCGTCCGCTTCGTGCCGCCGATTCCATCTTACCAAGGCAGCGGCTTTGAAACTCAGCGTCCCCAACCGCAAGTACTTCATCGACAATGAGTATTTCGGGGCGCAAATGGGCGGCAACTGAAAAGGCCAGTCGCACATACATACCGCTGCTATAGCGTTTTACGGGGGTGTCCAGAAATTTGGAAACGCCGGCAAATTCAACAATGTCATCGAAACAGTTCCTGATTTCGGCCCGTTTCATTCCGAGGATGGCTCCGTTCAGAAAAATGTTTTCACGACCCGAAAGCTCGGGATGAAATCCAGTCCCCACTTCGAGTAGGCTTCCGACACGCCCCCGCAGAGTGACGCGACCTTCAGTCGGGTCTGTGATTCTGGAGAGGATTTTGAGAAGGGTGCTTTTTCCGGCACCGTTGTGTCCAATCACTCCGAGTACTTCGCCCTGCTTGACTTCAAAACTCACTTCATCAAGCGCGCGAAATTCCTCGATCTCATCACCTTGAATGATTTGGCGCCCTGCCGCCATATCGAGTCCCTTTCGAGCAAAATTTCGTCCTTCCCGAACTAGAGTTTCGCGAAACGACTGATAACGCTCGCGACGAACCTGATGCCCGACGAGGTAGGTTTTGGAAAGATTTTCGACCTGAATACTGGTTTCTGACATGATGATGTTAGTCAGATAAGATCTGCAAAACTGCGCTCCATCTTGCGAAACTGCCTCACACCGAAGGCTAGCAATAAAGTTGTGCTGACGACGGCAACGAAAACAGAAGTCCACTCTATCTGGGCTTCATTTCCGAGAATGCACCAACGAAAACCGTCGATGACTCCAACCATAGGGTTTAGGTAGTAAACGATTTTCCATTGCTCTGGAATCACAGAGCTTGAAAAGCCTACGGGTGACAGATACAGGCCGAATTGAACTATGAAAGGGATGACGTAGCGGAAATCTCTATATTTGACGTTCAAAGCAGCGGCCCAAAGACCCGGCCCTAACGAAGCCGCGAAGCCTATGAGCACAAATAGAGGCAAAAGAATAATCTGCCAGGAGGGTGCAAATTGGAAGTAGATCATCATACCGAGAAGAATGCCGAAGCTGATCGCAAGGTCGATGAAGGCGACGATAACAGTTGAGGTAGGGACGATGATTCGAGGGAAATAGACTTTGGAAATCAGGTGAGAATTCCCGATGAGGCTGTTGGAGGCTTCTGAAAGTGCGGTTGAAAAAAACTGCCAGGGAAGCATTCCCGCAAAGACCATGAGAGCGTACGGCGCATTTCCTTCTGACGGAAGTTTCGCGAGCTTCCCGAAGACAACCGTGAAGACAACCATGGTCAATACGGGGCGAATCACAGCCCATAGGATACCGATCACGGTTTGCTTGTAGCGGACGGAGATGTCGCGGGCCGCAAGAACGTGAAAAAGTTCACGATAGGTCCATAGATCTCTCCAATAGTGTTTCTCGGAGCGACCCGGTTCCAGGATAGTGACAGGGAGTGGCATTGTCAGGGCCGCTGAATCAATAGCGGATCAAGTAGTAGAGGTATTTGATCACTTCGTTCTGGAAGGCGATGAGACCGTGTTCGTGTTGCCACCAGTTGTCTGCCTTATACTTTCGTGCCGGAGCAGGGCAAACTGCGATTTTGACATCAAGGTCTGAGAGCCCGTTGCGATAGGCCCAGTTCACGCGACGGCTCGGAAAGATATCAGTCATTACTAGAATCGAGTCGATCTCGTTCTCCAACACCCATTCCCGGGTTGCACTGACTTCATCTTGAGTGCTGGTAACCGCAGCGTGTATTACCTCGATATTGCTGGTAGGCACTCCAAGCTTTTCCAGGACTTCGATGACCACTTCATGCGATGGACGGGTAAGCCCCAGCGCTTCCGAAGGAAGCACTTCGGTGGCAAAAGTGACCGTCTTTGTCGAGACACCTTGTTGATAGAGTTTCGCGGCTTCGAAGGGGCGCGTTTCAAGGCTTCCACCGGGGATGAGGATTGCGTCGACTTGATGATCAGGAGTGGTATCAACGATCCAAATTTCTGCTGCAGCGCGGAAAATAGACGCATGAAAAACGGTCACGAGAGAGACTGCTCCGATGATGAAGAGAAGGGTGAAACTGATAAATTTCAGACGTTTTTTCATTGTTTTGGAGACGCTACCGCCACTGGTCGTTTCAGATCAGGAGGGTGAACTGAAGACCACTGAGCGAGTTTGGGAAGATGTCTCGGACGGTTCCTCAATTGGAAATCCGGTCAGCGTGATTTTAACGGAATGAATGAAAATTATTACTTTTATAACATTAATTGTTAAGATATTCAAATTAAATCAAAGACTTCTCTGATCGTAGTAGATCCGCCGAAAGAGGCAGATTTCTACTTCATGCGGGCTTGGAAAGGAGGTGTCTCCCCCAAATCAGGGATTCAGGACGCCCTTTTTGAATAAGAAGCACCCGTATGGGCGAAAATCGCCCACTTGCACCACGGCAAAAGAAGATTTCGCGGCCTCATAGAAGGCAAAGCGGTCCAATCCGGAGATTTGGACCGAAGCACTTTCCGACGATTTGAGAGCAGCCTTCACGGCCAATTGTGCATCTGGCAATTCATCGGGATCGCCGATCACCTCCATTCGCCGAACCGGATCATCGACGAAAGTATCGAGGGGCAGAACCGAAAGAATTGCCCGGGCCGCGTCTTCGATGGCAACGCCGGGCAGGCGGATGAGTTGGCCGCTGGTTGTTTCGGCGGCGACTGTTTCGGCAGGATGGTTACCGTCGACGAGTGCAATTTCGTCGCCGTGGCCCATCGCTGCGAGGACATAAAGGAGGTCGGGGGTGAGGAGAGGGTTGATTCCTTTAAGCATGCCGATGGATCGTTAATGGGTGAGGTAGGTTTTTTCAGCGTTGCCTCCGAAGATGGCCGAGCATTCGTCAGATGTGAGTTTATTCGTGGCTTCCTTTGCGACTTCAATCCACTGATGATAGTCACCGGCCATATTCAGAACAGGCCAGTCTGATCCCCAGATTAATCGTCCGGGACCGAAGGATGATAAAAGATGATCGATGACAGGACGGAGATCTTCGGGTTTCCAATTTTCACCGGCTTCCGTGACTAATCCTGACAATTTGCAGGTCACCTGCGGATACTGAGCAAGCGCTTTTATCTCAGAGAACCAGGATTGAGGCACTCCATCGCGGATCGGAGGCTTGGCGGCATGGTCAATGACAATCTTAAGATCCGGAAAACGCTCAGCGATAGACAACAGGTTCTTCAGATGCACCGGAAGTACCAGGGCATCGAAAACGAGGTGATGATTCACCATGGTCTGAAAAGCCGGTTCAATTTCTGGTCGAAGGATCCAGTCAGGATCGGGGATGTCCTGAATCATAGGACGCAACCCCACGAGTAATTTTTCGGCCGACATCTCGCTGATCTGAGCAACCACATCAGTGGCTTCGAAGTTCACCCAACCAACGACGCCGGCGATGAAGGTATGCTCACGGGCCAACTCTAGCATGAAATCAGTTTCTGCCCTTGATGGAGCCGCCTGGACGAGAATCGTTTTTCCCACCCCGCAGGAATCGAGAAGGGGTTTCAGGTCTTTTGGAAGGAAGTCACGGTAGAGGACTTCAAGATCAGGAGTCAGCCAGCCATAATCGTCACGGCTAGTTTTCCAAAAGTGTTGATGGGCGTCAATAATCATGAACCGGCGTTGGTGCTTGCGAGTTGATGAGGCCAAGTTCCTTCAGTTCTGACCAGATTTCTTCCGGGATCGATGCCTTCACATCCTCAATTTGCATGGAGACTTCTTCCTCGCGGGCAGCCCCCAAAATCAAGCTTGAGACTGCAGGGTGGGCTATCGCGAACTGAACGGCGGCGCGGCGGAGAGGTACTTGGTGACGTTCGCAGACTGATTCGATTCGGCGCACTCGCTCGATGATTTCAGCGGGCGCTTCGGCGTAGTCATAGCGGGCTCCCTTGATCGCACCTGTCGCTAGAATCCCCGAGTTGAAGACACCTCCCAGGATGACGCCGATGCCCAGCTCTTTGGCAAGAGGGAGGAACGAGTCGAGAGCCGGTTGCTCAAGCAAAGAGTAGCGACCGGCCAGTAGTATCGCGTCGGGGGAGCAGTCGCGGGAAAATTTTTCCGCCGCGTCGGCGTCGTTGAGGCCGGCGCCGAAGGCACGAATTGTTCCTTGTTCCCTTAGTGATTTGAGTGCTACAACCGCGCCGTTCATCGCAATCTCGTAGAGTTCAGAAAAGGCGTCGCCGTGTGTCCATTGATCTAAGTCATGAACGAGAACAAGATCAATCTTGTCCCGGCCCAGCCGCAGGAGTGATTGCTCGATCGATCGCATCACGCCGTCGTAGCTGTAATCGTAGGTAACAGAGTGATTGAGCCCGCCGGCAAAGACCTGTCGGTCAGAAGGCGGTGTAAATGGGTCGGTGACCCTTCCCACTTTAGAAGAAATCATGACCTCATATTCCGGCGTGTGGCGCAGGGCCGCGCCAACCCGAAGTTCCGAAAGTCCCATCCCGTATAAGGGAGAGGTATCAATCAAATTTACTCCCTGATGTATCGCCGAAACTAAGGTCCCGACAGCACGCTCTTCATCGATGATTTCGTAGAGATCTGCTATTGGCGCAGCCCCGAGGGCAGGGAGCGAGATCTCCAGATCTGTTTCCCCGAGCTTCCTTTTTGGTAGAGCTTTGTTCATCGTCGCGGGATTCTAGGACGTGCTTCGGAAGAATGGCGAGGGTGAAATGCACCAAATTCAGCAGCGTCAGTGCTTGCTGCGCAAACGAATCAATGTGACAGGAAGAATGCTTGGGTAAGAAATGGAAACAGTAACGCTGGATCAACTTTTAGAGATTCTTGCTGACGGCGGTTGGCAGGCATTCTTTTCGAGTGCCGCAGTTTCTGAAGGGCAGAAGTTAGTCGGGAGCCGGCTTGTCTCATCGCCTTCCGGGGAATTGTTTGAGACGGGTGATGCTGAGTTGTCTGCTACAGTGATGGAAAAATCCGGAACCGCATTTTCTCCATCCGTTGCGGTGTGGGTTGAAGAGAATCGCCTCGTTTTTGAGGGGGATTGCACCTGCGGAGAAAAGGTCAATTGCACTCACGCCGCTGCGATTCTCGTCTACCTCGGAAAGGGCAAAGGTGAGCGGCTTGAGCGTGCCTTCGAGCTGATCACGAATGCGGATGAAGGTAATGCGGGAAAGAGCGTCGCCTTGGAGGAAGAGCCCATCGTAGAGGTTGCAACCTCCTCAACGACAAGCTTTGTGATCCGAATTGAAAAGAGACCAGACGGAGATCGCAGCGCATGGATGCCTGATATTGTCGCAAGTGCTTACGCCGTTTATGACGGGGTGAAAGTTCCCCTGAACCCCGGCGGGAACCTCCCTCCGATTGTATTACCGGATCGCAAGGTCACGCGAGACCGCGCTGCCGAGACGGCGGCGTTGAATTGTCTTTATGCCCTGAACTTTCTCCCTGGAGCCGGAGAGCCTCCGCAGTCGCTGCGAAAGCTCGATTTGCCTGAGATTGAAGGGACTCTCTGGGCACCGGACAAGAGCGAGTGGCCGGATTCGGAACTCTTCTGGCAGCGCTTTCGTCACGAGGGAGTTCCTTCACTGGAAAAACGTGGCTGGGAAGTTCGCTTTGCTCCCGACGTGGGACATAAGCCGCTCGTGTTTAAAACCGAAACCTGGCAGGCGGAGATCGTTGAAGAAGGAAAAGGATGGTTTCACCTTTCGGCCGGGTTTGAGATTGATGGAGAAATCTTTGAGCTCCAGCCGATCCTCGCCGCCTTGGTGAAGAATCAGTTTCTCGAGGTCACGGAAAAAATGTTGTCTGGTCAGGAGTTTATGATCTTCCTGCCCGACGGTCGCGGACTTGCTTTGCCGGTAGGTCGTTTTCGGAAATTGCTCACGACCCTCGGGGAGTTGCTCGACTTTAAATTCACCGACG
This sequence comes from Verrucomicrobiales bacterium, assembly GCA_029210205.1. GTDB lineage: Bacteria > Verrucomicrobiota > Verrucomicrobiia > Verrucomicrobiales > DEV007 > Arctic95D-9. Next base: position 8,750 of record JARGOD010000063.1, on the reverse strand, counting down.
GTCCAATTCGACTGACGGGGGCTGATGCGGCTTTATTAGTCGCTTCCGGAACGGACGATGAAAAACCAATTCTCGCGCCAGTGGGAATGGAAAAGATGGGAGAGCGACTCTTGCATTTTGAGCGAATTGATCGCGTCCCGACCCCGCCGGGACTTCGTGCCGAACTGCGATCCTATCAGCTTGATGGCTACTACTGGATGCAGTTTCTCCTCGAGAATAATCTCAACGGCATTCTCGCCGACGACATGGGCTTGGGGAAAACACTTCAGTCGCTCACTCATATTCTCGCCGAGGTTGAGTCCGATCGGAATGATGGAAAGCCATCTCTTGTCCTCGCGCCGACCAGTGTCGTCTTGAACTGGCAGCGGGAAGCCGCGAAGTTTACGCCCGATCTTCGGGTTCTCGTTTTGCAGGGGGCAAAGCGGAAAAGTCAGTTCCGGAAAATGGAGGGGGTTGATTTGGTCCTCACTTCCTATGCGCTTCTCCACCGCGACATCGATGTTCTCGCGGCGACGAAGTTTCATCTCGTCTTTCTCGACGAGGCGCAGCACATCAAGAATCCGGGAGCTCAGGTCACGCAGGCGGCGGCTCGCCTGCAGGCTGATCATCGAATCTGCCTCTCGGGCACGCCGATCGAAAACCATCTCGGCGAACTCTGGAGTCTCATGCAGTTCTTGATGCCGGGTATGCTGGGATCGCTGGAAACATTTCGTACCACTTATCAAACTCCGATCGAACGAGGGGGAAGCGAAGCAAAGCGTCAGGCGCTCACCGACCGGATCGGGCCACTCATTCTCCGGCGGACAAAGCATGACGTCGCGAAGGAACTGCCGCCGAAGACAGAGATCCCTCATCAGATCGAGATGAGTGAGGCGCAAAAGGATCTCTACGAAACTGTTCGTTCGACGATGGATAAGCAGGTTCGGCAGGCGCTCGCGATTCGCGGGCAGGAGGCGCAGATTGTTTTCCTCGATGCCTTGTTGAAGCTGCGCCAGATTTGCTGTCATCCGGCGCTGCTGAGCGAAGAAAAGGCGGGAGCCGGGTCGGCGAAATTTGAGTACCTCGTGGATTTGTTAGAGACGCTGCGAAGCGAGGGGCATCGCACGCTCATCTTTTCGCAGTTCACTTCGATGATCGCGATCATCGAAAGTTATTTGCAGGCAGAGGAGGTCGAGTATCTCAAGCTCACTGGCGCGACGAAAGATCGTCAAGATCTCGTTGAGCGTTTCCAGGGAGGGGAAGGAGAGGTCTTTCTTATCTCGCTCAAAGCGGGAGGAACCGGGCTGACTTTGACGGGCGCAGACACCGTGATTCACTATGATCCGTGGTGGAATCCGGCAGCAGAGAATCAGGCGACAGACCGAGCTTATCGGATCGGGCAGGACAAACCGGTCTTTGTTCACAAGCTGATCTGTCAGAACACAGTCGAGGAGAAAATTCAGCAGATGCAGGCGAAGAAAGATGATCTCGCCGGAGGGCTCCTCTCCGGGGCGACGAGCCAGCTCAATCTAACGGCGGAAACGATGGAGGAGTTGCTGGGAGGAGATTGATCTCACGCGTCTTTTCTGGCGTGGATGCGGATTCAAGAGGGTTGAGTGGAGGATCTAACAGGGTTCAGTCTATCGACTTATGAAACGCCTCTGCTTTCTCGCACTTTTTGCCGCTTTTTCTGTGATCTCCGCTCAGGCGGATCAGAAGAAGCCGAACATTCTTTTTATCCTCGTCGATGATCAGTCGCCCCTTGATCTGAAGATCTACAATGATCGTTCAATTCTCGAGACGCCGAATATCGACAAGCTTGCTGAGGATGGAGTCGTCATCGATGGCGCTTACCATATGGGTGCCTGGTCCGGAGCGGTCTGCACACCCTCGCGCCATATGATCATGTCGGGGCGCACCGTTTGGCACATTCCCAACCGTGGGAAAAAACAGGGGGGGAATCCGAATATTGGAAACACCGAATTGGTTCCAGAGAATCTCGAAGAGCAGACGATGGGTGCCGTTTTCAATCGCGCTGGCTTCGACACGATGCGGACCTGTAAGAAGGGGAACAGCTACGACGCAGCGAATGCGCAATTCACGATTTTGCACGAGGCGACAAAACGCGGCGGCACCGATGAGACTGGCAGTCCCTGGCACCGTGATCGGGTCCTCGACTATCTGAACGAGCGCAAGGCATCCAACGACCAGGACCCGTTTCTCATTTTCTACGGCTTCTCGCATCCGCATGATGAGCGGGATGGCACGCCAGAGCTACTTGAGAAATATGGCTCCGTGAACCACACTGACAAAGGATCCTTGCCGCCCCTGAACGAGAAGCAGCCAGCGTTGCCGGTAAATTATTTGGAAGCGCACCCCTTTCACCATGGCCACCCTAACCTCCGCGACGAGGTTGCCGTCAGCGGCGTTTGGGAGCGTCGTGATGAAGCGACAATGCGGAACGAGTTGGGGCGCGAGTTCGCCTGCAGCGAGAATATCGATATCCAAATTGGAGAAGTGCTGGAGAAGCTCGAGGCGATGGGGGAACTCGACAACACCTACATTATTTACACTGCCGACCATGGCATGGCGATCGGTCGTCATGGGCTGCAGGGAAAACAGAATCTGTATGAGCACACCTGGCGTGTCCCATACATCGTGAAGGGCCCGGGCATTGAGGGCGGCAAGAGAGTTCAGGGGAATGTTTACCTCCTCGATACGCTCGCGACGATTTGCGAGCTTGCCGGGGTCGATGCTCCGGCAACAAACGAGGGGACGAGTTTTGCTCCGGTTCTGTTTGGAAAAGAGGAGACGGTAAGAGACACGCTCTTCGGTGTCTACTGCGGTGGCACGAAGCCGGGGATGCGCAGCGTGAAGCAGGGCGATTGGAAGATGATCAAATATGACGTCCTCGACGGCGAGGTGCGGGAGACGCAGTTGTTCAATCTCGCCGAGAACCCTCACGAGTATTTGCCGGAGCATAACAAGGACGATCCCAAGCTGACGAATCTCGCCGATGATCCAGCATTTGCGGAGAAGCGAGCCGAGATGGAGGCGCTCCTGCTCTCAGAGATGGAGCGGCTCAATGATCCCTATCGACTTTGGGATCAGGCAGAGTAGCAAAGGCATTGCCTTCGGCTATCTCCACTGCGCTCCGGTTCCTGTCCTTGGGTGGAATAGGAAGAGGGCAGGAATGCCCTCTCTACGGGCTGAGATCGCACTTTGATCATTCAAAACATTCGCGACCCATCCGCAAA
>JARGOD010000063.1:0-5414 GCA_029210205.1 Verrucomicrobiales bacterium | reverse complement strand
TCCGCAAATAGCCGCGAATTTCTGTCGGTTGTATTCTGCCGCCATGCTTTTTCACACAGCTATGAGGTTGATGATTACGATCCGAGAAAGAGGTAGTCCTCCGCCATGCGATTCAAGGCATGGCGTGTCTCGATTAGGCAATCGGCGAGTTGGGGATACAATCGATTCAGTTCGAATTCGTCGGCGAGGGGGTGCTCTCCCGCGGCGAGGAAGGCCTGCCGGGCGACGCTTTCGTAGTAGCTCAGGCCCGGAGCGCCGCGGCGTGACGCGCGATGCTCGAGGAACTTTGGGAACAGTCCTGTCAGAACCAGAAACTGATTTCCGCATTGCACTTGGAGAAAGAATCGATCATAGGCGTTCATCTCCTCCATCGCTTCGAGGAAGTCGACCTGATAGGTGAAGTCGAGATCGGGGTGGCCGGGAATCGCATCAGCCATGGGGCTTCCCATGGCATGCTGCGCGAGCGTGGCGGCGACGTAGTCGGCGATTCGCAGTTCGGTTATCCCCGCATTGTTAAATGATCGCCTGACCAACACAAAAAAGTAGAGTTCCGGGGAGATGCTCAATGGAAAAGGTATCTCGATAATAGCTTGGAAGAGCTTGTCCTGCTCAAGAAGGTCGAGGAGGGCTGAGTCCTCTTCGAAAAGGGATCGCAGGGCGGAATCAGGAGAGCCACGGTTGGGCCCGAGAAGGACGGATTCGATGAAGATGAAATCTCGCGGCTTAAGCCGCTCCAGGCAGGTCGACGAAACAGTGTGCATGGTCAAAGGCCGGGTGAACCCGTTCAGGTTGCTTGGAAAAAGCAGAACCCGCGCCAATTGAATCGGATCTTGTTTTCAAAAACAAGATGAAAGTCAGGATCGCGGGCTACGGGTATTCGATATCCAGATCGTTATCGCGGACTTTGACGAGCTTTGCGTCCATCATTTTCCGGAAAGACTGCACCAGCCCGGCATGCTCCGGATCATCCGCCAAGTTGGTGTATCCGTCAGGATCTTCGTTTACATCAAAGAGCTCAATGCCGTCGCTTGCGTCCTCCCGGTACTGGATGAATGCATGGTCTTGCGTCCGCAGCAAAACCCCTTTCCGCATCGGGGCAGCACTGAAGGCGGCGTCGCGGACTTCCAGGGTAGGATCATCGAGAAGCGGTGCGATATTCTCTCCCTGCAGTCGTTCCGGGACGGGTAATCCGCAGAGTGCGGCCGTCGTCGGATAGAGGTCGATCAGCTCGACGAGGCTGTTGCAGACCGCGGGTTCTTTTCCCGGGACACAGATGATGAGGGGGACGCCGGAGGACTCATCGCGCAGGCTGACCTTGGCCCAGAAATCGTGTTCTCCGAGATGATAGCCATGGTCGCTCGTGAAGATGACGATTGTCTCATCCTCGATGCCGGCTTCTTCGAGAGCGTTCATGACTACCCCGACCTGAGCGTCCATGTAGGCGACTGAGGCATAGTATCCCCCGACCGCTTTCTTCTGCCTTCGGATGTCCATTTTCATGTTTTCGCTAGTCTTGTAATTGATCCCGGCTTTCGGAATGTCATCCCAGTCGCCCGGCATCTTGGGAGGCAGAACCATTTTCTCGTAAGGTTTGAAGGGCTCGTAGTAGGGGCGGGGGGCAACGAAAGGGACGTGTGGTCTGACAAATCCGACCCCGAGCCAGAAGCGCTTGTCCTTGTGCTCGTGGATGAGCTCAGCCGCTTTTTTCGAGGTCTTTCCATCGGAGTGGACGAGGTCGTCTCCGTCGGCCTCGACAACGACAAAGGTATTACCTCCCACCGCCGGTTTCGCACCGTCAGGGTTGTTCTCGAGGGTTTCCCCGTCTCCTTTTGCTTTCCATTCCGGACCCGGGCTGTTGAAGCGTTCCGTCCAGGAATGCTCATCGTCGGCACCATTGTAGCCATCGTGATCCCGACCATCGCCGCCGTATTCGATGCCCCCGGGAACACCCATGTGATAAATCTTGCTGACACGGGCGGCATAGTAGCCACTGTCCTTGAAGTGTTGCGACCAGGTGGCGCGGTCGCCGATTTGCGGTCGCGGATTCTTGTATCCGAGCACGCCCGTTGCATGAGGATAGTAGCCTGACATGAACGATGCCCGTGAGGGCCCGCAATAGGTTCCCTGGCAATAGGCACGGGTGAAGCGGACGCCGCGCTCCGCGAGGCGGTCGATGTTAGGTGTTTCGCAGACTTCATTCCCGTAGCAGGAAAGGGCGGTGTAAGTCAGGTCATCCGAGATGATGAAGAGCACGTTATAGTCTTTTCCCTGGCTCAAATTGAGCAGGAGAACCGGAAGGACGAGAAGGCAGTTGGCGAGAATGGCGGCAGATCGTAGACGGTTCATGCTGCGAGGCTACACCGGTGATGAATCTTTGCCCAAGCGCGTCCGCTTACGTGGTTGCGCATTGTCGCGGTCCGGTTTACGGGAACGGGCGCATGGATTCCCCCGTCCTTCAGGTATCTTCTCTCACCAAAGCCTTCGGCGAAGTGCGCTCGGTCGATGGTATTTCGTTTGAGGTGGGAAAGGGCGAGATTCTCGGTCTGCTCGGCGCGAACGGAGCCGGGAAGACGACAGCGATCAATATGACTCTCGGGATCGTCACCCCGACAGACGGATCAGTACGGGTGTTCGGTGAGGACTTGCACACCAACCGGATCAGCATCCTGCGGCGCATGAACTTTTGCAGCACTTACACACAGCTGCCGGGAAACCTTCGGGTGTGGCAAAATCTGAAAGTCTTCGGAAAAGTCTATCGGGTGCCAAACCTCGCGAATCGCATCGATGAAGTACTGGAGATGCTGGAAATTTCGCATCTGAAGAATCGGATCAGTGGAGAGCTGTCGGCAGGAGAGGGGACGCGGCTTAACCTCTGCAAGGCATTACTGAATCGGCCGGAGCTGTTGCTTCTCGATGAACCCACTGCCAGCCTTGATCCGGACATTGCCGACAAAGTGCGGAAAGTTGTCAGCCGCATCCGCGAGGAGGAGGGCACCAGCATTCTTTACACCTCGCACAACATGCGCGACGTCGAAGAGGTCTGTGATCGGATCGTTTTCATGCACAAGGGCAAAATACTCTTCACGGGCACGGCGGACGAAACTCTCGATCACTTCAAAGAAGATTCACTGGAGAGTGTTTTCATTCGCGTGGCCCGAAGCGGCGACATTGAAAGCCAGAAAGGGGAGGTCGCGCCATGAGTTTCGGCACGATGCAGGCGCTCGTCTTGCGCTACCTTTACCTCTACACGCGGACACCAATCCGCGCGGTGGAATTGCTTTTCTGGCCTCTGGTGCATTTGTTAGTATGGGGATATCTCACGATGTTCCTTCAACAGAATACAGATGATAGTTTTCCCTATGAAATCACTTTTTTGATCGGAGCAGTGATTCTCTGGGATGTGCTTTTCCGCGCGCAGCAGGGGGTGGCGATCTTCTTTCTTGAGGACGTCTGGTCCCGTAATCTTCTCAATGTCTTTGCGGCACCGGTGACGAATTTTGATTACCTGGGATCGACCTATGCAGTCGGCTTGATGCGGGCGGGAGTGACCGTGACGATGCTGTCGGTGCTTTCGATCTTTCTCTATTCGTTCAACGTTTTTCAGCTTGGATGGGCCTTGCTTCCTTTCATTTTTAATCTGCTCATTTTTGGCTGGGCGCTTGGGATGATCTCGACAGCTTTAATCGTTCGATGGGGACCGGCCGCTGAGACGCTGGCGTGGGCGGTGCCGTTTTTTATTCAGCCTTTCGCGGCGGTGTATTATCCGGTGTCTGCGCTGCCGGTGGCACTGCAGTATGTCGCCAAGTCTCTGCCATGTTCCTATATTTTCGAGGGGATGCGGGGGACGCTTAAAACAGGCGAAGTGGATTGGAATTCCCTCGCGCTCGCGACGGGATTGAATGTGATCTATCTCGCAGGCGCAGGGGTGTTGTTCCTTCGCGTCATGAACGTGGCGCGTGAGAAGGGGTTGCTGACGAAGTTTTCGTCGCAGTAGGAGTTGGGGCTTCAGCCCCTTCCGGTGCTCTGAAGGCCGATGCTTTGAAAAGGCCTAAAGACCTCACTCCAGCGGGCCATCGGCGCCGGGCACGCGATCAAAGAACTCTACCAGGCCTGTCTCAAGCGAATAGTCCGCCCCGACGACAAAAAGAAAGTCTTCCTCAATCCATTTCTCCACGATTGGAGAGCCGGCTTTCAGATGTCTAACGGACGCACGAATATTTGCCCTCACCGCGTGGTTTACGAGTTCGTCAGTGTCGCTTGTGATGTCCGCATCGAGCAGCGGTTGTACTGACGGGCTGATCCGGCTGACGATCGACTCAAGGTTAGGAGAACGATTTTCGTGCGGGACGCGTAACTCGTCGACCGTAGCTTTCACCGCTCCACAGGAAGAGTGACCAAGCACAACAATGAGGCGACAGCCGAGCGCTTCGACTGCGTATTCAATGCTCCCGACGCCGGAAGGAGCGACCACGTTGCCTGCCACGCGAATCACAAAGAGATCACCAAGACCCTGATCAAAGATGATTTCGGCAGGTGCTCGAGAATCAGAACATCCCAGGATCACAGCGAAAGGCGCCTGCGACTCAATCAACTGAGTGCGCCGTGCTTCCGAAGAGAGATTAGCGTAGTTGGACTCTCCCGCGGCAAAACGGCGGTTTCCTTCCTGCAGAGTATTGAATGCGGTAATAGCCCGGTGCATTCCGCATCATGTAGCGCCTTCGTGCCGAAGGTCAAGAGGACGATGCATCCGATTGAGCGATGAAAGAAACCGGGAAATCTCCGATCCCTTTGAGTGAGACAGTGCGTTCCTCTTCAATCGGAAAGTGGTCGCCTAGCAATTTTGCGGTAGCCTGTGAGATCTGGATGCGAGACGGCTCACCGCTCGACTCAAGGCGTGAGGCAGTGTTGACCGCGTCGCCCCAAAGGTCGTAGGAAAACTTTCGTTTTCCAATCACACCAGCAACCAGTTCTCCGGTATGAACGCCGATGCGAAGTGCGAGCGGCGTGCTGTCGGCCTCAGAGGCTTCTTCTTCGATCGCTTCGATCATTTTCAATCCAGCTGCTACGACAGCTCGAGCCCCATCCTCGGCGCCCCCGTCGATGCCTCCGCAAAGCATGTAGGCGTCTCCGATCGTCTTGATCTTTTCCAATCCAAACTCGGCGCAGAGGTCGTCAAAGTGGGAGAAAATCCGGTTTAGCCGCGCCACCAGTTGTTCCGCCGGAGTCTTTGCAGCCCAGGGGGTGAATCCGACGATGTCGGCGAAGAGAACCGTGACTTCGGGGTGACGGTCAGCAATGACAGATTCGTTGTTCTTTAATCGCTCGGCAATCGCCGGGGGAAGGATATTTAGCAGTAATTTCTCGGAGCGCTCCTGCTCTGCTTCGATTCGTTTCTCGTGCCTTCGGCTCACGGC
>JARGOD010000192.1 GCA_029210205.1 Verrucomicrobiales bacterium | reverse complement strand
CAATCGCCGTGACAACATTGAAGCCGGGCTTGGGATTGGCGAGGATGTCCTCTTTAATTTTCGTCCCGTCCTGGTTGAACAAGACATTAACTCGTCCGTCGCGGCCTCTGAGATCGGTTTCAAAAGCCTCTTCGAGACCATCGACGCCGACGCCCTGCCCCCAGAGCGGCTCATCATTCACGATCGGACCGGTCGTGCGTGGTGGTCGCTTGCCGACATAACCGATGACATGTGCGAGCGCGTCTTCCTGAGGGTAATGTCTGACATAGACCGGGTGAAGCTTGAGTCCCTCCATTTGCTGCCGGTTCAACTCATCGACCTCTTCATCAGTGAGAACGGAAGAAAAAGTCAGAGGGAACCAACGACGCTCCTTGTAATGCTGCAGGACGATTTTGCCGGGCAAATCCCACTCGGATCCAAGGATATTGTTGACGTGTAGAATGCGCTCACCTGCGTAGCGGAGTACTTCTGCGTCTTCGACCTCTTTTCCGAGGAAGGGGAAACTAATCGATGCGTAGTAGGAAACTTTGCTCTGTGCCAACGGATACCCGTTGCGGTCAAGCATCTGTCCACGCGGGGCCGGCACTTTAAAGGTAAACGGTCTCGCCTCGGTACGAGTCATGACATCCGTTCCAAGCTTTGCCTGCGGTTCAGGTTTGGATCTTGCACGCAGAGCACTGGCTGTGAGCGGAGCACGACCCGGCGTCACGCCCTTCATAATCTTGATCGTCGAGTCCTTCTCATCAACCTCCTCCTGAAGGGTCGCATCCTCCGCCATTTCGACTTCATCATCTTCTTCTGCCTCCTCCTCGCCAATCAATTCAGTGGGGATTTCGACAGCCTCCACATCATCAGCGATCATCGGCTGGGCAACGATCACGGGTTGGGCAGCGACCGGGGCTGTCTCCTCAAAACGTGGAATCGCAATGGTGTCAGGGATCGCAGGCTGATCCTGCAGAGGAACCGCAGGAGCATCAATGATCGCCTGAGCATCCTCACCAAGATCGCTCTGAACCGCCTGCGCGCGGAGGGAAGTGCACAGCAAGCCGGGGAGAAGAATGGAGGAAAGAAGTAGGTAAGTTCGTAGGTTCGCCATGCAAATTGATGGTTTAGACCTCGAGAATAGCACGAAATGAGGCTCTGGCCCAATTCCAATACGGGTGATCCCCTAGTGGGTTTTCAAAAAATGTGCAATTTCTTCAGCCAGTTTCTCTGTGATACCGGAAACGCTCGCAAAATCAGAGGCCCCGGATTTTCTCATCCGGCTCACTGACCCGAATTTCTCAAGGAGTCGCTCTTTTCTCGCCCGACTTATTCCAGGGCAATCGTCGAGAATACTTTCCTCCACTCTCCTTTTCATGAGGAGCTGGTGATACCCGTTTGCGAAGCGGTGAGCTTCATCACGAATTCGCTGCAATAGCTTGAGCGCGCCTTTGCTGTGCGGAATCAAAATCGGCTCTGATTCCCCCGGGACAAAAACTTCCTCGCGCTGCTTCGCGAGACCGATAACGGGAAGATCGTGCAAGCCGAGACGATTCAACTCCTTCACCGCCATGCTGAGCTGTCCTTTGCCCCCGTCGACGATGACGAGGTCGGGAAGACGAACGAAAGGCTTTTTCTTCGCGACCTCCGCCTCTGCCAGTTCAACCTCGAGCCTGCGCATCGCATCGAGTGGATTTTCCTGCGAGACATCAGCAGCCTCATCACCAACCCGCTCGCGAGCTTCGAGGAGAATGCGCGAATAGCGCCGACGAATCACTTCGGCCATACTCGCAAAATCATCCTGCCCTTTCACCGTCTTGATCCGGTAGCGACGGTAGTTGCTGTTGTCCGAAACTCCGTTTCGGAAACGCACCATCGAGGCAACGATGTGATTGGAGGAAATGTTCGAGATATCGAAGCACTCCATCACCGTAGGCTCGCGTTCCATCTGGAGATACTCCTGTAACTCTTTGACGTCTTCTTCGGGGTTGATCGCTTTCCCGGGAACGCCGCGGCGCTTGAACTGACGCGTTGGTCGCAGTGTCTTTTTCAGATTGTCGATCATGTCACGGAGCTCGGCCGCCCGCTCAAAATCGAGATTCTGCGCCGCTTCCGCCATTTCCTCTTCGATCGATCTGACGAGATCTTTGGAATGTCCCGCAATGAACTCACACGCCTGATCAACTTTCACCATGTATTCATCGCGGGTGATCCGGCCGATGCAGGGAGCCGTGCAGTTTTTAATGACGTCGTTCGAGCAATGCTGATACTCTTTTTCCCCGGGGTTCAGCGGTCGACAGCTCCGCAGCCCAAATTCGCGATTCATCCATGAGACGGTTTGCCGCAAGGCTCCCGAGTGCGCAAAAGGTCCAAAGTAGCGTGCTCCATCTTCTTTTTTTAAACGAGTCAGCTGAAACTTGGGCCAGGGCTCATCCGGATGAACTTTGACGAGAAGGAATCGTTTATCATCCCGAAAGGCGATGTTGTATTTGGGCCGATACTCCTTGATGAGCTTCCCTTCGAGGAGCAGAGCCTCCGGCTCGTTGCGAACTTCGTGAATATCAAAATCCCAGATGCTCTGAATAAGCGCCCGTGTCTTGTGCTCGGCAAGGCGCTGGCGCGACGGGGTGAAATAGGAAGCCAACCGCTTGCGAAGATCACGCGCTTTTCCCACGTAAATCACCGTCCCAAAGCGATCCCGATGCAGGTAGACGCCCGGTTTGTGAGGGACGTCCCGTAGCTTTTTCTGAAGATCTGGCTTGGCTTCGCTTGGCACGGTGCAGGTTACGTCGAAAACAGCGGCTGCTCAGCGGAAAATTTCACGGCAGG
>JARGOD010000191.1 GCA_029210205.1 Verrucomicrobiales bacterium | reverse complement strand
GTGAATCCTCCCGCGAGCGAAATAAAGGCGCTTCCGGGCAAGGTCACTTCCCAGAGAATCTCACCGGTATCGGCATCGAGGCAATATCCGATGATGTCAGTGACCGCCTCTTTCTCCTCCAGCTTTGTGATGGGAACGTGCGCCGTCACGAAAACACAATCATCCCACACCGTGACATTACTCATCCCCGCTTCCGGAAGCGTCGTGCGCCAGCGAACGTTCTCGCCCCGTGTCGCGCTCCACTCCGTGGGAGGATTTCCTTCGGCTTGCCAATTGCGATTCGGCCCTGCTGCCTCCGGCCATGACCTCGCCTCGCCCGAAAAAGCAATTCCGGAAAGAACAAGGAGGGATAGGTGCAACGTAAAATTCAGATTCATCATCAGATCTTCCGATAGGATGAACTGGGAGCAGGAACGTCAAGTTTTAAGCAAATGGAAGCGGCTGGCTTTGGCTGAGAATCCGGGCATACTTGGCTACCACCATGAAAACACTCTTTCCCTTCTTGATCATTCCGGCCCTCGCTTTCAGCGTCTTTTCGTGTCCTGGAGAAGATCGAAGCTGGATAAAAGAAGATTCAGTGGAGGCGTTTCAATTCTCAACCCCGATTTTCGAAGGAGTTTTTGTCGCTCATGATGCGCGTGAACTGGGCAAGGGTTTTGGCAAACACGGCCTGCGCAAACTCACTTACAAAGGTCAGGACCTTCATGCGCCGGAGAGTAAAGTCGGCGCGAAAAGAAGGCATCAGGGAATTCTAAATCTCTACCGTATTTACTCCGCCAACGAATCCTTTGGTTCACTGCGAGATTACGAAGCCCAGGTCGAAAAGCTCGACAACGGCGCCCGCTTATCCTGGCAAGCATCTGAAGAACGTCCTGTCGCCATTTCGGCAACCTGGCGCCTCACCGGACCCGCCCAAATCGACCTTACGATTGAAGCAACCCCGACCCGGTCGATCACGAACTTTGAACTTCTTCCTGCGACCTACACTCCTCTTGAGATGGTACAAGGAGTTTACCTCGGAGATCCTGAAGCGCCGCAACTGACGATCCTTCGTCCCACTGCAGAGTCAGACGAGAACGAAACCTATCCTTTCTATCCCCTGGGAGAGAAAGCCCGCAAAGCACAGGAAGAAACCGGACGCCTTCACTCGGACTGGACCTGGCCCACGTTCGTGGCATCGGAGACAGCCGCTCTTCCGATCGTCTTTGCAGAGAACGAATCGATTCAAGTAATCCAGTTTGCGGACCCTGATTCCACGAGCGCTGTTTGCGTCACGCCCACTCCGGAGTCCGGCGACCCATCCGACTGGAATAAAGTGGAACAGCACAGCGCGCTCTACTTCAGTTTGTTTGGACATGACGTAGCAGCAGGAACTTCCTACCACTCACACATTCGCTTTCTCGTCATCGACCGGCCAGGGAATACCGAGGCAGTTCATCTCAAACTATACCGCGAATTTTTGTCCACCCTTTGAATGGCTTTGGAAGAAATTATACTGCCTGCAAATGGGACAGCACCTCCGCAGGAGATTTCGGCTTTCATCAAGGAAGCGAACCGCCGTGCTGATGAATTCTACGACGCCGGTCTTGGCCTGCGTTATCCCAAATACATTCAAAGTGATCCATCCCTTTTCCATTCTGCGATCGTCTTTTTGCAGGAAGAAGGCTTGTTGCAGGGAAACGTCTTTTGCGAATGGGGCTGTGGCTTCGGAATTGCCGCCGGCATCGCCGCCCTAGCCGGAATGCGCACCTACGGTATCGAGATCGAAGAGGAACTCGTGACTCGCGCAACTAAGCTGATGGAAGATTTGGATCTCCCCGTCGAAATCCTCAACATCAGCTACCTCCCCGATGGATTTGAAGAGAGCGAGGGCCACGGAGGAAAAGATCTCATCTCTCCTGACATCACAACTCCTCGCGGTGGCTCTGTCGGGACACCTCAATATGACGGGCTCGATCCGGAGGAGGTCGATCTCTTTTACGTTTACCCCTGGCCGGACCAGGAGGAGATGATGATGGATCTCTTTGAGGCGGTCGCTACGCCTGGAGCGATCCTACTCATGTATCTTGGTGACGGAGAGATGGCTGCCTTCACTCACGAAGAAAGCGATCTGGACTAAGCCTCTGTGAGGCGCGCGGCGAGACGAACCGCTTCAACGATGCTCCCCGGATTCGCTTTCCCCTGCCAGGCAATATCGAGCGCTGTTCCGTGATCAACCGAAGTCCGCACGATCGGAAGCCCAAGCGTCACATTGATCGCCTCGTCAAAGGCCAGTGCCTTCAGGGGGATCAATCCCTGATCGTGATACATGCAAATGTAAGCATCCGTTTCAGCGCGTCGCCAGTCGAGAAAAGCCGTGTCCGGCGGCAGCGGGCCAACGAGATCAGCCCCGGCGGCTCGAGCTCTTTCCATCGCCGGTAGGATGATGTTCTCCTCCTCTCGATTTCCAAAGAGCCCACCTTCGCCAGCGTGAGGATTCAAACCGCACACGACCATCTTCGGTTCACGCCCCCGAATTCGCGACATCGCTGCGCGCGTCAGCTCGATAACTTCGACAATTCTCTCCGCTGTGAGCATTGCCGGCACCTCACGGTAACCCACGTGGACGGTGACGAGGCTACAAGTGATGATCTCGGAGGTCATCATCATGCAGAATTTTTCGGTCGCCGTTTCGTTCGCAAAAATCTCGGTGTGCCCCGGCTCTTTCACTCCCGCCAAATTAAGGGCTTCCTTATTGATCGGCGCCGTCGAAACCCCATCGACCAAACCTGCTTTTGCCAATCGGATCGAGGAAAGGATAAAGTCGTAGGCCGCTTTGCCGGTTGATGCGCTAATCG